>JBBKXA010000091.1:0-80301 GCA_037969235.1 Bdellovibrionales bacterium | reverse complement strand
GGTTTTTAAGCCGCAATCAGGGTTAACCCAGATTTGACGTTCGGCGAGGTTTTCTTTGGCTTTGTTAAGCAAGTCGACCATTTCTTGTGTTTCTGGTACGCGGGGGGAATGAATGTCATACACGCCTGGCCCAATTTCGTTAGGGTAATTGAAGTCCACAAAAGCGTCCAATAGCTCCATTTGTGAGCGGGATGTTTCAATGGAGATCACATCGGCGTCCATGGCAGCGATGGATTCGATAACATCGTTGAATTCCGAATAACACATATGCGTATGGATTTGCGTTTCATCGGTGACGACACAGGAGGACAGACGGAAATTTTCCACCGCGTTATCCAGATATTCCTGCCAATCATTGCGGCGCAGTGGCAGACCTTCGCGGAATGCGGCTTCATCGATTTGAATCATTTTAATGCCTGCGGCTTCGAGATCAGAAACTTCATCACGGATGGCAAGCGCAATTTGACGGGCGGTGTCGTTGCGCGGTTGATCGTCACGAACAAATGACCATTGCAAAATCGTGATTGGCCCTGTGAGCATCCCTTTCATGATTTTTTGTGTTAGGCTTTGTGCGTATTTGCTCCATTCCACAGTCATAGCTTTGGGGCGGGAAACATCTCCGAAGATGATGGGCGGCTTGACGCAACGTGTTCCATAGGATTGCACCCAACCATATTTGGAGAATGCGAAGCCTTGGAGTTGTTCGCCGAAATATTCAACCATGTCGTTGCGTTCAGGTTCGCCATGCACGAGCACGTCAATATCAATGTCATGCTGGAATTTTACGACTTCGCGGATTTCGGCTTTCATAGCTTCTTTGTAAGCGGCTTCATCAAGATCGCCCTTTTTAAAGTCGGAACGTGCTTTACGGATGTCTTGTGTTTGGGGGAATGATCCGATTGACGTGGTCGGGTAGAGCGGCAAGTTAAGGGCTTTGTGCTGTATATCTTGGCGTTTATCGAATGATGATGCACGTTCTTTCATATCATCGCTGATGTTTTTGATGCGTTCATCAACGGCGCGGTTATGAATGCGGGTCGAGGTTTTGCGGTTTTCTTGTGCTTTTTCGCTTTTGGCCAACTCAGCGGCGATATTTTCGCGGCCTTTGTTCGCGCCTTTGGTGATTAATGCGATTTCATGTAATTTTTGTGTGGCAAAGGCCATCCAGCTTTTGAGTTCTTCATCCAATGTGGGTTCGGAATTTAAATCTACGGGGGTGTGCAGGAGTGAGCAACTGCCGGCGACGAATACGCGATCGCTGCCGAGCTTTTCAGCGGCTTTTTCGATTTTATCGAGAGAAATGCGGATGTTGTTTTTCCAAATATTGCGTCCGTCAACCACGCCTAAAGACAGGATTTTTGTGCTGCCGATAAGCGATAAAGCTTGTTCGAGATCGCGGTCTGCATCATTGGCGGTTGTGTTGGCGCGGCCAGACCCACGGCATAGGTCAATGTGAATGCCATCAACGGGCAAGTTGAACGCGAGTTCTGCGTTGTCTTTCAGGCTTTCGAAATATGTTGCGACGAGGATTTTGAGGCCGTTGGGCTTTGTTAATCCTTCATAAGCGCTACGAATTGTGTTTTGTCCTTTTTCGCATAGATCAAGAGAGAAGACGGGCTCGTCTATTTGCACCCACTCACAGCCGCGCTGAGCGAGGCCTTCGAGGATTTCGTTGTAGACGGGGAGCAAGGTTTTCATGAATTCTACATGATCAAAGCCATCATATTGCGGCTTACCGAGGAATGTGAATGTTGCGGGGCCAACGATGACGGGTCGTGTTTGAATGCCCAGCGCTTTGGCTTCGTCATATTCATCGAATATTTTTGTGCTGGAGAGTGTGGGTTTCATGCCTTTTTCAAATTCGGGCACAATGTAGTGATAATTGGTATCATACCATTTGGTCATCTCCATGGCGGTGACGTCTAAGCCGTCTTTTTGCGCGCCGCGTGCCATCGCGAAATATGTGTCGAGATCAACATTGTCACCGCTGTGTTTGTAGCGCTTTGGGATCAAGCCAAGCGTGGCGGTCATGCTTAAAATTTGATCATAATAGGCAAAATCATTTGAAGGGATATGGTCAATTCCAGCATTTTTTTGCAATTTCCAGTTTTGCGCGCGCAAATCCTTGCCGATTTTTAACAAATCGTCTTGCGTGCTTTTGCCTTTCCAATAGCTCTCGGTTGCTTTTTTCAATTCACGCATCGCGCCGATACGGGGGAAACCAAGATTTGTTGCTAAAACCATTTTATATCCTTTTTCATGTTAAGCGTGCCCCGTAGTATATAGGGGGTTATATTAAATTAAAAGCACCTGATTTTTTGGGGGGATTTGAGCGAGTTTGATCAATCCTATATCCGGCGCTTTAGCTGTGTTTAACGCGGTGCAAGCTGCTTATTCAAATGCCGCGATATGCTAAATTTTAAACTTGTCGGCACATGGTGTCAAACGTTTTTATAGGGCTAAAGCTTCGCATACTTCCGTCGTGATGGAGGATTTATTGAGGGTGTAGAAATGGATATGTTCTACGCCATGTGCGGCAAGGTTTTCTGTTTGCTCGAGCAATAAATCTGTCGCAATTTTGCGGGCATCGGGGGAATTTGCCGCTACGCCTTCAAATTTTTTATGCAGCCAGTTGGGCACGGTGGTTTCGCAACGTTTGGCAAATTTACACATGCTTTCAAAATCATGAATGGGGAGCACACCAGGGCATATTGGTGTTGTAATTCCTGCGCTTTGTGCTTGATCAACGAAGCGAAAATAATCGTTATTATCGAAGAAAAATTGTGTGATGGCGCGGTCTGCGCCTGCATCGCATTTTAATTTTAATGCGGCGATGTCGGCATCTAAGGATACGGCGTCGGGGTGTTTTTCGGGATAGCAGCCGACGGAAATCTCAAAGTCGTGCCAGCTTTTAAGGCCAGCAACAAAATCAGACGTGTATTGAAAATAATTGTTATCCGAATCGAGTGGCCATTTGACGTCTGCGTCCTTTGGCATGTCACCGCGTAAGGCTACGATATGGCGAACGCCACTGTTCCACAATTCATCGGTGTATGTTTTTAATTGATCTTTGCGGGCATTGATGAATGTTAAATGCGCGGCGAGGGGGATTTCATGCGTTTTCATGGCTTCGAGCGTTTTACGCGTTCCGTCTTGTGTTGACCCCCCTGCGCCATACGTCACGGTCATGTAATGGGGCTTGAGCGAGGCCAATTTACCGACGTTTTTTAAAAGAGTTTGTGTACCTTTATCCGTTTTGGCAGGAAAAAATTCGAAAGAGATGCTTGGTTTTGTCACGATGTTTCAGACCTTTACGTTTGTCAGTTTTTAGCTTAAAACATGGCCTATCAATCGCAAACGAAAGCCGTGTTAACCATGTCAGTACAACCCGTAATCGCCCCTAAAGTCAATATAAACCACGAGCATATATTAATTCTCGATTTTGGATCACAAGTGACGCAGCTCATTGCGCGCCGTGTACGTGAAAGCGGTGTGTATTGCGAGATTTGGCCGTTTAATCAGGCGGATGAGGATAAAATAAAAGCCTATGCTCCGAAGGGGATTATTCTTTCTGGTGGGCCATGCAGTGTGTTGGATGAGGACGCGCCAGCCGCTCCAGATTGCGTGTTTACGATGGGTGTGCCTGTATTTGGGATTTGTTACGGGCAGCAAACGATGGTTGCGCAATTGGGCGGCACAGTTGAAGGCGAAAAAAGCCGCGAATTTGGTCGCGCACATGTGGAAGTGATTGATGATTCCAAAGTTGCGCAAGGCATATGGCACAAGGGTGCGCGGGAACAGGTGTGGATGTCTCATGGGGATCATGTCGCCGAATTGCCCAATGGTTTTCGCGTTTTGGCGAAATCCGAAGGCGCGCCGTATGCCTTTATCGCCGATACAGAGCGTCGTTTTTATGGAACTCAATTTCATCCCGAAGTGGTGCATACGCCGCATGGCGCGGATTTGCTCAAGAATTTCACGCATAATGTTTGCGGCTGTTCGGGGGATTGGACGATGCAAAATTTCCGCGAGGAAAGCATTGCCAAAATCCGTGAGAAAGTGGGCAGCGGCAAGGTTATATGTGGGCTGTCTGGCGGCGTCGATTCAAGTGTGACCGCGATTTTGCTCCATGAGGCGATCGGCGATCAGCTCACGTGTATTTATGTGGATACGGGCATGATGCGCAGCGGTGAGAGCGAGCAAGTGGTGTCGTTATTCCGCGAGCATTACAACATTCCGCTTATTCATGAAGATGCGAGTGATCTTTTCCTCGGCAAGTTAGAAGGGGTGACCGACCCCGAAACCAAGCGCAAAATTATTGGCGGATTATTTATTGATGTGTTTGATAAATGCGCCAAAGAAATCGGCGATGCGAAATTCCTCGCGCAAGGCACGCTGTACCCTGATGTGATTGAATCGGTGAGTTTTACGGGTGGGCCAAGTGTGACGATCAAATCGCATCATAATGTCGGCGGTTTGCCAGAGCGAATGAATTTGAAATTGATTGAGCCGATGCGCGAATTGTTCAAGGACGAGGTGCGCGATTTAGGGCGGGCGCTGGGGATGCCAGAGGATTTTATCCGCCGCCATCCATTTCCGGGGCCAGGTTTAGCGATTCGGATGCCGGGGGAGATCACGCGTGAGAAGCTGGAGATTTTGAAAAAAGCCGATGTTGTGTATCTGGACGAGATTAAAAAAGCGGGCTTATACGATGAGATCTGGCAAGCCTTTGTTGTGTTACTTCCCGTACGCTCCGTTGGGGTAATGGGTGATGGCCGTACGTATGATTATGTGTGTGCCTTACGCGCCGTGACCAGCACCGACGGCATGACCGCGGATTACTATCCGTTCGAGCACGAGTTTTTAGGGCGGGTAAGTACACGCATTATTAATGAGGTGCACGGGATAAATCGCGTGACGTATGATATTACGAGTAAACCGCCGGGGACGATAGAGTGGGAGTAGAGAGAATGACTTTTCGTAAAACATTTTCTGAGTTGCTTTGGGCAACTGTAAAAGCAATGGTTATTGTTTTGATGATTGAAACCATAATGCTAGGCGTTACATTTTATAAAGCAGAGTTAACAACCGGCTTTTTAGATGCCTTTGGTTCTGCCATATTGCTAAGTCTTTTAGGGTTTATTATAATGGGACCGTTTATTGCAATTTTTGTTTTATGTATGGGGACGCCTCTAGCACGTTTTGTTTCAACTCAAAATTGGAATAACAAATTTATATATGCCTTGTGCGGTGCTATCATTACAGTTGTTTCTTTTAAAATTTTTTCGCTTGTCATGTCGGAAGATTCCGTGACTTTTGCTGCAATTGTTTCAGGCAATGCGATGAATGCAATAGGCGGTGCGTTGGCGGGGTTCTTCTACTATAGACAAATAATCTCTCATTTCCGTATTTAATCTTACTGTTTAAACTGTAAATAGTGTTTGAGTAGCAACGATCTTTCCAATACACACAGCCAACGCGTTCAGGTTATTCCCGCCACCAGCGCGACAGGCGAGCTATACCCACCAGAATGTTTGGTGAAAATTAAAAATAAGCGTTCAAAACTCATGGCAGATCAAATTATGACCGTTTCAAAAGACCGTCTTTATAATCACATAGGGCAAATCACCGATCATGAAATGACAGATGTAGAACGTGTGATTTTGCTACAATTAGGCATTGCACATTTTTAAATGACAAAATTTACAATTTCGACTACAATAAAACCACACTCACCACAGCTCACGTGGTGAAAATGTTAGTCCGCTTTCGCATTTTAGCGAAAAATGCGGGCTTAGTCCGGTTTTCTAGTCCACTTTTTATACGGTAACTCACCTACAAAATAAACTTGCTCAAATCATTGTCTTTGACGAGTGTTTCGACGTTTTCGCGGACGTAATCGCCGGTGATTTTTATGGTTTCGCCGCCGCGATCGGTCGCGGAAAAGCTGATTTCTTCCAGCAATTTTTCCATCACGGTATGCAAGCGGCGCGCGCCGATATTTTCGACTTGTTCGTTGATTTCAAACGACAGGCGGGCGATCTCGTCGATCGCTTCTTCTTCGAAATCGAGCGTGACTTTTTCGGTGCCGATTAATGCTACATATTGCTTGATCAAGCTGGCTTCGGTGTCTTTAAGGATTTTTTTGAAATCGTCCTGGGTGAGGGCTTTTAGCTCCACGCGAATGGGCAGGCGCCCTTGTAATTCCGCCAATAAATCGGAGGGTTTAGAGTAGTGGAAGGCGCCGCTGGCGATGAATAAAATATGGTCAGTTTTAACAATGCCGTATTTGGTGGTCACGGTTGTGCCTTCGATCAGTGGCAATAGATCGCGCTGTACACCTTCGCGGCTGACGTCACCGCCGCGGGCGTCTTGACGGGCGGAGATTTTGTCGATTTCATCGAGGAAAACAATCCCATTTTGCTCGACCAATTCGAGCGCTTGGGCGGTGAGTTTGTCTTCATCGAGGAGCTTGTCCGATTCTTCGGCCATGAGGACTTTATAGCTGTCTTCAACGCGCATTTTCTTTTTCTTGGTTTTTTCAAACGCTTTGCCGAAAATATCGCCCATGTTGACCATCGACATCGAAGCGCCTGGCATACCGGGGATATCCATCATATTGCTCATAGGGTTGGCGTTGTCGATGACTTCGATTTCAATCTCGCGATCATCCAGTTCACCAGAGCGGAGTTTTTCGCGGAAAGATTTGCGCGTGCCTTCGCCAGCGGTATTGCCAACCAGCGCATCCAGCACGCGTTCTTCGGCATAAATTTCGGCTTGGGCGGTGACGGTTATGCGGCTTTGCTCGCGAACCATGTGCATTGCCGATTCGGTGAGGTCGCGGATGATTTGTTCTACGTCCTTTCCGACATAACCGACTTCGGTGAATTTAGTAGCTTCGACTTTGACGAACGGCGCATTTGCGAGTTTGGCGAGGCGGCGGGCGATTTCTGTTTTCCCTACGCCTGTGGGGCCGACCATCAAAATATTTTTGGGGTAGACTTCTTCTTGAAGCGCGGGGTCAAGCTGGCGGCGGCGCCAACGGTTACGGAGCGCCACGGCCACGGCTTTCTTGGCGTCAGTTTGTCCTATAATAAAACGGTCAAGTTCGCTGACGGTTTCGCGCGGGGAAAATGCGGGAATATCGAGCGGGGAGGTCTTTTTTAAAGTCTGGGATGCGTTGGTCATGAATTTTATTTAACCTTTGTCGGGGATTAATCAAGAGGTTTTTGTTGTGAGCGTGTGATGATAATTGTATTGTGTAAAAAATTATTGTTCATTTCAATTATAAAAGGATTGATTATGCGGGTATATTTTCGTGTTTTTTCGGTTTTGTGTTTTGTTTTGTCTGGTGCATCGTCTGGATTTGCGCAAGAACAGGCGCCTGATTGGGATATTCTGGCTAATGATGCGCATGTTATAATCAGTGTATCAGATGATGTTGAGCCAGATAGTGCCTTGTTAGATATTACGCCTGCTGCGGGGGATTTTGACGGGCATGCCATGGATGCAAAATTTGATGAGCGCGGCCAGTTTTATGTTGATGGTGGTGTGTATTTAGTTGAAGATTTGAAAACGGGCGAAGATCAGAAATAGTGAGCGCCAATTTTTCTCTCCTTCAAAATAAATCACATGTTGTCGTTGGCGTAATTATTACGGTTATTAGTTTGATGCCGTTTTTAGGGGGTGTGTCGCCGCGTTTATATGGTTTTATTCCGATGATTGTAGGGGTTTTGGGATTATTTGCGTATTGGCGTCCTTCTGTATTATTTCAATCCTTATATTTTCGAATTATATTAACGATTAGTGCATTGGTGTTGCTCAGTAGTTTATGGTCCCTTGCTCCTCCTGATACGGTTAAACGCGGCGTGAAAATTGCGCTGATTTTGCTGGGTGGCTTCGGCTTGTACAATTTTATGCGTTTTAGTCCGCAAATGGATCGGCCGAAGGTGGCGCGATGGTTTAATATTGGTTTTGTTACGGCTGTGTTTGCTGGTGGGGTATTTTGCGCATTTGAGCTTTATACTGGCGCGATCATCAATAATAGCTGGAAAGGGTTGCCGGCTAATACAGCGAATGTATCGAATCTTAATCGTGCGGTATTGGTTTTTGTCATTACGCTGCCTGTATGTATATGTTTTTTGATGCAATTGGATACCACCAAGTTTAGAAAAATATTGTTGGTCGCGGTTTTGTTGTTGATCACCTTGTTGATGTTGTCTTTAACGGATAGCCAATCATCGCATATGGTTACGGTCGTTATGATTATAAGCGCGTTGATCTTTCCGCTTATGCATTATAAAGCCAGTTGGTTCGTTTTAACGCTGGTCTTTTGTGCAGGGGCCATAGGTTTTCCATGGATTGCACAATATGGATATCAGCATTATGCGGAAGTTTTGTATACTTCTAGCTGGGCATCTTCAGGTTATGCGAGCGATCGTTTAGAGATATGGGACTTTGTGGCGCGTAAAGCCTTGGAAAACCCGCTTTATGGTTTTGGTCTTGAGGCCACGCGATATATAGAGCATTTTGATACGCCGTTGCTATATACACCGCTGGATCATGTTTTGCATCCTCATAACTTTGTGATGCAGATATGGATTGAGTTTGGCGTGATAGGAGTGGCTGGTTTATGTGCGTTTATTGCTCTTGTTTTTAAAACTCTTTCTACCTGTGAGTATGATACTGCGCGGCTAGGGTTTATTGTTTTTATGGCGCTGATGGCTGCGTCTTGCACGGCTTATGGATTGTGGCAAAGCTGGTGGCTAGGTTATATTGTTTTTGCTGTGGCGTTGTGCGGGTATCATGCTCGACACAAATCTATCGTGGATATACATTAATACGCATTTAAACACATTTTATCTGGGCACTTGATTTGATTTGCGCTATATTGGATAGTGTTAGAGTATTAGATAAAACTTGCGCATCATGCATATTTTTTGCATAATGATGCATTACGCTTTTGAATTAGAGATAAGGATTATTTTCGCATGTCACAAGAAGCTTTGGCGCAACCCGTTACTGATATTCTTGCGCCCAATGGCGCTGGTTGGAATCCTGTGCAAGGTGAAGAACTTGTGGGATTTCTTGAGCAAATTGATCCGATTGATGGTAAATACCGCGTATCAGCCGATAGCACGATTGTTGAGTGGCGGATGTTGCCGTTTTATGATCAGGTCGCTTTAATTCGCGTAAAAGATCCGAATTGGACAAATTCAAAATTGACTGTTTATTATTTGACCGACCAAGGGAATTTATTCCGTTTAAATGGGACGTCTCCGCCAATTCATGAGGTGAATGCCAAAGCGCCGATTAAAGTTAATGAAGAAAATGTGCTCGAATATTTGCGCTTTTTTTGTTTTTTCGTGCGCGGCGAGGAAGGCCCGTTTTATGTTGCGGAAAGCATGGATGATCCAAATATGCCTGCGAATATGGATGAAACCACACGTTCGGTCATTGAAGGTACAATTCGTCCCGCCACTTTTGAGGGTGTCAACGAACAAGGGCATTATTTATGTGACGCCGTGGTGTTTTATTCCAACGCCCTGTTTATCGCAAATTTCGCCGTTCAGCCCACGGGTATGATCGAAATGCTCGATGATGAACCGATTGCCGCGGATCTTCCAAGTCGCATTGATGTGCCGGTTACTTAAGCTACTTAAACGTGATTTGAAATTTTATGACACGCTGCGTTGATATTATATTAGATCAATGGGCTTTGAGCGTTGTTGATAAAATTGTCTCCACACATGTGTCTGATATTTATAAGGTTGAGCAGGCCGATGGGCAGTTGGCTGTTTTGAAGCATCTTAATGCTGTTGGCGTTGAAGATGAAAGCGGTGGTGGTGCATTGCTGCGCTATTACGATGGGCATGGTGCTGTACGGTTGATCAATGCGGCGGACGATGCGCATTTGCTTGAGTTTGCTGATGGAGGGGAGCTTGCCGAAAAGGTTATGGTGGGCGGAGATGATGCCGCTACTTATATAATTTGTGATGTAGTTAAACAACTTCATTCTCCCCGTCGAGATATTGCACCTGAAACATTGGTGGATTTGCGCGAATGGTTTCAAGATTTATTTGAAGCGGCGCGAAATGGTGGAGATGGCATTGTTATACATGCGGCAAAAATAGCGCATGAATTGTTTGAAACCACTAATAATCCCATTCCTTTGCACGGTGATTTGCACCACCATAATATTATTAACAGCTCTCGTGGTTGGCTTGCGATTGATCCGAAAGGGTTGATGGGCGATCCCTGTTATGATTTGGCCAATTTTTACGGTAATCCTGTTGGTGCCGAGCATTTATGGATCGACAAGGCGCGTATTGAGTGTCTTACTAATATATTTGTCCACGAGCTTGGATACTCGCGATCACGCATTTTGAAATTTGCCTTTGTGCATAATATGATTTCTACGGTGTGGAATGGTGGTGGCGGCGTTAATAAAGATAAGCGTTTGGAAGTCGCAAGGCTTGTTCGTGACATGCTTTAACGCTATGTTGGGCGTATGGTGAAGCAAGCACATATTCATGATGTTATTATTGTTGGCGGCGGGTTGGCTGGGCTTTCGTTGACTTGTTTGCTGGGGCAGCGCGGGATGGATGTGGTGTGTTTGGATGCCGCAGATCAGGGCGAAAGGCCGCACGATTTGCGGACAACGGCTATTTCGTTTGGTTCACGAAAAATTTTGGAAAAAGCAGGGATCTGGCAAAATATCAGCCAGTCTTGCGCGATTGAGGATATTCAAATTTTGGATGGCAGCTCGCCTGTGTTGCTGGAGTTTCTCAGTGGGGAAGTCGACGGTAAAGCGTTTGGATGGATTGTTGATAATTTTGATTTAAAAAAGGCTATGCTTAAGCGTTTGCGCGATTTGAAAAATGTGGTGCATATTGCATCGGCACAAGTTTCGGATTTCGCGCATCAAAATGAATATAATAGCATCATTTATAATGAAGATCAGATTTTACAGGCGCGCTTGATTGTGGGCGCGGATGGTCGCAATTCTGCGGTGCGGGCGCATATGGTGGATGTTTTTGATGTGCGCATCCGTCAGCATGATTATAGACAGCGGGCGGTGATTTGCACCGTGGAGCATGAACACCCGCATCAAAATATTGCTGTTGAGCATTTCTTTGCGCAGGGGCCGTTTGCGGTTTTACCGATGGCGGATGATAAGGGCCAGCATCGCTCGTCTGTTGTGTTTACGGAGCACGGAGCGAAGCGCGATTCTTTGATGCATTTGAGCGATGACGAATTTAATGCGGCTTTGGCGGCGCGTTTTCCTGCGCGCTATGGTGATGTTGCAATGGTGGGGAGGCGTGTCAGTTATCCGCTTTCACTGGTGCATGCGGCGGAATATATTGCTTCGCGGATGGTTTTGGTGGCGGATGCGGCGCATGGGATTCATCCGATAGCGGGGCAGGGTTTGAATTTGGGCTTTCGTGATTTGGATGCGTTGGATGAATTGTTGGGGGCGGCTTTTGCGCGAGGCGGTGATTTGGGCGATGTTGATTTGTTGAGCGCGTATCAGCGCAAGCGGCGCCCTGATAATATGGCGATGGTGGCAATGACGGATGCGCTTAATCGGTTGTTTTCTAACAATATTATTCCTGTGCGATTATTGCGCCGTGTGGGTTTACGCGCGGTATCCCGGTTAAAACCTGCTAAAGATTTTTTCATGAAGCAAGCGATGGGTGATCGATAGCGTATGAATTTTTATAACATTGGTCAAAACAGTGTTTGACAAGTGTGTAAGATTAGGGCTATAAACCATCCTGCTTATGATTTTTAAAGAAGAGGCGCTGTTAAAGGCGAGAGAATAAAATGAAACGTACATTCCAACCCAGTAATTTGGTTCGCGCTCGTCGCCACGGTTTTCGCTCACGTATGGCTACGAAAAATGGTCGTGCGGTTTTGGCGCGTCGTCGTGCAAAAGGACGTAAGAAGCTTAGCGCTTAAATATTGTTCTCCATTTTATACCGAAGGCGCGGCTTTTTAATAAGTGACGCGCCTTTTTAATAGGCTCAATTCGTTATGCATGCATCCAAAGACCAGCAAGAGCGCCTTGTGCAGATTAAAACTCGCCGTGATTTTGTAACGATACAATCCAAGGGGCGTAAGTGGGTGTCTAAAGGGTTGGTTTTGCAGACAGCGGAAAATACGCAGAATCAAATGCGCGTGGGGTATACGGTCACCAAGCGCGTTGATAAGCGTGCGGTGGTGCGCAATCGGATTAAGCGGCGATTGCGAGCGGTGGCGGCTGATGTTTTGCCAGTGGACGCGCTTGATCATCGTGATTATATTTTAGTGGGACGCGCGGAGACGGCGAGCCGATCATATGAGACATTATGCGATGATTTGCGCTGGTGTTTACGCAAAATGGATTTGGACGCGAAGCATGACTAAAGTGCTTCAGGCCTTCATTCGATTTTATTCGGCGACTATCTCGCCATTGATGGGGCGGCATTGTCGGTTTCATCCGACATGTTCGGCTTATGCGCATGAAGCGATTGAGCGATTTGGCGCGATCAAAGGCAGTTGGTTGGCGATTAAAAGGATTGGGAAATGTCATCCGCTGCATAAGGGAGATGCGGATGACCCTGTACCGCCGATATTTTGAGGCGTCAAATTGCATTAAAACACGCATTGATTGAACGCTTGGCATACGCTATAAACGCTGTTCAACCTCTATAAATAAAAGCGAGTGAGTATTATGCAGCCCTTAGGCCCTCATAAAAAAGATCAAATGCACCCTTCGGATATGCGCAATATGTTCATATTTTTTGTGTTGGCGGCGCTTTTGTATTTTTCTTACAATGCTTTTATCCTTAAGCCTCAACGCGAGGCGATGGAAAAACAAACTAAAATTGAAAAGCAGCTTAAAGCATCTGGTCAGGATGTTACTGGAAAAAAAATTGAGCCTATAAAATCACGTGATGAAGTTTTGCAAGCCTCCGATGTTGAAGGTGGCCGGATTAATTTTAAAAATGCTGATATCCGCGGGACGATTGATTTAAAAGGCGGCCGTATTGATGACGTGATTTTGAACAATTATTTTGAAACGCTGAAGAATAAAAAAAATGTGAGTGTTTTAAGCCCTAAAGGCACAAAAGGACCACGCAGTGTCGAATATGGCTGGCTTGCGAAGGATTCTGCGTTCGGTGTGCCGGATAAAGATACGGTGTGGAAAATTGCTGGTAATGGTAATTTAAGCCCAGATAATCCTGTGACATTGCAATGGAGTAATAATAGCGGCCTGACATTTGAGCGTCGCATCAGCATTGATGATCAATTTTTATTTACAATTACACAGCGTGTTATCAATAATTCAGGGAAACCTGTCACATTATATCCGTATGGTTTGATTTCGCAGAAAGGCATTCCACCAACTTTTCAAGGTACATGGGTTTCGCATGAGGGGCCGATTGGGTTTATTGGTGATAAATTGTTTTCTAAAAGCTATGGCCATATGCGTAAAGCTACAAAAGAGGCAGCGTGGGCGCAAGAAGGATGGTTGGGTTATACGGATAAATATTGGCTAACTGCGTTGGTGCCGCCGCAAGGCCAAGATGTGAAATATAGTTATGGATATGCGGGGCCGACGAAAGATCCTGATAATGTGGGACAATATCAGGCGGATTTTCTTGGTGCGCCTTTAGAATTACAGGCAGGGCAAAGCGGCGAGGTTGAGAGCCGTTTATTTGTTGGAGCAAAGCGCGTTTTCGTGCTCAAGGATTATGCAACAGAGCAAAATATCAAGCGTTTGGATCTGGCGGTGGATTTTGGATGGTTTTGGTTTATGACGATCCCGTTTTTCTACATCTTGCATTATTTGGGATTGTGGTTTGGTAATTTGGGCGCGGCGATTATTATTATGACGATCATGATACGCGGCGCTGTATTCCCGCTCACGAATACGTCATATCGTTCATTTGCGAAGATGAAAAAAGTGGCGCCGCAAGTGACAGAGATGCGCGAGAAATATGGTGATGATAAACAAAAAATGCAGCAGGAATTGATTGCGATGTATCAACGCGAAGGCGTTAATCCGATGTCGGGGTGTTTGCCGATTATCCTGCAGATTCCAATATTCTTTGCGCTTTATAAAACGTTTTTCGTGACGATAGAAATCCGTCACGCGCCGTTTTTTGGATGGATACAGGATTTGTCTGCGGCTGACCCGACCAGCATATTTAATGGATTCGGTTTGATTCCGTGGGATCCACCGTCGATTTTGATGATTGGCGTTTGGCCCTGTTTGATGTTGCTTGCGATGATTGTACAAAAGAAACTTAATCCACCGCCTCAAGACCCTTTGCAGCGCGATATGGCCAATTATATGCCGTTTTTGTTTGCCTTTATCATGGCGCGTTTTCCTGCTGGATTGGTGATCTATTGGACATGCAGTGCGCTTATTGGGGTTATTCAACAGATGATTATCATGAAATCCATGGATGTGCCCATCCATTTATTTGGTGAAACACAGGAAGAAAAAGATGCGAAAAAAGCGGTTGATGAAGGGCCAGCTTTGCATCCTTTGAGCGAAATGGCAGAAGATGAAATTGAAGAAGCCATGTTTGGCAAAGAGGATGAGGCGCCGAAAGTGATTAAGCCGCCCAAGCCGAAAAAGCGCACCACGCAGAAGAAGAAAAAGAAATGAGCGAAATTATGAAGAGCGGCGATGAAGAAGAATTTTCTCAAAGCCAAATAGAAGCCGCTCGTAAGCTGTTTGCGGGTGATTGTGATTTTATGCTTGGTGTTGCGGAGTTGGGGCAATTGCCTACGGCAGATATGCCTGAAATTGCGTTTGCGGGGCGTTCGAATGTGGGTAAATCGACTTTGGTTAATGCTCTGACGGGGCGTAAAACTCTGGCTAAAACGTCGAATACACCAGGGCGAACGCAACAGCTGAATTTTTTCAATCTCGGTCAGACATTATATATGGTGGATATGCCTGGTTACGGGTATGCCAAAGTTTCTAAAGACAAGCGCGATAATTGGACGCAATTGATTTTTGATTATTTGCGTGGACGCCCGAATTTGCGCTGCGTGTTTATATTGATTGATTCGCGACATGGTTTAAAAGACAGTGATATTTATTTGATGAAAATGCTGGACGAGACGGCGGTGCAATATCGCATTATTTTAACCAAAAACGACAAAGTTAAAGATCAAGAGTTAGCGCAAATTACGTCTGAAATTAAAGCGAGTATCAAAAAACATGCGGCGGCTTATCCTTATGTTTTGGCGACCAGCGCAAATAAGGGCACGGGATTGGCAGAGTTTCGTGCGGTTTTGCTTAGCTATACGCAATAAGCATGGTGTTGCTTATTGATCGGCGATAATGGTGTAGAACGCATATATTCCGCCTTCTTGTACGCAGAGTGAGGCCATGTTGCGGCATTCAGAGCAAATTTCACCTGTATCAGTAGTGAATGCAACGTTTGCACCGCTATGGTGGGCGGCATCTATCATGACGTTGCGAATGGGGGCGGTGATGGTTGGGATTGTGGTTGTGCCATTCACTTTTTTATTAATTAATCCGCATACTTTCGGGGCGATTTGATAGGCCACAAGTATGACATCATTTGCGGCGGTTTTGCTCCAATCAACATTGTTAAATTCTCCGAAATACCAATCAGCCTGTGGGTCTGTTGTTGTTTGTGATATTGCGGGTGCGTGCAGGGTGGCTGCGGTTAATCCGCCGCCTTGGGGGTGGTATATTTTATGTATAAGTGCGCCTGTATCAAAGTTGGCTTCATTGGGCGTTGTGAAATCAAGTTCGCTGACCTTTGTGGATGCTGTAAACAGCATTTGTTGAACAGCGGATCGAGCTTGTGCGGCGTAAGAAATAATTTGCGTGGCGTAGAGCTCGGCTTTTTCATCGCTTAACCCAGAGCTTTGTGAGTCATCACCTTGACGCATGAGGGTAAAGGAAAGGGCTGCGAATAATACAATGACGATCAGAACGTAGATTAAAGCGTTGCCTCGTTCAGCGACGCGGATAGGATCATTCACATTTTTTTGTTCACTTTTTGTTTTCATTTCTTTTCTTTGTTGAGAATCAATGTTAGGTTTTAGTATGCAGGAATTTATGGCTACATTGAATACACTTGATCCCGTTCTTTTATTAAGCGTCGGGTTTGTGCTTGGTGGTTTAATAGTAGCGATTGTTTTTTTGAATAATCGTCAAGGTTTGTTGATGCAAAATGCGGAGATAAAAGCGCAATTGCGTGAGCGAGAGATTGCGTTTGATCAGGCTGGCGCGGCACTGGATCATCGTTTTAAGGCAACGGCGGCGGCGGCGTTGCAACAAAGTAGTGAGCAGTTTTTACATTTGGCGCAGGAGCGTTTAAAAGCGGCGCAGGCTGATGGTGCGCATGATTTGGAAAAGCGTCAAAACACGATCGCGGAAATGATCAAGCCCGTTCATAAAAATTTAGAAGATATGGTCAAGGCTTTAGAGCAAGTGAAGGCGACGGATAATAATTTGCGTGAAGATATGCAAACGCTTAACCGCGAAACGGCGCGGTTGGTTGGCGCGTTGCGTGATCCTGCGGCGCAAGGGCGATGGGGGGAATATATACTTGAAGGGCTTCTCGATAAATCTGGTTTGATTAAGGGTGTGCATTATGAAACTCAAGTGCAGTTGCAGGGCGAAGCTGGACGGTTGCGTCCCGATGCTGTGATTAATATGCAAGATGGATTTAAAATTATTATCGATTCCAAAGCGCCGATTAATCAATTTGCAGATCGATTGGCAGAAGATTTAAGTGAGACGGATTATAATACGTTGATGCAAAATTTATCGCGCCAGGTTAAATCGCATGTGCAGGCGCTGAGTAAAAAAGGATATTGGGAAAATGTGGGGCAGGGCGAGCAGAGCCCTGATTTCACGGTGTTGTTTTTGCCATCGGAACATATTTATTCACTGGCGCTGCGGGCTGAGCCCAATTTGGTTGAATATGCGGCGGGATTAAATATTATTATTGCTTCGCCGACATTGTTAATGAGTTTGTTGCGGGTTGTGGGGATGAGCTGGCGGCAAGTGGAATTGGCGAAGAACGCGCAGGAAATATCAGAACGCGGTAGTGATTTGTATAAGCGCTTGCTGACCTTTACCAGTCATATTGAAAAAGTGGGCAAGAATTTGCAAACTGCGATGAAGGGTTATGATGCGGCGGTGGGATCTTTGCAGTCTTCGGTTTTGCCTGCTGCGCGTAAATTTAAGGAACTGCAGTCGAGCAACCACACATTGTCGGAATTGCCTGATTTTGAAACGATCGAAGAAACGCCGCGTGCTTTATCTTTGACCATGGAAGATGAGCGTGAGAAAAAGAGCGCTTAAATTAAACCAGTCATTAAACGTTGCTTGAAGCTTTTACGTTAAAACCTGCGGTTTTAAGTGTGGAAATTAAATCTTTGACATGGTGTTTATCACGCGCTTCGATGACGACTTCGAGTTCCGCTTGTTTTAAAGACACGCTTTGCATCATACGTTGGTGGATCACTTCGATCACGTTTGCTCCGCTTTCGCCGATTATGCGTGATATATCGGAGAGCTGACCAGGGGTGTCATTGATTTCGAATACAAGGCGCGTGATGCGGCCATCGCGGACAAGGCCTCGCAGAATTAATGTTGAAAGCAATCGAGAGTCAATATTTCCACCACAAACGACCAAGCCGACTTTTTTGCCTTTGAAATGTTTGATGTTTTTTTTGATGACCGCAAGGCCAGCGCCGGGGGCGCCCTCGGCGACAATTTTTTCGGATGAGAGTAAATCAAAAACGGCGTCTTCTATTTCTATTTCATTTGCTAATTCAATGCGATCAACCAATTTTTCAATGATTTTTAGATTTTCGGGTGCGGGCTCTTTGACGGCAATGCCTTCTGCTAATGTTGCGCCGCCTTCATGGGCGCTGCGTTTTTCGCGATTGGCTTTTACGGCGTCAAACATTTCGGCTTGGGCGCCGATTAATTCGATTTTGGGGTTAATGGCTTTTACGGCTGTCGCTACGCCAGCGATTAAACCTCCGCCGCCGATAGGTACAACGATAACATCGAGGTCGGGTTGTTGCTCCAACATTTCGATAGCCAATGTACCTTGGCCAGCAACAACGGCGGGATCATCGAATGGGTGAATAA
The DNA here is from genome assembly GCA_037969235.1 of Bdellovibrionales bacterium. Classification (GTDB taxonomy): domain Bacteria; phylum Pseudomonadota; class Alphaproteobacteria; order Micavibrionales; family Micavibrionaceae; genus TMED27. The sequence continues at coordinate 62,153 of JBBKXA010000091.1, read as the reverse complement.
AGGTGAAGTTTTTGTCCTTGGCCATATCCATGGTGAATTGAACGGATTCATCGAAATTATTACCGTGAATGACAACGATACCACCGAAATCTTCTGTGCGTTTGATTTTGTTGAATGGTGTACCGTTTGGCATGACGATGGTCGCTGGAATGTTCAAGCGCTGTGCATGATAGGCAACACCTTGAGCGTGATTGCCTGCGCTACAGGCGATGACGCCGTTTTTTCTTTGCTCGGCATTGAGCGTGAGCAATTTATTCAATGCACCGCGGGCTTTGAAGGCGTTGGTGTGTTGGAGGTTTTCGAGCTTAAGATACAGATCTATCCCAAGATGTAGCGAAAGACGTACAGCTTTGACGCATGGTGTGCGTATCGTCGCATCCTTGATTGCGGCATACGCCGTTTCAATATCTTGGAATGATATGCTCATTGATTTAAAAACGATTTATTGGTTTAAAGAATAGGAGTTGGCATCATCTTGGTTATGGTCGGAATTTTCAGCGATGGTCGTCACGTTTTTTTCGTCCACATGAAGGGTGTTTAGAGATTTGTTAGCTTCGACCTTGATTGCTTTTTGTGACGTGATTTTTACAGTTTCTTCTACAACAATTTGTTTTGCTGGAGTTTTTTCATTTTCGCGCCAAACATCGGACTTTTCGTCATAGCCTGCATATAATTCTTGTGCTTTTTGTGTGGTCAACTTTGTCGCATTGGTGTGTTCTTCAATTTTGCCGCTGTCGTTGACTTCAACGCTTGGCTTACGGGCGATTGATACGGGGTAGCCGCTACGTTCTTTGAGGGCTGTACGAATGGCGGGCCAGCGCAGGCGGTCTTGGTGATTTCCTGCAATTTTGATAAGCTGGTTCATCTCATCATTGGTGAGTTTTTCTTCGGGCACTTCGCCCATTTCTTCCATCGCTACGGATTGTTCAAGTGTAGGATGCGCCTCGATAAATAATTCATCACCAATCCACGCCATTTTAACGGGCTGGTTGACCACTGTAACTTTTGTGCCAACGGGGATACGTTTGAAAACTTCTTTAATGGCTTCGGGGTATAGGCGGATACAACCTGAGCTAACGCGACGGCCAATACCAAATGGACGGTTTGTACCGTGTAGCGCATATGTTGGCCAGCCTAAATATATAGCGTGCGTGCCCATTGGGTTATCGGGTCCGGGGGGGTATGCGGGTTTAAGTTCAGGTTTTTCCGAAATCATGCGTGCAGTTGGGCGCCATGTGGGGCCGTCTTTTTTACGTACTACGGTTGTTGTGCCGATAGGAGTGTTCAGCCCTTCGCGGCCAACACCTATTGGCGTACTGTATGGTTCGTTGTCGCCATTGATGTAGGCATAGAGGCGCATATCGGCGACGTTGATGACAATGCCTTCTCTTGGCGCATTGGGTAAAATATGACGGGTAGGGAGAATGAGTGTTGTTTTTTCGCCTGGTAGCCATGGGTCAACATATGGATTTGCGGCGCGCATTTCTGTGAAACCGAGGTTATAGTCGCGGGCAAGGTGAACAAACGTATCTTCGTGGCGCGCTGTATATTCAATGGTTTCGCCGATGTATGGCAAATTATAAGCAGCTTTTGCGTCGGAAAATGGGATGCAAATGAGAAGCGCGTTAATAAGTAAGAATTTTTTTATCGTGTTCATGATTATAGGTGTCCAAATTTTTCCGCACATTTTGTCTGGTTATCCATTTGGGGTGACCCTACATTTTCGTTTGGTGATTGTGATTAAAGCTTTATAACGCGTTTTGCACAAAATTGCCAGTATTAATATGTTGAAATTGGGCTTGGCTTAGGTCTATTACATCAGCGCCACATCGCCGCCCATTTTGCCACGCATTTGGTTTCCAAGAAGGTTTGTACCACGGAAAACTTGACTGCTTAGCTTGCCAGCAGGGTCTTGCGATTGTTCTTGCATTGTAGGAACAGAAGACCCGATCCAGCGCAAGATGCTGTTGGGTATATTATCAACGAGTTTGAAACATGACATTCCGATTAAGTAGCAGATGATGACATACATGGCGGTATAGAAAAATTCATCAATTGGGTTGCGCGCGACGTCAAGCATTTGGATGAGGGCGCCCGTTTGCTCAAACTCATTATCAAACCCGCCGACATTGCCCACGACCAGATCAAAGATTTGGTTCAGTACACTTACGAGAGCAGAGAAAATAGATATGCTGGCCACGAAACCGAATAAAATAAGTATGGGGCGGAGGAAAATTTCAAGTAATAAGAAATACCCATTAGTGGCTCCGGGGCCTGATATACCTTCACCGTCAATGCGTAAATGCGCGAGTGCCCACAAAGGCATTGCAACGATGGCTTCGAATATACTTTTGATCCAGCCGCTGATGGCAAATAGGAAATATATAAAGGGTAGGAATGGCAGAACATAATATAAAATCGCCGACATGGCCATGGTCGTCATAACCATTGTAAAGAAAAATCCTTTGGCCACGCCAACCATGTCGCCAGTGATATCACCCATTGTAAAGCCTAGAGATGTTGCTCCACTAAGGACTAAGCCATAAGCGGCGTTACGGCTAACGGCCTCCATCATACCTTTGCCCAATGCGCTGAGTTGTGCGAGTGGGTGCACATTTGTGTTTTTACGCATTTCAAAAATCCCGCTTGTTCCCATGACGGCATTAATAAAATCAATCAAGATATGATCAGTTTTATTTTGAAAATTATTGACGCTTTTGCTTTTCCAAAAACCATTGGCATAGTTCATAGCTTGAAGAATTTCACGTTCTCCTTCTTCGATATCAAGTAAAGTGTTTAAGCCTAAACGGCTTGCCATGGCTTGATTGTTCATCATAGCGGATGTGACCATCTCATTTTCTTGTGCGGCGCTTTTGGCAGCAATTTCGTAAATCCATGGTGCTTTTGAGCTTTTAGGGATATTATATGCGGCCGCTGTGACGGCGCCATTCATATCTGCGATGCGATTATACCATATTGAGGCTCCCGCCCAACCGCGTGAGATAAGATTAGCATTCACATCAAAGTCCGCTAATGCTCTTTGTTGATTAATTCCGCCTTGAACGTAGGCTACGAGTGCCAATTGGTATGCTGTTGTTTGTGATGTTGCCCAAGCTTCTGTGGGTTGTGGTGTGCAGTTTGGCTCTAAGTTGGAATTTATATATTTATAAGCGATGCAACGCGCGCGGCTAATTTGGTTGGTGTCAAGCCACATGCCTTGCATCATATTATAATATTGGTTGAAAATGAATTCTGCGGCGGGTTGGGTTTGGCTCTGAATTTGAATGGTTACATCCCCGCAATAGGGTTTGACGCCACCGGCGTAGTTTCTGTATTCATCTCCTTTGTCGGTCTCTAACTGACTTCCAGGGCGAAGGCGTTCACCAAAACGGATAGTTAAATTGCCATTATAAGAAAAATCCCTTGCTGCTATATAGGTTGTTGTTTCCAAAGGGATTGAATCTGCTAAAACGCCTGCACCGCCGTTTACTGTGGAAGGTAGTCCAGGGGTGGATTGGCGAATAACATAAGCATCGATTAAAAATCCGTCTTCGGTTCCTTTGACGAAATGATATGCCGTTGCACATGTGCGGGCGACAAACATCGTGTGTACAAGCTCGGTGATGTCCGGGACGTTGGGTGTGGCGATCATGTCATATTGCTGGGTCATGTAGCTGTCGGATAAACCTGGGGTTAATGGGCCGCCTGCTGTAGAACCATTGTTAAAAAAGGCCCATCCATTGGATGCAAAGTTTGATCCCATCTGCACGACTTTAAATGTGATGAGTTGTGCAAGATTAAAGCCCTCGTTATCTTGACCGATATTAATAGGCATGATGAGCGCGAAAAACAGGATAAAACGAACAGGTACCCATGCTTTGTTGAAACGCTGGCCGAAGGGCATTCCTGTTTGCGCGGTTTCTGCGGTTACAGCAATGACAAAATAAATGATGACCATTACGCCAACGAGGAATATTCCATTCGAATAAAACTGTAGAATTTTATGAAGGCCAATGTGAAAAGCAAATGGATACGTTGTGGGAGTTGGGTAAGGTGTTACGCCGTCCATAGACAGACAAGCTACAGCAGTATCCGATACGCAAGAATCAAAAAATCCTTTTACGCCAAAAACCCGATCCATGAGAATGAAGGCTATATCCTGCGCGGGGCCTTGTGAGCCGGTGGCGGTATTTGGGTTTTCGAATAGTTCCGTAACATTTAAAATGCCCAAAGCCAATGCGGGTTGTTCGGCAAGCAGGGCGATGGCCAATAGACCAAATTGCATTATTATTAAAACAAAACCAGCCATGATGAGAAAAAAGATAAAAATCTGGTCAATATTCTGTCTTTTGAAAACCAGATTATTTGCGGCTTCGGCAATGACGTGGCGTATACCGAAGCTGCCAATATTTTGGGGATTAAGATAGGGGTGATTTGGCGGTAGGAGACGTACATTGGCGTAGACCAATGCAATGCAGTAAGCCATTTGGACGAAGCCCGATTTAAACAGCGACAAAATACGCGGGATGATTCCCGGTAATAAAGTCTTTTTTAATATGCCGCGGCTTGTTGCCATTTGAAACTCTGTCCTGCTTTCTTATGTGGTATGAATTTAAACAAAATACTTCCTACGTTATTATTTGCGCTTTTCTATTAGGATTTACCAATTGAAGCCATTTTTTGTAGACCTCCACTGAGTGAGCCGAGTGTTTGTTGCGCGCCCATGGTAGACGTGCCCACCAAGCTTTGTCCAAAATCTTCCTGTTGGTCGCCAAATGTTGCCACGGATTGCCCCATCCACCGCAGAATATTGTTCGGAATTAAATCGACGAGTTTAAAACAGGACATTCCAATGAGATAGACAATAATAGTGTAAATAATGGTGTAGAAAAACTTATCTAATGCCGAGCGCATTACACCCATTTTGCTAGAAGCTCCAGCGCCAGTCATTTCATATTTTGCATCAAAGCCGCCCACATTCATAACAACCAAATCAAAAATTTGATTTAAAACACTCACGAGGGCAGAGAAAATGGAAATACTTGCGAGTAGACCGAATACAATGAGTATCGGGCGTAAGAACACTTCGAATATTAGGAAGTAACCGCTCACGGCAGCCTGCCCTGATAGACCGTGCCCATCAATACGTAAGTGCGCCAATGCCCATAGCGGCGCGCCGACCATGGCTTCGAATATGCCCTTCACCCAGCCGCCAAGTGCGAAGAAAAAGTATATAAATGGTAAGAACGGTACAACATAAAATAAAACGAATCCCGCCGTTAAACCGATCATCGCGAATGTTATGAGGAAGCTTGAAGCGTTAGACGCGGCTCCTGCGAAACCTGCGGCATCCGCAAGTCTTGCCAATCCGCCGCTTGCCCCGCCAATAGCGGCGTAGCTGAGGTTACGTACAGCGCCTTCGACCAATGATCGACCGACACCTGCGAGTTGTGCCAGCGGGTGTACACCTTCGTTTTTACGCATATTAAACAAGCCTTCAGTGCCGAATAACGCATTGATTATGTCGATAATGTTGTTTCCTGTCGGTGCGGTGTACGATGAGCTTGTCACGTCTTCCCAATAGTTATAGGCGTTCCAAAGTACGTAAGCGATTTTTTTATCCGTTTCTGACAAGCTCTCCGAAGCTTGACCATTATTGGATCGCGGATTAAAACGCTCTGCAAAGTCGAGTCCTTCTTCTCCTTGGCGCTTTTCGGCATAAACACTTTCCATGATTGAAGGAAAGCTTGTTGGCGTTGGGGCGTTGAGAACGGCTGATGAAAAGGAGCCATTTAATTCGGCAATTTTATTAAACCAAATACCAGCGCCGCCCCAACCTTTTTCGGTAAAGGTGGCTTTGTAAAAATCCTGGCTGTTTGATTGCTCATGCACATCTACACTGGCGTTGATGACGCCTTCTAAAAATGCTTGTGATGAATCAATAAGCGCGCGCTTGTAAGAGATATCTGGAATGACGAGATTGGGGTCATATGCTTTAGTTGCATTAAATTGCGCGTATCTTCTAGCGAAGCGGTCGGGCACGTTAGGTTCCCCATTTATCCCTAGGTTGTCTAGCCACGAATACCACATATTTGATATTATTTGTAAATGTTGCATTTGCAAAGCAACGATGGCGGGCTCTGCAGCTGTATCTGGGTTTGCTGGAATGCTAGATAGTCTTGGATCGGTGACCGTATAATTTAATTCACCGCAAATTGGCGCTATTGTTCCCATCGCATTTGGGTTGTCTCGGGCGCTGGGATAACCAAAGCGGATTATTATTTTATTTTCGCCTTCAATAAAATTAATGATATTATCATATTCGGCTGGAGTGCCACTCGCAACAGTGAATTGATAATATGGTACTGTGCTGACCGTGTTTTTTACGATGTAAGGCTCGATGTTTAACATAGATGGGTAGGCCAGCTTGTGTGCATCTGCACACGCTTTGGCTACGAATAAAAACTGGATAAGGCCAGTCAAATCAGGTGTTTGTGGTTTGGCCACATGACCTGTGGCTGAAGGCACTGTTGGGTCATTATCTGTGACCCCTGGCAGCAAGGTTTTAGGATTATAATAATTCATCGTTTCATAAAACATTGTCCAGCCGTTTGTGGCAAAGCCAGAGCCGAATTTCGCCGCATAAAGCACAATATATTGCGCAGAACTTAAATGGTAGGTGATCGGAAAGAGAAGGCCAAAGGCGACGACAAAGCGTACAGGCGCCCAGACTTTGTTAAAACGCTTGCCCATTGGTGTACCTGTTTGTGCGGTTTCCAACACAACGGTCGCTATGAAATATGAGGCGATGAATACACCCACGATGGTTAGGCCGATATTATAGATATAAAAAAGTTCATGTAAGCCGCGGTGAATTGGGAAAGGTAGGGCTGTTCCTTCCATAAGCCACACCCCTCCAGGTGCTCCAGCATCTTTGACAATGGCCGTTCCAAAAATATTGCGGCAAGCTGTGCCAGTGCCGACACAGGAATCGAATAAATTGGGTATTCCAAACACCATATCAAGCATGATGTGGGCAAGATCTTGTTCAGGATTTGGTGTGACAAAAAATCCAGCAAAATTTGTGGGCATCGTTGGTAGGGCCATTACTGGCTGGATGACAATACCTGTGAACAGTAAAATAAGTTGAAGAATCACAATTATTAATCCAAAAAGCACACAGACAAATAATAAAATCTGGTCAATATTTTTTCTGGATAAAACGATATTGTTTGCGGCTTCGGCAATGACATGGCGAATACCGAAGCGCCCCATATTCACTGGGCTGAGGTAGGGATGACCTTCAGGTAACAGACGTACAGCGCCATATACAATTGCGATAAAATAGGGGATATATTGAAAGCCGCTTTCCAAAAGATCCTGCAAGCGTTGGCGGAAACCCGGCAACACCGCATAATTTATAAAATCTCTTTTTGTAAAACTACTCATACTATTTTTTTGCTTTCATACTAATTTACTATCTACCTGGTATTTTGGACGTACCGCCACCAGTTAATATTTGCCCAGCTCCGCCGCCTAATCCACCGGCTAATTGATTAATTCCTTGCGCTGCTTGTTGGCCGGCGGTCATACCACCCATGGCCGCGTAACGGGTAAGGTTTTGTGTTGGATCTTGATCGAGGTCCCCGAAGGATGATACGCCCTGTCCCATCCAACGCAAAAGGTTGTCAGGAATTTTATCAATCAGTTTAAATGATGTCGTGGCCAGCATGTACACAATAATCGCGTAAATAACAGTGTAGAAGAATTGGTCAATAATCGGCTTTTTGAATGCAAGGTCAGCGACTAATGCTGGTGTTGCCAGTGGATCAGTGTTAAACCCGCCTACTGAATTTGTAACAATTGGCCATATAAAGTTTAAGATGCGTACTTGCGCGGTAAAGATTAATAATGCGGCCACTAAGCCTGCTACGGTCAGGATAGGGCGAATGAAAATTTCAAATATGAGAAAATAGCCGTTGGAAGCGGAATCACCAGGCAGGCCGTCTCCATCCAATCTTAAATGCGCCAATGCCCACAATGGTACGCCGACCATGGCTTCGAAAATAGTTTTTAACCATGATGCGACCGCAAAGTAGAAATACACAAAAGGCAAAAATGGTAGGACATAGTATAAAACAAACCCAGCCGTGAGCCCAACAAAGGCTGTGGACATTAAAAATCCACTTGCCGCTTGGACTAGAGGTCCTGCGGAGGTGTCCATAGCTTTTGCAGCACCGCCCATAGCTGAGGCAAGAGAAGCCCCCGTCACGTTTCGTACAGCCGATTCAACAAGGCCTTTGCCCAGCGTCACCAGTTGTGAAAGTGGGTGGATATTCTCATTGTCGTCGGTCATGGCAAATAAACCATATGTACCAAAAATAATATTCATGGCGTCTTCCATGGCGCCAGCACTGGTTGTTTTGCTGGCATGCGCCATGTTGGCACTGTCTTGATTCCAATATTCAATGACGTGATACATTGATTTGGCCGCTGGCATTGCATCGGGGCCAAGTTCTTTAATTGCAACTTCTCGCCCATCAATGGATGCGTTCGGATTAAAGAGTTCAATACCACTAGCGCCCGTGTCTTTTCCAACTTTTTCGGCACGTACTTTTTCCATTAACAGCGGATATGTTGTAAGGGAGGGCACGTCAAGGGCAGAAGCAACAAACGCGCCATTTACTGCGGCGATGGTATTGAACCATATTCCTGCTCCGCCCCAGCCACGATCGCGCATTTCTGCTGTGGTATCGAATTGATTGGTGCCTTGATTATAATTGCGCCAAATATTGCCGAAATTGGTATTGATTTCTAATTGTAGTTTATCGATGGCTCTTTGTTTCCAAAGCGATGTGACAGGGTCTCGTGCACAAGCAGAGGTGCGGTAATCAGGTGCTCCACAGCCACCGCCAGGGAGTCCTGGATTTACGCCAACTGGCCCTGCACATCCCATTTCGCAGGGTGTATGAGCATTGTCACTCTTATCTTTAGGCGAGGAGAGCATTGTCATGCGGCCAGCAAAATCGATATAATCCTCGGACATGCCAAATCCTCCCCAGAGTCTGCTAATAAGATTAAAGTAAAAACGCTGGAGAGCTACACTGCCTAAATATCCAGCATTATCTTCTCCTGGTCCGGGAATGTGCATGGATGTGTTAGTTGTTTTTCTGCGGTCACTAATCGGAATACGAATTTCTCCGCAGGTGGGTTCAATTTTTCCTGTATATTCATCATTAGAATAGCCATTAGGGTCATCACGCCCAAAACGAATGATAATATCGCCACTTGAATAAAAATCTAAAGCTTCTTGGTAGGGGTCGGGTACGAGCGGAAAGCCTTCTGCAACGGTCCCGCCCGTTTGCCAAGGGGATTCTGCTTTTACGTAATATGGCTTTACAGCTTTTGGATTGAAATAGTACCAAATGGCGGTGAATTGATTTTCCGGAAACTGTACATTTATTGAATTGTTTCTTGCTGTGCCGCTACCTTGGGTAATAAGTGGGTTGTGCAAATAGTGCGCAAAAGCGCACGAGTGCACGATGGACATCATTTGTGCAAAAATTGCGGCGTCAGGTTGTGCGGGCATGGCAATTAAATTTTCGTCCTCACCTGTTGCGTTATTTGCTGTTAAGGTGGAGCCAGGCCCAGGTGTTTCGATACCGCGATTATACGCAATCCAGCCATTGGTGGCCATGCCAGAGCCAAGCTTCGCAGACATAAAAGTGATATATTGACCAGCATTATAACCAAACCCTAAAGGGATCAAAAGCCCTACGGCCATAACAAGGCGAATGGGTACCCATACATTTTGAAAGCGCTGACCAAAGGGCGTGCCCGAAGTGGCAGTTTCGACGACGATAACCATCATAAAATATAGGAAAATAATTGTACCTATGACCAAAATACCTAGCGAATAAAAACGAAACAGGTTCTGCAGAGCGTAATGGAATGGCCAAGGGAATGTCCGCCCATTTATATCTGTTGGAAAACACCTTATTTCTTGCGAAACGCATGAATTAAAAAATGGTGTGCCACCAGCTTGTAATGCACCAACTCCAAAAACTTGGTCGAGCAACATAAAAGCAATGTCATTATCGGGGTTTACAGTTTCAAAAATGGTTGGCAAAGCCATGGCGGAGCCGAAAATAACACTAAACAATACGGCGCCAAGCTGGACTAAAATTAAAACTACGCCCGTAAGCATCAGGATGAAGACTATAATTTGATCTATATTCTTTTTGCTCATGACCAAATTGTTTGCAGCTTGTGCTATGACGTGGCGAATTCCATAATGACCAATGTTTTTTGGATCAAGATAGGGGTGCTGGGGTGGCAAAAGGCGCACCATTGAATATATTTGCGCCATAAGAAAAGCGATATAGCCAAACCCAGACGTCAGAAATTGCTTAATGCGTGGAAATATTCCAGGCATTACAATATATTTTGCAACTTTCTTTGTGTTTGTTTGACCCACTATGTTTTCGCCCGTTTTTCTCTCTTTAAAATCAATACTTTAGCGCCACTACGTTTTTTGAACATCACACAGTTGTGCGATATTATTGCTACTATAATATATGAAATGTGTTAAGAATGTCTTACTAAAAGGTTAACGTTTCGAGGTATGTTCCTCAATTATAACATAAATTTCCTATCAAATATTCTGATTTTTTTTGATTTTATAGTGAAAGATTTGAAAAAATCATGATGGGTGTATTATGATTGCGCTCGGCACTATACAGCTATAGTGTTAAATAATACGACATGGTGAAAAAATTGAGTAAAAAGTCCCTTTTTTGTTTTGGCTACGGTTATTGTTGCGATTATTTGGGGCATGCATTGCAAACCATGCCTGAATGGGATATCGCCGGGACAACGCGCGATAGCGATAAGAAAAAGGCGATGCAAAATCGGGGTGTGCGTGCCTATTTATATGATCAGGAAAAACCCTTGGCGGATGCGGGATATATATTGCGAGATGCTACGCATTTACTGATTTCTACGCCGCCAGATGCGGATGGTGATCCAGTATTTATGCGTTATGCCGATGATATTGCGGCGATGAAAAATTTGCAATGGATTGGGTATTTATCGACGATTGGTGTTTATGGTCACCGTCAAGGGGCGTGGGTGGATGAAAATTGCCCGCCAATGCCCACAAATGAGCGAAGCCAACGGCGATTAAAAGCGGAAGATCAATGGATATCATTGGCGGAAAACCATAATTTGCCATTGCATATTTTTCGCCTTGCGGGGATTTACGGCCCAGGGCGAAGTGCGTTGGATTCTATTCGCGCAGGCGTGGCAAAGCGTGTTGAAAAAGAAGGGCATATTTTTAATCGTATTCACGTTGAAGATGTAGCGGGTGCGATTATGGCGTCTTTTGATGTGGAAGATAGCAGTGGCATATATAATTTGAGCGATTGTGAGCCCGCACCAAGTCATGAAGTTATTGCGTATGGTTGTGAATTATTGGGACGGCCTGTCCCGCCGATCATTGATTTTGAATTGGCAGAGTTATCGCTGATGGCACGTAGTTTCTATAATGATAACAAGCGTGTACGTAGCGAAAAGATTACTAATGCGCTAGGCTATGAGCTTAAATATAAAAATTTCCGTGAGGGCTTAAAGGCGTGTATGGAAGCGGAAGATTATACGCTTTCATTATTCGGATCGGGCAAAATTTAAACGCTATTTTTTATTTTTTTGCTGGCGTCTTTAGGGAGACGTACACTGACGCTTGTGCCTTCGCCGAGCCTAGATTCGATGTAGAGCGATCCACCATGCATTTCGGTTAAATCTTTGGTGATAGATAGACCAAGGCCAGAGCCACTATGTTCGCGGGCATAAGAAGATGAAACTTGTTCGAATGGTTTGGTCACACTGGCAATTTTGTGTGCGGGGATGCCTACGCCTGTATCGGTGATTTTGAGCAAAATATGGTCTTCACGCTCTTGCACGCTCATAAACACCTCGCCGCCTTTTTTAGTAAACTTTACGGCGTTGGATGCGATATTGAGGACGATTTGCAAAATTGCACGCCGATCCGCGATGATGCATAAATCTTCTGATATATTATCCATTTTGATACGTACACCCGCATCTTGGGCGCGTGCTTCAACCATATGCAAAGTGAGTTTGAACACTTTGGCAATGTTGACTTTTTCGAAGGCGAGGTCGTATTTACCAGCTTCGATTTTGGACATATCAAGAATATCACTAATGAGATCAAGCAGATGTTCGCCGCTTTCGCGAATGCCGCCAATATATTCCAGATATTTTTCGGTGCCGATGGGCCCTAATAGCTGACGCTGCATCATTTCGGAAAAACCTATGATGGCATTGAGCGGCGTCCTTAATTCATGGGACATGTTGGCGAGAAATTGCGTGCGTGCGGCGTAGGCTTGTTCGGCCTGATCTTTGGCACTACGCAGATCACGTTCATATAAAATGCGTTCCGTCATATCTTGCATCATGCCGTAAAGGGCTATCACTTCGCCCTCATCATCAAAGGCGCATCGCCCTTCGCAACGGATATGGCGCGTTTCACCGTCATCGCGGCAAATGCGAAATTCCATGTCATAGTTATTTTCTTCGATGATCGCGCGGTGAAGAGCTTGGTTGAAACGGGCGCGGTCTTCACGATGCACAAGGTTTTCCAAGGCTTGCAATGTCGGTGCAAATGATCCTTTTTCAACGCCGAAAATGCGATATATTTCGTCGCTCCATTCGATGGCTTCTTTGCCGACAACCCAATTCCAGTGCCCCATGCGGCCAATAGATTCAGCTTGCGCCAGTTGCTTCTCACGACGGTTCAATGCTTGGCTTTGACGCGTCGTTGCACCAATATCGCGGCCTTTACAATATAGGGTTTCGTCACGAAGACAAATATTCCAATGCATGTTTACGGTGGAATCATCCGCGGTGCGCATTTGAGCTTCGAAGGCAAAGCCTGGTGCCTCGAGAGTATTTTCAGTGGTGGCGAGTGTTTGAATGGTGCTTCGCATGAATTTACGGTCGGCTTCGGTGAACAGATCTAAAAAATGCATGCCTTCTAGAGTGGTTGTATCAAAGCCATTGAGTGTTAAAAATGCTTTGTTGCATTTAATGATCTCACCAAAATCATTCACACTCACCAGCGCATCTTTTGACATGCTGAACATCGTTTCGTAGTCACGGCTGTTAAAATTGTCGACTTGAATGGTAGAGTTTTTTTTGCCTGTTAGAGATAAATTTTCATTGTCCGCGGGTTTTTGCGCTAATAACGCAATATTTATTCCTGAATTTTTTTTCTTGAGCGCGAACATGGAAGGAAACTCTTCAATCTGAATATGCGAATCGTTATTTCATCATACGGGATGTTCTTGATTCTGACAAGATAGTGACTATTGGAGTAGGCCATAAAAAAACCGCCCTTAAAAGTAAGAGCGGTTTGATTTGTGTGGCTATGTATTAATATTTTACAGCGCATCCATAAGGTTGCGTTTGTGTCGTTTTAACGGTTTCACCAGCTTGTAAGCTTGCGATTGCGTTTAGCACATAGTTGTCTGCGCCTTCGATGGTGGCGGGATTGGGGCTAGATTTGTCATCAATGGCACCGGCGTAGGCTACGTTGCCTTCGGTATCGATCACGAACATATGCGGCGTTGTTTTTGCATCATATAGTTTGCCAATTTCGCCGCTTTCATCAAGGATTTTGGCAGATATGGTTGCGCCTTGCTCCGTTACTATGGTGTTGGCTTCTTCGGCGGTTACATTGCCTTGCTTACCCGCGGCGGATGATACGATTGTTACCCATTCTACGCCTTGTTCTTTGGCTTTGGCTTGAACATTTTGCATGTTTTTGGTGCTGTAGTGTTTTATCACGAATGGGCAGTGGTGATTTGTCCATTCTAAAACGACGATTTTGCCTTTATGATCGCTGAGTTTAAAATCGTTACCATTTGTGTCTTTGGCCGAAATTTCTGGAGCTGGTTGGCCGATTTCAACGGCGGCATGTACGGGCATTGCCGCGAAGGCGAGTACAAATACAGCCATGAGATATGCGAATATTTTATTCATGATGGTGTCCTTTTTATTTTCAACGTTAGGGTTTGTCTTCAACAATTTTTTTAATAATCGTTGGTGTTAAGACCTGTGGCAATAGTTTCGGTGCAGGACGCTGTTTGGTTACATCATCGCGCGACCCATAAAAAACATAGAGCGGCACACCGTTTCGTCCATGTTTTTGGAGGTATTTCGTAATTTCGGGATCTTCGTTTGTCCAATCGCCGATTAAATACCGCACATTATGCTCGGCGAACAGGGCTTTGGTGCTATCGATATTTATTGCAATTTTGTGATTGACCTTGCATGTGATGCACCATGCGGCGGTCATTTCGGTGAATATAGGGTCGTCTCCTTCTAAAGCTTTATCAAGCGCGCTTTGGCTAAAGGTATCGCCAAATCCCTTGATGACCATGTATTTATCATGCAGTGATGGCTTTGAGGGGAAAGTAAGCGGGATAAACGCAGTTGATATAACAATTAATGTGATGGCTAATATGCGTAAAATGAATTTTTTAGATGATTTCAAGTTGCTGAATTTTAAAAGCCACAGCGCTATTGTGATTAAAATGGCACCCAATAAAGCGGCGCTTGCGCTTGTGACATCAACTTGCTGCGCTAAAATCCAAAACATCCATAGGGCCGCAATAAACATTGGGAAGGCGAGGATTTGTTTGAATACGCTCATCCAAGCGCCGGGTTTTGGCATTCGCGCTTGCAAGTTTGGCATGAATGATAATGCCAAATAAGGCAAGGCTAGTCCCAAACCAAGGGCGGAGAAAATCACGAGCGCAATGAATGGTGATTGTATGAGTGCAAAACCTATGGCGCCTGCCATTAACGGGGCGGTGCATGGTGCAGCTACGAGTGTCGCCAGAACACCTGTGAAAAACGACCCTGTAAGACCGTCTTTTTGGGCTAAGCCACCGCCGACATTGTTAAAACGACTGCTGAATTCGAAGAACCCCATAAGGTTGAGGCCGATTACAAAGAGTAAATATCCTAATAATGTGATAATGATTGGATTTTGGAGTTGGAATCCCCAGCCTAATTGCGCACCACCAGCGCGCAATGTAATTAGAATTGCAGCGATCAATACAAAACTAGCGATGACGCCTGCGGTGTATGAAAGACCATGCGCTTTGGCAAGTTTTGGACTTTTTGCGGCGATTTTTACAAGGCTTAAAGCTTTGATGGATAGAACGGGGAAAACGCAGGGCATGAGATTGAGAATCATTCCGCCAAGAATAGCTAGGATGAGGGCTTTAAAGAAATTTAATTCACCTTGTTCTGGATATTCCATGACTTGCATCACTTCGGATATGACTGCGCCCGCTGGGCTTTCCATCCATGATGGCGTAGCTTTGATGTTAATGTTATATGTGCTCTCGCTTTGGCTATCGGAAGTGTTTGCAGCAAATTGCAAGACACCTGTTAAGGATTCGAGTTTTTCGATAGGGCGTTGTCCACGCATTTGCGTGAGGATCAGTTGTTCTCCATTCATCGTTGCGGTTGGTTTTTCAGCATTGGCCAATGTGCCCCAATCGGCGGGGAAATATTTGACGCTATCAAGTTGAATATGGCTTCTTAAGTGTGCAGGGATGGTGATTTTGAGAGAAAAATTTTGTTCGTCGACATCGAAAAACAGGGGCCAATCATTATGTATTGGCAAAAGCTGACGGGCGGCTTCAAGATAAGCGCTGTTTTCTTCATTTGCCGCGTTCTCGCCGTTTAGAATTAGGGTGTACGTGCCATATTCGGGAATGCATTCTTCCTTGCACACCAAAACTTCGACATCAGCGGTGAGGGTTATTTTACCTCGAGGGAGATCCTTGGGCAAAGTGAGTTTTTGCAAGAGAATAACCTGTTGCTCATAGCCGTAGTTCAGCAAGGGGCCATATTGAATTTTTTGCGGGGTTGGCCATTGAATATCGCTGATTAGAAAGTCATCAGGCATATCCCATTTTATTTGCGTTGCGGTGCCCGAATCGCCAGGGTTTTTCCAGTAGGTATGCCAATGCGGATCAATCATTTGCTCTGTACCGATCCAGATTTCTTCGCCGCCTTTTACGGAGGCATGTTCGGCGAGGAGGCGAATTTTAACGTGGTTTTCGCTCTGCTGCGCATATGATGCGGGGGAGAGCATCAGGACACAGAAAAATAGTAGGCTTAAAAATAAATTTTTCATGATTTTATAAACTTAACTTTCAAAAAGATTAACGCATTAACATTATTGATGAATTCGTCTAAGGTTTGTAAAATGTTACAAAAAACCTAATGGGCGACAATAAGCAGGGCTAAATTATCATGAAAATGTTGCGAATACCATCACAAGCGCAGACGCAATCATCGCGGCTTTCTGGCTTTATTGATTATGTTTGTGAACGCCACAATGTGAATTTTGGCGCGGTAGGCGCTGATGCTTATAAAAAACTTCAAATATGGTCGGTGGAGCATGCGGCATTGTTTCATGAATGCGTGTGGGATTTTTGCAATATAAAAGGGGTGCGTGGGACATGTACAATTGAGCACCCTGATTCAATATTAGACGCGGTTTTTTTCAAAGACGCGCGTATTTCTTTTGCTGAAAATATGCTGGCGCGTTATGAAACTCATCCAGATGAGCCCGCGATAATTTCGCGTGTGGCGGGACGGGATGAAGATCAAGTTTTGAGCTGGCGCGATTTGTATAATCGCGTTAGCCAAT
This sequence comes from Bdellovibrionales bacterium, assembly GCA_037969235.1. Taxonomy (GTDB): domain Bacteria; phylum Pseudomonadota; class Alphaproteobacteria; order Micavibrionales; family Micavibrionaceae; genus TMED27. The sequence continues at coordinate 45,400 of JBBKXA010000091.1, read as the reverse complement.
GGGTGCAAATTTTGGAGCGTTACGGCGTGGGTGATAGTGATCGGGTGGCCACGTATTTGCCGCATATCCCGGAGGCGTATATTCTGATGATGGCATGTGCACAAGTGGGTGCGGTGTTTTCATCGGTGGGTGTAGAGATGGGGGCGCAAGCGGTGAGCGCTCGATTTGAGCAGATCCAACCGAAAATTTTAATCGCGGTGGACGGGTATGTACATATGGCTAAAATCGGCCAAAGTGGAGAAATTCAAGATCGGCGCGATGTTGTGAAAGCGTTGCAATGTAGCGTAAAATCTATTGAGCATACCATCATTATACCGAATTTAAAGCATCTGGGACAGGCTGTAAAAAATGATGATTTAAAGGGCAATGTGTTAGACGCGGACAGTCTGTTAAAAGACGTACACCCAAGTGAAATTATATATATTCCACGTGATTTTAATCATCCACTGGCGATTTTATTTTCTTCGGGTAGTACCGGTTCGCCGAAATGCTTTGTGCATGGCGTAGGGGGTACTTTGATTAAGCACACAATTGAACATCAGCTTCAATGTGATGTGCGCGCAGGTGATCGCGTGTTTTTTCATTCAACAACCAGTTGGATGATGTTTAATTGGCTCGCGAGTGGTTTGGCGCAAGGTGCAACGTTGATGATTTATGACGGTAATCCTGCTTATCCCGATGCAGGGGCACAATTACAATTTGCCAGCGATTACGGGTGTACACATTTGGGCACCGCGGCGGCCATTATTGGTGATGTTTGGGCAAAGAATAATGTCAGAGGGGAGGCCTTTGATCTCTCGGCTTTGCGGAGCATCATGTACACGGGATCGGTGCTTTCGCCAGAAGGGTTTGAATATGTGCATGAGCACATTAAAGCGGATATGAGTATTGATGGCGTATGCGGGGGCACGGATTTTGTAGGATGTTATACGATGGGTAATCCCTTTACGGCCACGATTGCCGGGCATCTGAAAGGCGCGGTTTTAGGGATGGCGGTTGAGATTTGGAATGATGCGGGTGAGCGCGTGGAGGATAATGAAGTTGGAGAATTGGTGATTACAAAGCCTTTTGCTTCACGACCTTTGTGTTTTTGGAATGATGCGGATGGCAGCCGTTTTCACGGTGAATATTTTAGGCATTTTAAGTGTGATCCGCCCGTTTGGAGGCATGGGGATGCGGTGAAATATAGCCAAGATCAGATTATTGTTGAGGGGCGTTCAGATACAACCTTGAATCAAGGTGGTGTACGTATTGGTACGCAACAAATTTATGATGCGTTAGAGCACTCTGATCTGCGCGGTCTTATCGTTGATACGCTTGCGGCGAGTTTCAAAGATGCGCAAGGCGGCGATCATACGGCGTTGTTTGTTGTGTTTAAGGATGGTGTTCAAATGGATGAGGGCTTAAAAGCGCAGATTAAAGCGATTATTTCTGACAGCGTCGGGCGGTTATGTTGTCCACATGAGATTATCGGTGTGCCTTATGTGTTAAAAACGCCCAATGGTAAACGGGCAGAAAAGCCTACATCACAGATTTTAAACGGCAAGGCGATCAATACGCCTGAGACGTACGGATATGATAACGAACGCTTGAAAGCGCAATATTTCGAAAAGATTCATAAGCAATTACACATGAAGCCAATATATGAATTTGTTGATGCGGCGTGAAATAGATGTTGCAAAAAATTATGAAAGCTGTCTTTAATATCTATATGGATACGCGCTTTACGATGAATGTAAATTTTGTTGCGGCCGCAAACGCGGCGGCTTAGCCGCTCATATCTTGCCCATAGTGCGAGTGCGCACGACTAACTCCCCTTCAAAACAAAACTTCAAAACCGATGAAAATCGTGCTTTATTATATGTGTGAAAGATTCAATGATGAAAAATATTAATACCGAACAAACTGTTAATGAAACAGGTGAAGAAGGCACGCAAAGTGGCTTGAAATTCCGTCCTGTCCTGCATGCGCTGACATCAAACCCCGGGGTGGAAATGATGAATTACGCGGCGGGTAAGCTTGATATGATTACGTTGGGACAAGGTGAGGGAGATTCTCCGACACCTGATTTTATTCTGGACGCGGTGACAAAGGCCATGCGTGAGGGGAGAACTGGATATGGGCCAACGTTGGGGCAAACGCCGTTGCGCGAGGCTTTGTCCGAATATTATCAACGCATTTACAAACTGGATATTCCAAGCAGTCGATTTTTTGTAACCGCTTCGGGATCTACGGCAATGCATTTATCATTGGCAGCGTTGGTGGATAAAGGTGATGAGGTGGTGGCTGTGACGCCGATTTGGAAAAATCTGCTGGGGGCTATTGAATTGACGCAAGCTACCACGCGTCAAGTTTCGTTAGATTATAACGACGAAAGCGGCTGGTCGTTAGATTTGGAGAAATTGTTTGCCGCTTGTAACGAGAAAACAAAAGTGATGTTGATTGTTACGCCGTCTAATCCTACGGGTTGGAGCGCGAGCGCCGAAGAGATGAAAGCGATTCTTGATTTTGCACGTTTGCGCGGAATTTGGGTGCTTGCCGATGAGGTATATGGCCGAATTGTTTATGAATGCTCTCACGCGCATTTACGTGCGGATAGTTTTTTAGATGTGGCGCAAGAGGATGATCTTCTGCTGGTGGTCAATAGCTTTTCCAAAAGCTGGGCGATGACGGGCTGGCGTTTGGGATGGATAGTAGGGCCTAAGCTTGCGGAGGATAAAATTCGTGATGTGGCGCTGTATAATAATCTATGTCCGCCGACTTTTACGCAATATGGCGCGATTGCCGCACTTAAGGATGGAGAGCCGTTTTTGAAAAGCCAGGTTGATATGTGGCGCAGAAACCGCAATATTTTGGTGAAACGTTTTGATGCGTTGGGCAATGTCAGCATGGCGTATCCAGAAGCCACGTTTTACGGGTTTTTCAAAGTTGTAGGCCAGAGTGATTGTAAGGCTTTGACGAAACGATTTATTGATGAGTCAGGCGTATTGCTTTCACCAGGTTGCGCATTCGGGCAGACGGCGGCAGGTTATATCCGCATGTGTTTTGCGATTTCCGAAAACCGCTTGAATCAAGCGCTGGATCGTATGGAAAGAGTTTTTAAGTCGTGATTCATACACCGCGTGGATATTTTGGGATTGGGGTTGAAGGTATTAGCAAGGCGCAGAATATCGGGACGATTGCGCGTTCGGCGCATTCGTTTGGCGCGAATTTTTTCTTTACGATTGCGCCTGATATTGAAGTGGATTTGATGAAGATATCTGATACTTCGGATGCGTTTGATCATATGCCATATTACGAATATGAAAGCGCGGCGGCGTTAGATTTACCAGATAAATGTACGCTGGTGGGGGTGGAGCTTATGGAGGGTGCGGTGGAGTTGCCCAGTTTTCGTCATCCAACGCGGGCGGCTTATATTTTGGGACCAGAGATGGGCAGTTTGTCGCCTGAAATTACTGCGCGATGCGAACATGTCATTAAAATTCCAATGAAATTTTGTGTCAATGTTGGAGTTGCAGGGGCTTTGGTGATGTATGATCGCTTGCTGTCGATGGGGCGTTTTGCCGAGCGGCCTGTACGTGCGGGTGGACCAACGGAATTATTAGCACCGCCAGAAAGCAATCTTCGCCGTAAGGTACGAACTAAAAAAATTTAAAGATGTACACTGATTTATAAAAAAAATCTTTTGAACTTTTCGCATGCATTTTGTGTTTGGATTTAGTATGGTGGGCACATCTTGAAAAATATTACGAGCTGTAAAAAATTATGAAACATATTGTCTTATCCCTTTTCGCGTTGGTTCTTTTGGCTTTGCCTAGTGTTTCCTTTGCAGGTGAGCCACGGTTGATGGCGACTTATGGTGATTGGGAAGTTTACGTGTTCTTTGAGGGCGGTAATAAGGTTTGTTATATAGCAAGTCAGCCGAAACAGGAAGAAGGCGATTATACCAAGCGTGGGCAGCCTTTTGCGCTCATTACCAATCGCCCCGCAGAAAACACGAGTGATGTTTTTAGCTATATTACTGGATATTCTTACAAAGCGGGTAGTGACGCGTTGATGGAAATTGATGACCAGACATTTAAATTATTCACGCAAGATGAAAATGCATGGGCGCCAGATTCAAAAATGGATCGGGCTATAGCTGAGGCTATTAAAAGCGGAACCAATATGGTTGTTAAAGGCACATCTTCACGCGGGACTTTGACGACGGATGTTTATGGGCTAAGTGGTTCTAGTAAGGCTTATGAGCGCATGAATGATGAGTGTAAATAGAGTATATCGCCGCCGCGCCTTTTTTAAAAATCTGAAGCATTTGTTGATTTTATAACCTTTTTTAACTTATATTATATATAAGGGCGTATTCTGCGGCCTAAGCGGACAATTAAATTGTTATTTTCATCCCGTTTAAATTTCAAAAAAAAGCTCTAAATCCTTGGATTCGTATTAATACTATGATAACTCAGTCATTGAAAATAAAATTTATGGATGCCGCGCAGCAAACTGCTACGTCTAAATCCATGAACATTATGGAGTTTTTTAGGATGCCTTTTAAAGCGTCATTAAAATTAGGGTTTTCGATGCATAGATTTCTGCCTCTGCGCAAAAGGTATCTTTTTACACGAGGCAATCGTGTGCGTTTACGCTATATTGCCCCGTGTGCGAGTTTGCTTGTTATTAGCGCCTTTGCTTTTATGCCGAATATGACGGTGAATTCTTTTAATCATGATAATGTTTTTGCATCCCTTTCACCGTCTACTGGTGAGGCGCTTGTACTCAATGAAAATAAATCAGGTATTTTATCGCATATGGATCTGGATCCATCCCTACAATCGGGTGTTTCAGAAGGGATGCGGAATGCACAGTTTGCGATGCAAAAGCCGAAACATTCACGCTATAGAGAGCTTGAAATCCAGTCTGGTGAAACGGTGGCTGGCGTGCTTCAAGAGGCGGGTTTAAGCGGCCCTGATGCTTATAATGCAGTTGAAGCGCTGGGTAAATATTATGATGTGCGTAAAGTTAAGTCGGGTCAAAAAATTGATCTTCACTTTAAGCCTGATGAAAATGGCGACATGCAATTTTCAAAATTAGCGATGAAATTAGACGCGATTAAGGAAGTCAGCGTTGAGCCAGCTGATGATGCGACATTCAAAGCCGAGATCAGCGAAAAAGAATTATTTCCGCGCACTTATGCCCGAAAGGCAGAAATTAAAACATCTCTATATGGTTCTGCGGCGCGGGCGAATATTCCGTCTTCTGTGATTGCGAATATGATCAAGATTTATTCATGGAACATTGATTTTCAACGCGATATTCGCTCTGGCGATAAGCTGGAAGTTTTGTATGAAGCTTTTGAAACGGAAGATGGTGAGTTTGCTAAATATGGTAATGTTTTATATGCCAATTTAAATGTAGGCGGGCGTGAATATCCTATCTATCGTTTTGAAATGAGCGACGGGCGCGTAGATTATTTTGATCCAAAAGGGATGAGCACTCGCAAAACTTTGATGAAGACGCCTATTGATGGTGCGCGAATTTCTTCAGGCTTTGGTATGAGACGCCACCCAGTATTGGGGTATAGTAAGATGCACAAGGGGATGGATTTTGCTGCATCTACAGGAACGCCGATTTATGCGGCTGGTGATGGGGTTGTTGAATATTCAGGGCGTTTTAGCTCATACGGTAATTATGTTCGTATTCGCCACAATTCAAAATTAAAGACTGCTTATGCGCATATGCATAAAATTGATTCTTCAGTTAAGGTTGGTAGTCGCGTGCGTCAAGGACAAGTTATTGGCGCGGTGGGCACGACGGGGCGCTCTACGGGTCCGCATTTGCATTATGAAGTCCTTGTGAATGGCACGCAAACTGATCCACGTAGCATGAAATTGCCTACGGGTGAGCAGTTGGCTGGAAAGCAGATGTCACGTTTCAAGGCGGTTATTGCGGAGTTGAACAAGCAGTATGTATCGCTTAGCAATGGTTTGAAATTTGCTTCTGCACAAAAAGAAGATGCCGATACGACGATCCGTTAGAATTACCATCATTCAAAATATATGGCGTTTTAAAATAGCGGCCTCGTGAGAGCGGCTATTTTTTTGTGCGTACAAAGCGCAATATATAAATGATAATCAACGTCACAGCCAACGAAAACCAGAAGAAAGCATATTGCAGATGGTTATTATTGAGCTGAGGTTTTGTTGCGCTGCTGAGCGGGAGTAGATTTTGATTGTCTGTGGCTTCGGCATACAAAATGACAGGTTTTATTTCATCTTTGCCGATATGGTTTTGGATATCATTAATATCTATTCTATACCATTGACCTTGATTGGGTGCGTTTTGCGGTACAAAAATATTGGGTTTTTGTGGTGTGCGGAAAATACCAGTGACTTTTGTTTTGCCGCTGACGCGACTTTCGGGACGAGTATCAATTGCACGCTTGTCCAAAGGTACCCAACCGCGGTTAACTATCATTATGCTATCATCTTGAAGCAATAACGGCGTGAGAATGTGATAGCCGGGCGTGCCTTCATGGGTGCGAGGTGCTATGGCGATTTCGTGATCATGGTCAAATGTGCCGTAGATAACGCCGCGCTGCATATTCATATCGGCGGTGATATCGCTGGGTTCAATGATTATGCGCGAGACGTCGCGGGCGTGTTCTTGTTCGATTTGCGCGAGGAGGTTTTGTTTCCAGCTTAGGCGCTTGATTTGCCATGTGCCTAAACCGCAGAGAATTAAAACACCGATGATCGTTAGAACGGTTGCCCAGAATGGTGGTTTTCTCATGATGTACTCGCGGTTATTTCCAGTTTTCTGGTGTGTGCTTATATTGCAATGCAATGATATAGGCCTTGATCGGGCGGAGCATGCCGATTGTCAGACTTAATGTGACGATGCTCCAGACGATGGCATGTACCGTTAAAGGCCAATGAAAAAGTGAATCGGTGATTAATGCAATGGGCACAAGCAATGCGCCGAGGATGAAGATCATGAATACTGCTGGGCCATCGGCGCTGTCATTCTTACTCAGGTCTAGGCCGCATTCGGCGCATTGATCGCGCAGATTAAGTGTTAAGCCTGGTTTATATAAATCGCCTTTTTGGCATTGCGGGCATTTACAAGCCAAGCCCAGTTTGAACATTTTAAAATCAGGGGCAATACTCATCTCATTTATTCTGCAACAATTGCAGAGTGCAAGGCGCTATGATCCATGCCGATGTCGCTGCCCCAGAAATAAACAGATACAAAGAGGAAGAGCCATACAACGTCAACGAAATGCCAATACCATGCGGCGGCTTCAAAGCCGAAATGATGTTCGGGTGTGAAGTGGCCTTTTTTGGCGCGGCGGTAACATACGAACAGGAAGATCGTTCCTACAAGAACATGGAAACCGTGAAAGCCAGTGGCCATAAAGAACGTTGATGGGAATATGCCTTCGGTAAAGCCGAAATGAGCGTGGGCATATTCGTAAACTTGGAAACCGAGGAATAATACACCTAAACATACGGTCATGCCTAAAGCTTTAATGGCGTTTTTATTGTCGCCTTCTAAGATGGCGTGATGAGCCCATGTCACAGTACAGCCAGAGAGCAATAAAATCATGGTCATTAAAAACGGCAGACCAAAGGCGGGTATGGTGTGGATATCAACGGGAGGCCAAACGTAGCCAATGGCCTCTGTTGGGAATAATGAGGCGCTGAAAAAAGCCCAGAAGAATGCAAAGAAAAACATCACTTCAGATGAAATGAACAATGCCATACCATAGCGCAAGCCAACTTCAGCGATTTTTGTGTGCGCGCGTTCGACCACAGATTCATAAATAACGTCTTTCCACCAGAAAAACATGCAAATCAAAATGCTTGTTACGCCCAGCATTGGCATCCATGGAAAAGGTAGCTCCGTTCCACCAGCAGCCAAAGCTTCGCGATAGCCGGGGAAATACATCAACATCGTTACGGCAAAAAAACCTCCAGCAAAAGCGCTGATGAGTGGCCAAATATTGGGGCGCACGAGGTGATAAGGGTGAGGCTTGCCAGTGGTTGTGTATTCAATATTGCCGGCCATGGGTTTTATTCCTGTTGGTTTATGATGTTAATTCGCAAATGTTATACATTGTTTTTATTGATTGTAAAAGGCTTCTAAGCCTTCTTCAAGCGCATCGGATTGCGCTTTGTAAAAAGTATACGATAAAGTGATGGTTTTTACATCCCTCATATTCGGATCATCGTTCATTTTGGGGTCGATATAAAACAAAACAGGCATGGATACTTCTTGGCCACCGTTTAAGGTTTGCTCGTCAAAACAGAAACATTGCACCTTATTAAAATATTTCCCGACTTTGAGCGGGGTAACATTATAGAGCGCTGTGCCTGTTAATGGCTTGTTTGTGAGATTTTTAGCGTGGAAGGCGGTCAGGCCTTTTTGCCCGAGCTTGACTTCGATTTTGCGCTGCTCAGGCGTGAATTCCCAAGCAAAATTATTACCGATATCGGCATTAAATTGTATGGTGACGGTTCTGTCTAGTACTGTTGTGGGGAATGTGCTGGATTCTTGAGTTGTTCCGCCAAAGCCCGTAACGCGGCAAAACACGCTATAAAGCGGAACAGACGCATAAGCCAGTATGCCCATACCGATAACAACGGCGAGAATGGTGAGGCCTAGGCGCGCATTTTTACGCGCCATTTGTGCGTGGATATCTTGGGTTTGATTGGGTTTATGATCGTTCATAGTTATTACATAGAACGAATATGCGCTTCAGGAAAGGCTTAATCTTGTGTTGAGCTACGCTTTTCGTTTAACGCTTCTAAATCGGCTTCGTATTGTTTGATGGCTTCACGGCGAGGTTCTGCGAAATTTTCTTGGCGCTCTTCCATTATTCTTTTCATCTCAAGGCTTTCTTCGCGGTAGGCGAGTTGACGTTGATAGATGTCGCAATGTCCAACTGTTTCGGTGCCAAGGACAAAGCCTTTGGGTACGCCGCAATTTTCTGCGTTGGTTGTGGCTGAGAATGTTATGGTGGCGGCAAACATTGTTAATAGAAAAAATTTCATGGCTCTAGCCTTTGTGAAAGTTACCTATTCATTGTACAGAATATTTGAAAAGGCTTCAAGCGCCAGAAATTTTGATCATGGTGATGACCCAAATCAGAGCAATGAAACCGAGGATCATGCCGGCCACGGCGATGTTTTTCTTTAATTTTTGTTTGTGTAGTTCTGATTTGTGGAATGGTTTCATAGGGTTTTGTCCTTATATAATTTATCCCGCCATCACGGCAAGAAACAGGGCGAAAAGATAAAATACCGAATAGCCGAACATGCGTTTTGCGTGTTTTAAATCTTCATTTTGCAATACACGTATGTTTGAGAGGATGAAAATTAATCCCAATGCGGCCGCGATTATGCCGTATTGTATGCTGGCAAATCCTAAAAATGTGGGGCTTAGTGTGAGCGGCACAAGAATGAGAGTATAAACCATCATTTGTCGCTTAGTTGAGCGCGGGCCCGCTGTAACCGTCATCATCGGGATTTTAGCGCGCTTATAATCTTCGTTGGCGAACAGGGATAGCGCCCAAAAATGGGGCGGTGTCCAGATGAAAATGATGGCAAATAATATGATTGGGTAGAGCGATATATCGCCCGTAACAGCCGCCCATCCGATCATCGGCGGGAATGCGCCTGCTGCGCCGCCGATTACGATATTTTGTGGGGTGCGGCGTTTGAGCCAGATGGTGTAGATGAACACATAGAAAAAATTGGCAAACGCTAGCAAACCAGCCGCAACCCAGTTTAAAGCCATGCCCATTATCATCACGGAAAAAACGGACATGATAATTCCGAAAGCAAGTGCCTCGCTGTGTGCCATTTTATTAAGGGGGAGGGGGCGGTTTTGTGTGCGTTTCATGATCGCGTCAATATCGCGTTCGTACCACATATTAATGGCACCTGCTGCGCCCGCATTGATCGCTAGGCAAAACATAGCAACAATCAACAAAAACGGATGGGTTTGTGCCATGCCTGGGGCGACCCACATGCCCGCGAGACCAGTAAAAATAACGAGGCTCATTACCTTGGGCTTAAGAAGCGCATAGTAATCTGAGACTCTGCCATCACTAGCGTCAGGTTCTATTTCAGGTTTGTTTTTTGTGGAAATGGCCGCATTCATAGTGATTTATGTATCATACCCACTGTCGAAATCCAGCACAATTTTTGGTTTAATGGATTGTATAGCCGTTAAGATCATACGGGTTGGGCTTTAATTGCCGAGGGTCCACTAAGCTCATGCTAGGCAGGTGCATAACAGGAAGGTTGGTTTGCGCTTCTTGTATGCGAATATTTTCGGCTACGCCTTGAACGGCAGCAATCATCCCTGTAATACCTGCGCTAGGTGGAAGTCCAATAGGGTCTTTAGGCGGCGGGCCATCTGTCTGTTGCCCTGCGAACATCATTTTCATCATCGCATCGATGCCCATATTTGTTTCGGGGGCATCGGCATGTAATTCGATTTGATCGTCAAATGCGCCCAGTTCTCGTGCGAGATCGTACATTAAGATATCGGCGATTGATTGGTCCATGCCGCTAAGCGCGTGGGTGAGATCATCCGCTATTGCGCTGTAATCGCAGTAGAGATCATCGGGGATTTTGGCGGTGTCAATGCGCAGCAATGCTATCGCGGCGATGATCGGTGCGCTTGAGATAAGGTCTTCGATTTGCGCGAGTAATTTGGAATAGCTAAATTCTCCAGCTTTGGGCGGGGAGAATTCGAGCGAATCGCTTTCGCTCCAAGCGCTGTGTGTTTCTGTAGCTTCTTCATCTGTGGCTGTGTCGAGGGTGTTTTCGGATGCCTGAGACAGTTCATGTTGCTTGCCGACTTGATTGTTCCAGATTTCCATGATGCCAAGGGCTTTGGATGGGACGATGGATGCTGCGGGATTGAAGTTTGCGCTTAAGATTGCGCGCGGTTGGGCTTGTTCAATGCTGATTTGCGGCGAAGCATGGTTAGCAAAAGCAGCTTCTAAATCGGGCGCATCTTGACAAGCATCTTCATAATACTGTTTTAGTCTTTGCGCTTTTTGGTGAAATGCTAACCCCATGTGTTGAGTCATAGCAAATTTTGCGTCTTAATGCAATATTTTTGGATTATGACTCCTATAAGCGGTGGATAATATATAAAAAACCCCGATTTTAAAGGTCGGGGTTTTCGTTTCTTATGTGCGCCGTGTTTATTTTACGGCAGGTTGTATATCGAATTGGTGGAATGGTGGTGGTGAAGAAACAGTCCATTCCAATGTCATGGATTGCGGCTGAACATTCCAATAGTTGTCGCCCACGCGACGGCCAAAGAACAACGTGTAGAACGCAATAAAGATAAAGAACACTGTCGCCGCACCTGTTAGATATGCGCCATAGGACGACACCATGTTCCAATGCTCAAAGGCATCAGGATAATCAATAATGCGGCGTGGCATCCCTGCAAGTCCAAGGAAGTGTTGCGGGAAGAATACGAGGTTTACGCCGATGAAGGTCATCCAGAAATGGACGCAGCCCATCCATTCTGGATATTGGCGGCCTGACATTTTACCGATCCAGTAATAAAATCCTGCGAATAGTGCGAATACAGCACCGAGGGAGAGCACATAATGGAAGTGTGCGACCACATAATATGTATCATGTAAGGCGATATCCATACCAGCGTTGGCCAGAACCACGCCTGTCACGCCGCCCACGGTAAAGAGGAAGATAAAGCCAATCGCCCAAAGCATAGGGGTTTTAAATTCGATCGATCCGCCCCACATAGTGGCGATCCAAGAGAAGATTTTTACCCCCGTCGGCACCGCAATGATTAATGTCGCGGCGGTAAAATATGCACGGACATCGACATCCATACCTACGGTATACATGTGGTGTGCCCATACTATGAATCCCACAAAACCAATCGATACCATGGCGTAGGCCATGCCTAAATACCCGAAAATTGCTTTTTTAGAGAAGGTTGATACGATGTGCGAGACAATGCCGAAGGCGGGCAAAATCATGATGTAGACCTCGGGATGACCAAAGAACCAGAATAGATGCTGGTATAAAATTGGATCGCCGCCTTTTTCGTAGTCAAAAAATGCTGTGCCAAAGTTACGGTCGGTTAGCAGCATGGTGATCGCGCCGCCGAGTACGGGTACGGCAAGAACAAGCAAAAATGCGGTGATCAACATCGCCCAGATAAATAACGGCATTTTGTGAAGCGTCATGCCAGGTGCGCGCATGTTAAAGATGGTTGTGATCATGTTCGCCGCGCCCAAAATCGAGCTGGCGCCCGCGAGATGGAGGGCAAAAATTGCCATATCTACCGATAGTCCTGGGTGGCCAAGCGTGCTGGAGAGTGGAGGGTAGATTGTCCACCCAGTCCCCGCACCGCCGCCGATAAAAGCAGAGCCGAGCAGGAGTAAAAATGCAGGTATAATCAGCCAGAACGAAATATTGTTCAAACGTGGGAACGCCATATCAGGCGCACCAATCATAAGCGGGATAAACCAGTTTCCGAATCCACCGATTAAGCCAGGCATGACCACAAAGAACACCATAATCAAACCGTGCGCGGTGATGAACATGTTCCACATATGACCGTCAGGCGACCCATCAGCGTTGAGCATGAATTGCACGCCGGGTTCTTGTAACTCCATGCGCATGATCATCGAGAATAATCCGCCGACTAGGCCTGCGAAAATTGAGAAAATAATATAGAGCGTGCCAATATCCTTGTGGTTTGTTGACATGAACCATCTTGCAAAAAACCCCGGCTTGTGTTCACCCATGATTATATTCCTTCTTTTAACAATCTATCGTTTTAATTTTGAAAACCAGCAAGCTGGATTAGTTTTTGCGCGTCTTTTAAAGATGCGAATTCTTCTTTGGCTGTGGTTACCCATGCTTCAAACTCTTCTTTTGAAACAGCGTGAATTTCGATGGGCATGTAGGCGTGGTCTTTACCGCAAAGCTCAGAGCATTGACCATAATATGTGCCGGGTTTATCAATGCGAACCCATGTCTCGTTTAAACGTCCGGGGACAGCGTCCATTTTAACGCCAAAGGCGGGGATTGTCCATGAATGCAACACGTCACCGCCTGTAATTTGGAAAACAATATTGGTGTCGATCGGGAGTATAACGGGATTGGTTGTTGATAATAAACGGGTTTGGTCGCTCGTGATTTCTTTGTCGGCGATCATATATGAAGAAAATGCGATGCCGTCTTGGTCGGGATATTCATAGTCCCAGTACCATTGGCGACCCGTGATCTTTAATGTCATCTCAGGATTTACAACGCTGTCATTTAAATACAAAATTTTGAAAGACGGAATGGCGATGATAATCAAAATCACCACGGGGATAACGGTCCACAAGACTTCGATCATAACATTATGGGTGAATTGCGCGGGTACCGGATTTACTTTGGAGTTATAGCGGACAATCACCCAAATTAGCAAAACTAAGACAAATAGCGCAATGGCAGTAATGATCCAAAGCAACAAGGTGTGAAAATCATCGATGCGCGTTGCCGACATTGACGCGGCAGGTTGAAAGCCCATTTGCCACGGTACTGGTTCACCCTCTGCGGCGTGGGCAAAGGATGCCAAACTGGCTGTGATCATGGAAATTAGGGCGATTGACAGTGTTTTTAGCTTTTTGTACATGCGCATAATCTTTGTAAATTAGAGTGTAGGTAAAATTTCACAGGTGTTTTTTTCTTAACACTATACCGCAATACACTTAGGGAGAATAGAGCGGAAAAGCAAGAGAAAATGACTTTTTTGTGGCTTTATTTTGTTTCGCCTTACGTCAATGTGCTTGCTTGTGCTAAGCAGAAGAGCGCGGCGGTTTCGGCGCGTAAAATATTTTCTCCCAAAGACACGGGTTGCACGTGTTTTAGTGATGATAAAAAAGCATTTTCAGAATCATCGAAGCCGCCTTCGGGGCCGATTAGGAAAGCCCGTGGGTTGTTTATGGTTTTAATATACGCACCATCGTGGCGTTCTGCGGCCCAGCATATGTTGCTTTCGTGTTTCCATGCTGTGAGCGCCGTTTTTAATTTCTGAGGTAGGTGGAGCGTGGGGCGATGCAGACGTTCGCATTGTTGAATGGTGTCAATAATTTGCGCATTGATTTTTGCTTCGTTGATTTTGCCGATTTGTGTGCGCGCTGTAATAACGGGATATAGACCGGTTACGCCTAATTCCACAGCTTTTTCGATGAGGAAATCCATGCGGTTTTTCTTAATGGGTGCGAATAACAGGCGCAAAGGCTCGGGCTTTGTTGGCTGTGGTTTTATGCATTCGATTAATTTTAACGCGCCGTTTTTTTTATTGAGGGTAATAATTTCTGCCAGCCATTCGCCGTCTCGTGTGTTGAACATGCGAATATTTGCGCCAACGCCAAGGCGTAAGACTGTGCCGATATGGTGCAATTTTACTGAGTCGAGTGTAATTTCACCGCCTTCGCGCAGGTCAGATTCGGTATAGCATCGAGGCATTTTATAGAATTTTTTATAATGTTCGCGCATGGTTTTGTATTCTCAATCTTCCTTGTAATCACCATTAACTTGGTGTTTCATAAAAGCATGTTTACGGATATGCGGCAATTACAATGGATTGAAAATCTACCTGAGCGATATAGGCCGTACGTGTATTTGGCGCGGCTTGATCGTCCGATTGGGATATGGCTTTTGCTATTGCCGTGTTTTTGGAGCATGGCTTTGGCTTATGGCGCGGCGGGTGTTTTTTCATTTAGGGCGATCTGGCTTGCGATTTTATTTACGCTGGGTGCCATTGTGATGCGCAGCGCGGGATGCGTGATTAATGATTTATGGGATCGCAAGATTGACGCCTTGATTGAGCGCACGGCGGTTAGGCCGATCGCATCGGGGGAGATTTCGATTGCGGGTGCGATTGTGTTTTTAAGCGCGTTGCTGTTTGGCGGGTTTTGTATTTTGATTATGATGAATGGGACAGTGATTTTACAAGGTTTGCTTGTGATTCCGCTTATTGTTGCCTATCCACTGGCTAAACGCTTTACCAATTGGCCACAATTGATTTTGGGGATGACCTTTAATTTTGGCGCATTAATGGGTTGGAGTGCAGTGATGGATGATATAGCGCTCGCGCCTTTTTTGCTCTATAGCGCGGCAATATTGTGGACTTTGGGCTATGATACGATTTATGCGCATCAGGATAAAGAAGATGATGCGTTAGTGGGGGTGAAGTCTACTGCGCTGATTTTTGGACGTGCAAGCAAGATGTGGGTGGGGGCGTTTTATTTCGGCATGATTTTATGCTTATCGCTGGCGTTTGCGCTGGCGGGGGTAAATCTGCTCGCATTGCCAGGGTTAGTGATTATTGGCGCGCATTTAGCTTGGCAGCTTTATCAATGGGATATTGATGACCCCGAAAGCGCGTTAGAGACATTTAAATCCAACCGCGATTTAGGATTAATTATCCTCGCGGTGGTTATTCTAAGCGCTTTGCATTTTAAAGTATTTTAACGACCAGCCAGATTGTTCAAGCGTTGTTCGGCAATCACCAGCATGGGGAGTTCAATTGTACCGGCACGGCGGAGGTCTTTGAATAATGGTTTAAGTTGACGCACTTGATGGTCGTGTTTCTCAAGCCAGAGTTTTGCTTTGTCTTCGCCTTTTTTGCTTTTTGTGTCGGTGAGGACGCGGATGGTAAGCGCCGCTTGACAGCCATAAAGCTGATCAACAAGCCCGCGCGTGGCTTCGGCTTGCCATTGGTCATCGGAGGTAATATAGCGTGCCTGTTGGCGTAGCCATGTGATGGAGAAAGCTTCGCCAAGTGCAAAATATACTTTCGCGGTTTCCAAAATATCGGTGTCTTGTTCATTAGAAATGCGGATGATATCGCACGCAGAGGCCAGAACAGGCATTAAGGCAATTTGTTCTGCTAATTTTTTGGGTAAGCCATTGTTAATTTCGGCTTGAGTGCGTTGTTCTACGCTCTTTTTAATTTCGGGGGAGAGTAATTTGCCGAGATTTTTGCCCAATGTTTTGACGCCATTGCCGAAATTTTCAATTTCACGGCCAATTTTTAAATCGTAACCCAGACGTGTGAGGAACCAAGATACTGCATGTTCGGATAATTGCGCAATTTCACGCATTGCTTTCATCTGTACTTCGGCAGGAACCATATTGTCCAAGCCTTCTAAAGCATCCCATAGGCTACGGAGGTCGAAGACATCGCGAACAATGATGTAGGCTTTGGCAATTTCGGCGGCGCTCGCGCCTGTTTTATTCATTTTTGATTTTAAAAATGTCGGACCCATACGGTTAACGAGGGAGTTGGCCATTGAAGTGGCGACTATTTCACGCGCCAAACGGTGACGCTTAATTTCCGTTTCGTATTTCTCACGCAAATCATCGGGGAAATAATTTAAGATCCAGTCTTCCATATCCGGGTTTTCCGGGATATCGGAAGCCATTAAATCTCTGGTGAATGTGATTTTTGCGTATGACATCAAAACACAGAGTTCTGGGCGAGTCATGCCTTTGCCCGAATGCAGGCGCTTGTCGATTTTGTCTTCGTTGGGGAGAAATTCGATTTCACGACTGAGGACTTTTTCGCGTTCCAAATCACGGATGAAATCACCCTGTAATTGGAGTTTTTCGGTGGATTGAATTTCAGCCAAACTTACCGCTTGCGCTTGTTGATAATTGTTGCGCAAAACAAGTTCGGCAATGTCTTCGGTCATGCTTTCGAGCAATGTATTGCGGGATTCGATGTCCATCTTATTGGAATCATTGTTCATGACATCGGACAGCAAGATTTTAATATTAACTTCGAGGTCTGAGGAATTTACACCGCCCGAATTGTCAATGAAATCAGTGTTAAGCTTTCCGCCATGTTCCGCAAATTCTATGCGCCCGAGTTGGGTTGTCGCGAGATTTGCGCCCTCACCGATGACTTTAGCGCGAAGGTCTTTACCGTTGATGCGCAAATGGTCGTTGGCTTTGTCGCCGACATCGGCGTTGGTTTCTTGTTGCCCTTTAATATACGTACCAATACCTCCAAACCACATCAGATCAGTGCGCGCTTGAAGGATGGCTTTCATGAGCACGGTGGGGGAGACTTTATCTTCGGCAATATCGAAACGCTTTTTAATTTCAGGCGTAAGGTGAAGTGTCTTTTCGTTGCGGTCAAATATGCGGCCACCTTTGGATAAAAGTTTGGTGTTATATTCACCCCAACCTTTAACGCCATCGAATAGTCGTTTGCGTTCCTTAAATGATGTTTTTTCGTCTGGATCTGGATCACAGAAAATATGCAGATGGTTAAACGCGCCGATTAAGCGGATATGTTTGGATAGCAACATGCCGTTACCAAACACATCGCCGCCCATATCGCCGACGCCTGTGACGTCAAAGCTTTGTTCTTGGATGTTATGGTTAAGCTGGCGGAAATGTAATTTTACAGATTCCCATGCACCGCGTGCGGTGATGCCCATCTCTTTGTGGTCATATCCAGCGGAGCCGCCAGATGCGAAAGCATCATCGAGCCAGAACCCGTATTCACGTGATATGCTGTTGGCGATATCGGAAAAGCTGGCTGTTCCTTTATCGGCGGCGACTACGAGGTATGGATCATCGCCGTCACGACGTACAACGTTTTTCGGGGGGATGACTTTGGTGCCTTTACGGTTGTCGGTAATATCGAGCAAGCCGCGGATAAATATTTTGTAGCATTCAATGCCTTCTTCACGAAATTCATTGCGTTCGAGACCTTGTGTTTTAACGACAAATCCGCCTTTGGAGCCCATAGGTACGATCACGGCGTTTTTAACCATTTGCGCTTTCATGAGACCGAGCACTTCTGTGCGGAAATCTTCGGCGCGGTCAGACCAGCGCAAGCCGCCACGGGCGATGATATCACCGCGTAAATGAATGGCTTCCACGCGAGGAGAATAGACGAAAATCTCGCGATAAGGACGCGGCTCTGGCATTTCAGGTACAATTTTACTGTCAAGCTTGATGGACAGACAGGGTTTAGGCTCGCCGTTTTTGTTGGTTTGATAATAGTTTGTACGCAAAGTTGCGTGTACAAGCGAGCTGAGCATTCTAAGGATTCGATCTTGGTCGAGGGAATCGACATCTTCGAGTGCTTTTTCAATATCCTCAGCAACGCTTGAGGCTGTTTTGCCAGCCGCTTTTTTATTATCGGGGTTTAAAAATGCTTCGAATAGAGCGACCAATAAATGCGCGATCTTTGGATTTTGTGTAAGCGCTTTTTCAACGTAAGGCCGGCTGAAATGATAGCGTATTTGCTTAAGGTAACGCACATAGGTGCGCAAAATAACAATTTCGCGCCAATTCATGTTCGCGGAAAGAATCAGGCTGTTTAGACCATCATTTTCCATTTTCCCAGCCCAGATTTTTCCAAAGCCTTCTTCGAAATTCTTTTTAACAGTTTCAATTTCAAATGAAGCTGTTCCTTTTGCGCGTTCCAATAAAAAGTCATGCATCCAAACGCCGCATTTTACACAATCTGGCGTGATGTGGAACGGAAGTTCGGAGATCGCGCGTAATCCCAAATTGGCCAGAATTGGCATTACATCAGAAAGGTTGAGTGGGATTTCGGGGTTGTAGACTTTTAAACGTAGCTGATTTTCTTCAAGCTTGTTTGTGCGATATAAATCAAGATTGAGTGTTACAGTGTCGAGCACATTTTCTGTTTTTTGGATATCAAAGATGGCTTGTTTTGCGCGGTAGCGCGCGATGTATCCAACGCCAAACGCGTTACCGTATTTTTGGGCTAGGCGTGCAATGTCACCTTCGCTGTCATAGCTTTCTGCCAAGGCGCTGCTTAGGAGTTCTGGCCAAGTTTCTCCCGCTTCTTGTAATAATTTTTCAAGACGCGGTGTGTCAATTTTATGATCATTATTTTGCGCGATGTTGATAATAAACATCACACGCGCAAATACGGAATCATCAAGTGATGTATAAAACGTGTCGCATTTTCCGCCCAGTTCATATTCTAAAATATCGCACATTTTAATGCGTAAATCGGTGCCGAAACGATCACGCGGAATATACACAAGCGCAGAAACATAGCGGCGGAAAGGGTCTTTACGCATAAATAATGCTATGCGTTGGCGTTCTTGAAGGTGCAGAATGCTTGTGGCAATTTTCAAAAGTTCTTTAGTATCAATTTGGAAGAGTTCATCACGGGGGTATTTTTCCAAAATATGGCGCAGTGCTTTGCGATCGTGTGAGCCTTCAAGCAAGTTGGCCATATCCATGACTTCCTGAACTTTTTCACGAAGATAAGGCACATCGCCAACGCTGCGGGAATAGGTCACGGAAGTGAAGAGGCCGAGGAATAATTTCTCGCCTGAAACGTTGCCGTCTTTGTCGTATGTTTTTACGGCAATTGCATCCATTGGCACGCGTCGATGAACGGTGGACAATCGATTGGTTTTTGAAATTGATAAGGGCGGCAGAGATTTTCGTTTTTCTTGTAAGCTACGTGGTAAGCCTTCATCGCTTTCGCTGATATAAGCGGGGCGGACGTCATTGTGTAATAAGCCAAGGCCAGAATTTTTAATAGTTTGGCTTTTAACATTATCGCCAGAATTGATGAATTTATATTCGCGATAGCCTAAAAGAGTGAAATTATTTTCGTATAAATAATCTAAGAAAGCACAATATTGTTGTACTTCTTTTAAAGGACGGCGAGTCTTTGCGTTTTCCAGATCGCGGCGGGCTTGCTTGAGCTGCTCAAGCATAGATTTCCAATCTTTGTTGCATAAATGCACATCTTTGAGCGCGGTATATAGACCATCTTCAAGAACTTTGAGTACATCTTCGGGCGGGATATCTTTGATTTGTACGTGGACATGGGCTTGGCGGATATAGCCTTCGCTTGGCTCTAATGATGTGCGCTGTAGATCGCCGTTTTTGTCGTATAATGTGTAAAGAATGGGATGGATGAGAAGGTCAAGCAACAGATTATTTTTGTTCACTTCAGCGACAATTGAATCCACTAAAAAAGCAAGATCATCGCTTACGACATCAATAATAGTTTTGCGTGATCCGCCCATTTCTTCGGGAGGGGAGTAAATTTTTAGTTTCGGTTCGCCACTGTCGCGGTTTTGCGCCAGCGCCCAATGTTGTTCAGTTACGTGTGCCAATAGCGCGGGCGTAAAATGTTTTGCATCATCTTGCACCATATGTTGTGCCAGTTCTTCAAGCAAGGCTCGCTCACCTTTTGCGGCGCTAGCGGGGAGTAATTCAAGAGCATCTTTGATGAGGTTTTTAGTCATGATTTGGATTTCTTTTTCGGTAGCGCAGATTTTGAAACAAGTAAGGTATGATACATTATTTTGAGCAAATCAAGAATCATTAAATACGATTTTTCTCTACTCTAATTTTCTTGCAAGTTAAGCAAGGTTGCAATTTGTGTTTTCAGATCATCATAGTCCCAATTCGCGCCAATAATTTTGGATCGCATGATGCCGTTAGTATCAATGAGAATGGTTTCGGGTAGGCGTAGAGTTTGGAATATATCTTTAGTGATCGCACCATTATCATCGAGTGTCACATAAAAATTTTTGTTTGATTCTGGCAGTTTTATTTTGCTCATGAAGGTGTTCATAGCGGTTTGGTCAAGGTCGGAGGATACGCCGACGAAAACGACTTTTTCGTTAAATTCTTTGGCCGCGCTTATGAAATGAGGGAATTCTTTGATGCATGGTGGGCACCATGATGCCCAGAAGTTTAGAATTACAATTTTGCCTTTGAAATCATTGATGTTGTGGGCTGCGCCGTTTGCGTCTTTGAAGGTGAAATCAGGAACTGGTTGATTTTTTTCTAATCGCTCAATCGGAGTATCAGGTTGTGTGATGTTTTGCGGTTTTGCTTTTGCGAAATGCACCGTCAGAGCGTAGGCCAGAAGGCATGCGCCGATTAGGGCGCTTATATTTATAATGACGGATATTCTTTTCATGATTTCGTCCTTTTAATACGCAACATCAACCATGCAATAAGGATAGTCTCAATCAAACAAAAAGCAATCAGTCCTCCTAATAATTGTGAAGTAAACCCGTACGAGTGCAAGCCGACATTGAGCAGGTTCACGCCAAACCATGATAGCGCAACGATAATATTGAGTGCGGCGATAGCGGCCATGAAGGCTGCGGGCTTTAAGTGGTCGGATGCGCGGCCATGTTGTGCCCATATGAGCCAAAGCACAATGAGTAGAGCGCCGTTTTCTTTGGGATCCCATCCCCAAAAACGCCCCCAGCTTTGATCTGCCCATATTCCACCTAACGCGGTGCCTAAGGCTGTGAGTAGAAGCGCGAGGAGAGAAAGCTGGTAGATGTTTTTTTGTATACGGATGTCGCCGTTATTATTTTTGCGTTTGTATAAGCCGACATGCGCCAGTACAGCTGCAAGGATGCAAGCGCCGTATCCGGCGGTGATGCATAGCACATGCGTGGTGAGCCAGAAATTGGTGTTGAGTACAGCCACGAGCACTTCGAGAGAATCACCTTGAGGGGCGAAAAGAGGTGCCATTAATAAAAGACCAATGGCCGAGATGTTGCCAGCGATTAACGGGGTGAGGGATTTTCGTTTGAACGTGATCGTTAACCCGATTAACGCACAGATAAGTGAGACGAACAGTAAGGATTCATATAAAGTGCCCACAGGCGCGCGATCAAGAATATATATGCGTAGTGCCATAGCAGTAATATGAATGGCTATGGCTATGGCTGTTGTAATAACAGGAATGCGTGCATAGGGTTTTCGTATGAAGATTATAACCAAAGCATATGCGAGTATGGCGTATATATATAATGAGACATTGTGATAAAAATGTTCAATTTGAAATTTATCGCTCTTTATATCTGGACGCTCGTTTAGGGTGAAGTCTTGGATTTGTTGTGAAATTTTTAGCCAATTTTGGACATCGCTTTCGCGATAGCTACGCGCTAAATCCTGCCACAATGAAAAAGCAAAAGCGCTTTGTAGAGAGCCTTGACCATTATTGAGCAACGCCCAAGGTGAGAAAAATTCTGATGAATCGTTCCAGCTTGCAGGAATAACACGCAGTATTTCATTTTGCCGCCCCGCATTCTCAAGCATTTGTATTTGATACCCCATTTTGGCAGTTGCCATTTCATCAGG
Organism: Bdellovibrionales bacterium; assembly: GCA_037969235.1. Taxonomy (GTDB): domain Bacteria; phylum Pseudomonadota; class Alphaproteobacteria; order Micavibrionales; family Micavibrionaceae; genus TMED27. Next base: position 23,219 of record JBBKXA010000091.1, on the reverse strand, counting down.
GGTGTACGTGTTCGGGTCTTGTCCTTTTTTACTGATAATATTTTTTATATCTGCGTTGATTTGTTGCGCAATGGAGGATAATTCCCAATAGGTTACGGGCGAGCCTATTTCATTAGTATAGGGCGGTGGCACAATGATTTCGAGTGGGAGGAGGGCTGAGAAACTGCGCATGATTTCTATCAAAATCGCCGCTTTTTCATGAACAGCTAGAAGTGCGTTTTCATTGTCGGTGCGATTGTCTTTGGCGAGCAAGGCTTGCACATCGTTTTGTGTTTGATCGAGCGCAGGCTTGAGGGTGGTGAGGCTGAAGAGATTTTGTTTTGAATCCAACCCTAATTTTTCAAGCGTGGCTTTGTTTTCAATGCGAATAATTGGGCGCTCTGCGGCGCTTTGTGGGTCGAATAATACTTGCGCAAGCCATGCATTGGCGTCTTGCTCATCACCGGACAGGGTCTTCATTGTGATGGCGGCAAAGCTTTGCAGGGGCTTTATGCGCCCTTCATGCTGGATCGGGATGTTACGAAATGCGGAGTAATCCAGATTTTCCTGCGCCTGTGCAGGTAGAGCGAGGAATAAAAACGCACATAATAAAAATATTCTCATCATGGCGTGCGCCTGACGCTACGGATATTTATGATCAGGTGAAGTAACAAGCCGATGCTGATGATAAATGTTCCGAAGTAAGGCAAAAGCCAGCCTTTGTTTTTTACGACGGCGAGAATACTAATGCTACCTTTTTCATCGTTTTCGAAAGAGGATTGAAAAAATGTGTAACCTTTGTAGCGCATGGGCTTATTCATTTCGATGCGTGTTGGCCATTCTAAATCACCATCTTTGATCATGATATCAGAGCTGTAGCCGCGTGCCATTTGCGTGCCTTCATAATTATCTTTGGTGAATTTTTTGAGAAAAATTGTAAAGGGTAGGCGTATTTGTGATTTACCAAACATTAATGCATAGTTTTTATCATCATGGGTGAACTCAATAGGTTTCGGCATGCCATCAAATGCGATGTAATGTCCTTCTGCGCCGCTATTATTGATTTCAAATTCGAAGCCCGTGAGGTTGTTTTCGGGCTGTGGCTCTTTGGGGGCGCTTTGCAGGGTCATATGCATCGCCATGCCTTGATAGGTTTCGCTTTCATTATAATTTTTGGCTTCAAAGCGTTTTAAAATGTTGCAATGGTCGCACCAGCTTTTGATTTTGACTTCAAATGGCAGGGCGCTGAAATCCCATTTTTTGATTTTATCATAGGGTAGGTTGAGAATTAATTGCTTATCTTCATAGATCGTAAAGTCGCGCTCTACATAGCTGTAGGCGTAGAGGGTTTCAGTGTTTTCGGCGATCAGCATATAATGTTCGTCGGCATCTATGGCGGTGACTAATCCGCCAAACATTAAAATTAATGCGCCCATATGGGATAAAATAATCCCTGATTTTTGCCACTTCCATTGGCTTTGCAATAAAAATTTAAGCGCGAGATTAATGCTTAAGATGCCTAGTAAAATATATGCGCCAGGCAATGGGATAAATCCCGCCCAGATTACAAAACTTCCGAAAAACATATCAAGAGCGGGCCATAATCCCATAGAGCGCTGGGCAACTGTGCCAATGACCAGCAACAGCATCAAAGGGGGCATAAGCCAGAACACCATATCGGCTTCGGCTAAACGATTCAGAATTTTTAACGCGCGGGCCATGGGTGAAGCTTTACAGTATGGCTCTGCCTGTTTCAATCGAAATGCGATTGTTTTTTATTGCGAGTCTTATTGCCCATCTTATTGAACGGCGCCGAATACTTTTTGAAGTAATGTCGTTGTGCGTTTTACGGGGTTTGCACGAATGGCGGCTTCTTCTTGTGCCACATAATAAAATACGCCGTCTAAGGCTTTGTTGGTGACGTAGTTTTGTAGATCTGCCTTTACGTTCGGCATGAAAGGCAATTGCGCATATTGTCCCATGACTTGGTCGTACGCTTGTACAGCGCCTGCCTGGGCGAGTGCGCTTTGAATAAGTGGCTGCATTTCAGTGCCCAGTTGCGCGCCCATTGAGCGGCGCAGATATTGTGTGGCGCTGTCTTGAGGGCCATTTAAAATGCCGCGTGCATCATCAATGGTCATTTGCGAAATGGCGGATAAAAATAATGCTTTGGCTTTGGGCGTTGCGGCCTCTGCGGCACGGTTAAGGCGCAATTCCAAATCGCTGGTGAGGTTATTCATGCCAATAGCCGAGAGGGCAGAATCTACGCGTTTTAGATTTTCGGGCAATGGGATGTGAATTTTTGGATCAAGGTTAAAGCCGTTTTGCTGGCCGAGTTGTGCCACTACATTGGTTGAGCCGATGCTTAAGGCTTCGCGCAAACCTGCTGTAATTTCAGCGATGCTTAATGCACCGATACCAGCGCCATTTGAGGCGTTCGTGCCTAAAACTCCAGAATTAAGAACACTTTGCGCCGTGCCAGCCCAATCCATACCTTGTGATGGGCTTGTGCCGTTGCTGACGCATGCTGATAGTAGTGTTGTGGTCGATAGGAGCAGCAGGGTTTTTTTCACGGATTTTAGCTTTCTTTGTGGCAATTTATCTTTCTTACACTTGCAATTAGAGTTTATCAACGATATATCAAACATGGAAGGCGGCACGGGCGAGAGATTGCCCAATCCGGTCAGGGGCGAAAGCCAGCAGCCGTAAGTGATTTTTTCGGGTCGTGTCCGTCTTCCATTTTATTTCCCCCCAGTATGTTTTTTATGTCGTTTTAAAAGTGGCGGGTTTTGCTTGCCCGTCATCGTGAATCGCCTTACATATAATATATGCCTGAAGCTAAGCAAAAAACATCGCCTGCCCCAATTGTTGAAAAAACTGCGCCGTATCGTGTTTTGGCACGTAAGTACAGGCCGCAGAATTTTAGCGAGTTGATCGGTCAAGATGCGCTTGTGCGTACTCTGACGAATGCGATTGATTCAGGGCGTATTGCGCATGCTTTTATGCTGACGGGTGTGCGCGGGGTGGGTAAAACGACGACGGCGCGGATTATTGCCAAGGCTTTGAATTATGCTGGGCCAGATGGGCAGAGCGATCCGACGACGGGGGCTACAAATGATTGCGATATCTGTAAGGCTATATCCGAAGATCGCCATCCTGATGTGATTGAAATGGATGCCGCTAGCCATACTGGGGTTGATGATATTCGTGATATTCTTGAAGGTGTGCGTTATGCTCCTACACAGGCGCGATACAAAGTTTACGTGATCGACGAGGTGCATATGTTGTCGAAAAACGCGTTTAATGCGTTATTGAAGACACTCGAAGAGCCGCCAGAACATGTGAAATTTATTTTTGCGACGACTGAAATTCGTAAAGTGCCGATTACGGTGTTATCGCGGTGTCAGCGTTTTGATTTGCGGCGCGTAGATGTGCCGACATTGACCGCCCATTTTGCTTCGATTTGCGAAAAAGAGGGCAAAAAAGCTGATGAGACGGCGCTGACGATGATTGCGCGTGCAGCGGATGGTTCGGTGCGTGATGGATTATCAATTCTCGATCAAGCGATGGCGTTGACAGATGATGTGATTACTTCGGATGTGGTTGAAAGTATGCTTGGGCTTGCGGATAGGGCGCGCTCGCTTGATCTTCTTGAATGTGTGCTTACGGGTGAGACGCCAAAAGCGCTGGAGATTATGGACGATTTGTATCGTAGCGGGGCTGATCCGTTGGTTTTGATGCAAGATTTGTTGGCGTTGGCTCATATTCTCACCAAGTTTCGGGCTGTGCCTGCGACTAAGGGGATGAAGCATGCTATGGCGGCGGATCAAGCCGCGCGTGCGGCGGAATTGGCGGATAAATTGTCAATGCCGACCCTATCCAAAACATGGCAAATATTGTTAAAAGGCATTGCAGAAGTGCAGAGCGCTCCAAACCCCCAGAGCGCGGCAGAAATGGTTATTATTCGTTTGGTTTATGCGGCAGATTTGCCTGATCCTGCGGAATTGTTGAAGAAGTTGGAGGGGCAAGAATATGTTAGCGCTTCTGGTTCAAAATCTGAAAACAGTGCATCTCAAGTTTCTGCGTCTGTGAAAACAGCGCTGCCTCAAGGGGCTTCACAAAAAAATGATGATGGCGTACCTGTGGCGCGTACTCCCGGTGGTAATAATGATATGCGTGCGGCGCTGGCGATTGTTCCAAAATCCGATCCCCCCTTAGGCGTTTGTGCGATTAAAACGCTTGAAGATATTGTTGGGTTGTTGGAGGGACATGGCGAGGTTTTGCTGGCTTCGAATGTGTATCAATATGCCCATTTGGTGGCGTTAAAAGATGGTTTGATTGAGATTAATCCCGCAAAATCAGCGCCGCCGCGCCTTACACAAGATTTAACATCAACGCTCAAACGCATCACGGGTGACCGCTGGGTGGTAAGTGTTTCTAGCGCTGAGGGGCAGCCAACATTAGCGCAAACCGCGCAAGCTGTTTTGGAAGCTGAGCGTTTGGAAATTATGGAGCTTCCGATAATCAAGGAGATATTTTCGGTCTTCCCCGAAGCGGAGATAAAATCAATTGTAACCAACAAAACAGAATCTTAAATAACAAAAAGGAGAGTTTAAATGCTCAATTTCAAAGATATGATGCAACAAGCGCAACAAATGCAGTTTAAATTGCAGGAATTGCAGGAAAAACTGAAAGATATCGAGGTTCAAGGTGAATCTGGTGGTGGTTTGGTTAAAGTTGTGATGACTTGCGCGGGAATTGTGCGCAATATTGCAATAGATCCGAGTTTGATTGAGGCGAATAATAAAGAAGAGCTGGAAGATCTTATTACTGCGGCTGTGAACAATGCAAATGATTCCAAAGAAGCCAAAATCAAGGATGAAACCGAAGGTATGATGGAAGGCATGGGCTTGCCACCAGGGACGAAATTGCCGATTTAATGACTTATTCGTCTAAAATTGTTCTTATTACTGGTGCAACGGGAGATTTCGGCAAGGCGTTTGCAGAAAAATTTGCCGCGGCTGGGGCGAAATTGGTTTTGCATGGTCGAAGCCAAGATAAATTAGATGCGCTAAAATCTGCTCTTGAAGCCGCGCATCATGCCGATATTCATACGTGCTGTTTTGACATTATGGATCGCGCGGCAATCAAGCCCGCTTTGGCGGCTATTCCTAAAGCATTTTGCGATATTGATTTGTTGATTAATAATGCCGGCGGTGCGCTTGGGCAATCGCCTGCGCAAGATTGTGAGCTTGATGACTGGCTTGATATGATTGAGATGAATAATTCGTCTTTGGTGGCGATCACACATTATATTCTCGGCGGTATGGTTGATCGCGGGCGTGGGCACATTATAAATATTGGCTCTACGGCGGGTAATTACCCCTATCCAGGTGGGCATGTGTATTGCGCCGTTAAGGCGTTTGTTAAACAATTTTCGTTGAGCTTGCGCAGTGATTTATATGCGAAGAATGTACGTGTAACCAATATTGAGCCAGCGATGGTGGAGACTCAATTTTCCACTGTACGTTTTGGCGGGGATGCGCAAAAGGCGGCGAGCGTTTATGCGGGTACAAAAGCGTTAGAGGCGAAGGATATTGCCGAGAGCGTGTATTGGGCGGCTATTCAGCCGGAACATTGCAATATTAATCGTATTGAGATTATGCCGACGAGGCAAGCGCCGGGGCCACTTATGGTTGACCGCGATTAGATTTATATAAAAATGAAGGATATTTTATGCGTTTGGTGACTTGGAATATTAACTCTGTGCGATTGCGATTGCCGCTTATTAAAAAGATGACGGATGAGGTTGCGCCCGATGTTTTGTGTTTACAGGAAACCAAGACACAGGATGAATTTTTTCCTGTCGATGCGTTGCGTGATATGGGATACGAGCACCAACATTTTCAAGGGATGAAGAGTTATAACGGGCTGGCGATTTTGTCGAAAGTGCCTTTTGTCGCAAAAGACATTCATCACCGTGTAGGGCGTGAGGATTGCCGCCATATTGCCGCCAAAATTGAGGGCGCGGAAATTCACAATTTGTATATTCCTGCTGGTGGGGATGAGCCGGATGTTTTGATGAATGACAAATTTGCGCATAAACTTGATTTTGTTGATGAGATGACGGATTGGTTTAATGACACGTACACGCCCGATTCGCCATTAATAGCGGTGGGTGATTTCAATATTGCGCCGTATGAGCACGATGTATGGTCACACAAGCAATTGCTAAAAGTAGTTTCGCATACTCCGCCCGAGACGGAACGTTTAAATAAGATGCGTGAGTCTTTGCAATGGGTCGACAGTGCAAGACATTTTATTGCCGAAGATGAAAAAACGTATACTTGGTGGTCATACCGTAATCGTGATTGGAAAAAATCTAATCGTGGGCGGCGTTTGGATCATGTTTGGGTTACGCCTCCATTGAAAAACAGATTGAAGGCCTACGAAGCATTAACTCATGCGCGGGATTGGGAAAAACCATCCGATCATGTGCCTGTAATTGTAGATTTTAAACCGTAAGATTAACGCGTTTGTCCTGCGGCGATGATGCCGCCTTTATAGGTTTGGGCGATAACGGCGTAAGATTTATTGCTTTGGCCGCTTATGGGGAAGGCCATTTCATGAGGTCGGCCATCCCATTCAAGCAGTTTTGTAATATTGCTCACGCTGTTTTGGTAATGCTCATACCCGCTTTGGGTGCCTTGAATTTGAATTTCAAAGAGCCAGAGATCGACGGGCTGTTCTAGCGCAATGCGCGGCAGAGTAATATCAATATACTGACCGCTTTTTATCAAATTTATGGGACTGATCTTTTGTGTATTCTTATTCAACGCCGCATCGCGCTCGGCTGTTTTTAAACCTGTAGTGACAGTTTTGCCATTTATAACCATCATGGGGGTGTAAACACCGCCCGTGTTTAAAGCCAATTTGTATACACCTTGGCGGGCGTTACAGAATTTTTGTGAAAGCGCGTCATGTTTGGTTTTGCCGTTAAAATATGTGACGTGGCAGGACAAACCAATGACATTGTTGTTTTGCGCAATCAGGCCGTTAAATGCACGGTCAGCTTTCGGGCATGCGGGGCAACCTTTGCTGGTAAATAATTCCACCACTTTTATATCAGATGTCTGTGCACTTTGTGCCCATGCTGAAATGGGGTGAATTAAAAGGCTAAAAATGGCTAAAAATCTGAGCATCGTCCTTTAACCTCCCAGTCACCGTAGCGTGTGGGTTCTTTCAAGCCTTGCGCTTCGTATCCGTTTATTTCCTTTGCAAAAATAGTTTTCGGATTTTCCTGCTGAGCTTCAGATAAAACGTCGCCCACGTTAGTCTTTCGCGCAATACTACTTGGTTTTTTGTTGTTCATACTTCAATATGTAAGTGATTTGATCGACAATGCAAAGAGTTAAAAGTAAAATTATGAATGAATTGGATGTATATCGTATTGAGATTGACGCGCTGGATCGTGAGTTGATTGATGTGCTGGCGCGACGTTTTGCTGTGGTGCGCAAGGTGGGACATTATAAAATTAAAAACCATATGGAGGCCATTCAACCCGAACGCGCCGCGGCGGTGAAAACACGCGCGATTAAAATGGGTGATAATGCGGGATTGGATAGCGCTTTTGTGCAGAAAATTTATGACGCTCTGATTGATTATGCCCATGATTTGGAACATGACATTATGGGTGAAAAACCATGAACGAAGCAGCAGATATTATTGATGATGCAAATAAGGCAAACCCTGAAGATGAAGGCATGGCGGCACGTAGTGCTGCGCTTGATTTGCTTATGGATGTTTTGGAGCGTAAATCGGCTTTAGATCACGCGCTGGTTTCACAGCCAAGTTTTTTGGCGTTATCAACGCAAGATAAGGCGTTTGTCCGGATGCTGGTATCTACGATTTTGCGGCGTATGGGGCAGATTGACAGCATTATTGAACACGCAGTAGAACGCGATCAACCACGTAATGCGCCGCTACAAAATGTTTTGCGCATCGGTGTGTGTCAGATTTTATTCATGCAAGTGGCGGATCATGCAGCGGTAGACACGTCTGTGCGTTTGGCCGAGCTTCGGGGGATGCCGAAGCAAAAAGCTTTTGTGAATGCGATTTTACGTAGCGCTACGCGCGATGGTTTTACATGGAAACGCGCGCAGGATGAGACGCGTTTGAACACGCCAGAATGGTTACTTAAAATCTGGATTGAGGATTACGGGCTTGGGGTTGCGGCGGATATCGCTAAAGCAAATCTGGCTGAAGCGCCGCTGGATATTTTCCTGCGTGATCCGCAATCGCAAACCTATTGGGCAAGCCATTTCAAAGCGACCGAGCTTACAACACGTACATTACGCGTTAGGGGCAGTGGGAATATTACAGAAATGCAGGGTTTTGATGAAGGTCATTGGTGGGTGCAAGATGCTTCGGCGGCGATACCTGCGCAATTATTTGGTGATATAAAAGGGGCGCATGTTTATGATTTGTGCGCCGCGCCAGGCGGGAAGACACTACAATTGGCGGCGTTTGGGGCGAATGTCACAGCGCTCGATCGTTCGGCCAATCGTCTTAAACGTTTGCGTGAAAATTTGGAGCGGATGAAGTTTGTTGATCAGGTAGAAGTGGTTGCCGAAGATGCCGCGCGTTGGAGCGTTCGCGATCCTGTCGCTTATATATTGCTCGATGCCCCTTGTAGCGCCACGGGTACTATCCGCCGCCATCCTGATGTTTTGCATTTAAAAAATAACGTTGATATTGAGCGGCTAGAAGTGTTGCAAGCTTCGCTTTTGGATAATGCGTTTAATAATTTGATGGTGGGCGGTGTGTTGGTTTATTGCACATGTTCATTGCAAAAATCCGAAGGTGAGGCGCAAATTGCGCGCTTTTTACAAACCCATACGAATGCACAACGCTTGCCAATCAAAGCCAAAGAATTAGGCGGTTATGATGAATCACTGACCGATGATGGGGATTTGCGGATTTTGCCGTTTCATCAGGCGGCCTTGGGCGGTATGGACGGCTTTTATGTGGCGCGGATTACAAAAATATAAATTCGTTTTGCGCCCTATCTTTGCATATATGATTCTGCTAAAATAAATTAACCGTCTTTTTCATTGAGTTATTCCCTTATTATGCCGCAAAAGCCTGTCCGTATTGCTCCATCTATATTATCCGCCGATTTTTCAATTTTGGGCGAAGAAGTGCGCCGTATTGATGAAGCGGGTGCGGAATATATCCATATTGATGTGATGGATGGACATTTTGTGCCGAACCTTACGTTTGGTGCACCCGTGGTGAAATGTTTGCGCCCACATAGTCAGAAAATTTTTGATGTGCATTTGATGGTCTCGCCTGTTGATCCTTTGATCGCAGATTTTGTTTCGGCGGGGGCGGATATTATTACCGCGCATGTTGAGGCGGGATCACATTTGCACCGTACGCTACAAGCAATTAAATCACATGGGGTGAAATGCGGCGTATCGCTTAACCCTGCTACGCCGATTTCGACTATTGCACATGTGATGGATTTGGTGGATTTGGTTTTGATTATGACGGTTAATCCGGGTTTCGGCGGTCAAAGTTTTATTCCCGTTTTGGACAAAATTGCCGATGCGCGTGCGATGATTGATGCGGAAGAAAAACGAAGTGGTCGCGCGATTGATTTAGAAATTGATGGCGGAGTAAATGCGCAAACGGCGAAAGAATGCATTGCCGCGGGCGCGGATGTTTTGGTGGCTGGCACGGCTGTATTCAAAGACGGGCCAGATCATTACGCAAGAAATATCGCGGCGCTTCGTTGAGGTTTGCCGTATTAAGGTTATCTCAATTCTGAGGTGATCATTACATTAAAAGTTTTTGTTTAAGAAAAGGATGAACATGCCCGTTCAGCTTTATCGCAGTTTAAAAAATCGCGCCAGTCATATGGCCTATAACTCCGTATTTTACAATTGGAGTTTGGGCGGTGTTGTGCCTGAACGGTTAGCGGTGCGCCCTGTTGATGGGTGGTCGGGTTGTGCAAAGGTGGGGCGTTGGCTTTGTGAAGGGGCGTTATCTTATGAAGGCGATGAGTTGCGTTTTACGCAAGAAGGGTGGAGTCCAAACGGGGTGAGTGATGCGTGGATTACGCATATGCACGGTTTTACATGGTTGCGCGATTTAAAGGCGGTTTCGGCGGAGCGCGGGATGAGCGCGTCGGCCAGTGTACAAGCGCGAACAATGATTGAGAGCTGGATATCGCATTATATGGTGTGGGATGCCCAAAGCTGGCGGCCAGATATATGTGGTGTGCGACTTTCAATGTGGCTGTCGCATTATGATTTTTTTGGCGATGGGTTTTTCGATGATGAAGATGCGCTTGAGCATTTTCAAGATGATTTTTTTGAAAGCTGTATGCGCCAAGCGCGGCATTTGTCACGCGTGTTGTCGCGAGATAATAATACGGACTGTTTTGGTTTGGGACGGCTACAGGCGCTTAAAGGTTTGCTATATGCGGGGATCGCCTTTGAGGGTCGGGAGGAATGGATCGCACAAAGTTTGCATATGTTGGTACATGAGATTGACGTTCAAATTGCGCATGATGGTGGTCATGTATCGCGTAGTCCAGCGCAGTTATTCGAAGCGTTGAAAATCCTGCTTGATGTACGTATGGTTTTGCAAACGGGTGATTATCCGCTGCCTGAAAAAATTCAGCATGCTATTGATCGTATGGGGCTTGCTACGCGGTTTTTTCGTTATAATGATAAGCATTTTGCGTTGTTTAATGGCGGTCAGATGGGCGATAGGGATTGCATTGATTCCGCGTTGCATCAGGCGCATGTTCGTGGGAAATCGCTTAGTTCTTTGCCCTGTACAGGTTATGAACGCTTGGTTTTGGGGCGTACGCATATTTTAATGGATTGCGGAGCGCCGCCCGATTGGCCTTATGATAAAATCGCGCATGCCGCGCCGCTCGCGTTTGAACTCAATAGCGGTCGTGATCGTGTGTTTGTGAATTGCGGCTCTCATCCACTTGATGCTGAGTGGCAAGATGCGCTGCGCTCTACCCCCGCTCATAGCACGTTAAACATGGATGATCGAAATGTATGTGAGGTTGAAGCGAACGGCCATTTTGCGCGAAAACACGGCAAGATCAAAGTGCTGCGCGAAGACATGAAGGATGCTGTTTTGCTAGAGGCTAGCCATGACGGATATGTTGCGTTAAATGGGTTTACGCATAAGCGACGTATTTACGTGAGTGAAAAAGGTGCGGATATTAGAGGGGCGGATATTTTGACATCTCATCATGCTTCTGTGTCGTCGCATGATGTTGCGGTGCGCTTTCATTTGCATCCGCAAGTAATGGTTTCGCTTATTCGTGACGGGCAAGAGGCGTTGATCCGTACGTCTGGTGGGATGGGCTGGCGATTTCACATTGGTGGAGGAATTTTAGCGTTAGAGGATAGTGTGTTTATGGGGCAGGGTTGCAGTCCACGCAAAACCAAACAACTGGTTATTTATGGCCAAGTTAATGATAAAACACATGAATTTAAATGGGCTTTGCAGCGCGAGGGTTAGGGTGATAAAATTTGTTCTTTCTTTGTTCTTAAAAATCTGGCATAAATAGAATCATGGCGAAGGAAAAAAATAATTATGTATGTCAGTCTTGCGGTGGGGTAACAAGCCGTTGGGCGGGCAAGTGCGAGTCGTGCAATGAATGGAATACTATCGCGCAAGAAATTGCACCACAGAGCGTCCCAAAGGGGATGAGTGGAAATAAAAAAGGGCGTAAGATTGATTTTGTGGCGCTTAACGATGCCAATCAGGAAGAATATCCGCGCCATATTTCAGGCATAGATGAATTTGATCGTGTTCTGGGCGGTGGGTTGGTTCCGGGCTCAGCGGTTTTAATTGGTGGCGATCCGGGGATTGGTAAATCTACATTGTTATTACAGGCGGTATGCGCTCTGTCAAAACGTAATGTGCGGTGTGTGTACGTGTCGGGTGAGGAGGCAGTTGATCAAGTGCGTATGCGGGCGCAACGATTAGGTTTGCAAGATGCGCCTGTTGAATTAGCGAGCGCGACAAATGTGCGCGATATTCTCACCAGTGTTGAACAGCGTGACGCGGATGAAAAGCCTGTGCAGCTTTTAGTGATTGATTCTATTCAAACGATGTATATCGACAATATCGAATCCGCGCCGGGTACGGTGACGCAAGTACGTACATCGGCACAGGAGATTATCCGCCATGCCAAAGCTCACAATATGGCGGTTTTTTTTGTTGGGCATGTCACGAAAGACGGACAAATTGCTGGGCCACGTGTATTGGAGCATATGGTTGACAGCGTTTTATATTTTGAAGGGGATCGTTCGCATCAATTTCGCATTTTGCGCGGGGTAAAAAATCGCTTTGGCGCGACGGATGAGATTGGTGTTTTTGAAATGGCGGGCTCTGGTTTGGTGCAGGTCGAAAACCCTTCGGAAATTTTTCTCTCCCAACGCAATCAAAATGTTGCGGGGAGCGCCGTTTTGGCGGCGCTTGAGGGCTCACGCCCGATGCTGGTAGAGGTGCAGGCGTTGGTTGCACCATCTTCGCTCGCGTCGCCGCGACGCTCGGTAATTGGCTGGGACCCTAATCGTTTAGCGATGATTCTGGCCGTGTTAGAGACGAGGATTGGGCTTCAAATTTCGGGCTGTGATATTTTTCTCAACATCGCGGGTGGTATACGCATTAGCGAGCCTGCGGCGGATATGGCTGTGGCGGCAGCGTTGATTAGTGCGCTGCAAAATAATCCACTGCCACCTGAGACGGTATTTTTTGGTGAGGTTGGCTTGGCGGGCGAAATTCGTCAAGTGGCGCAGCCTGATTTGCGGTTGAAAGAAGCTACAAAATTAGGGTTTCGTGAGGCGATCATCCCCACTATTAAGAAAAAAGGCCAAGCACAACGTGCGCGTGGTGATGAAATGCGGGTTTCCGAAATTGACCATGTGCAAATGCTGGCTGATCTTTTTACGGTTAATGCTGCGCCTAAGGCTTATGCTGTATGATGGTTATTTTAAATACTTGATTTGTACATAAAATTTGCCTACATATAAGGCCTCAATCAATGATGTAAAGGCATGGCGCACTTATGATTATCGATATTCTTGTTATCGTTATTTTACTCATCTCCGCAATGATTGCGTTTTTACGCGGTGCTATTCGTGAGGTTTTGACTATCACTGGTGTTGTTGGCGGTTTGGCCGCAGCTTTTTATATAGGGCCAAAAATTGCGCCGCTATTTAAAGGCTGGCTTGGTGTAGTCGAGGGGACGGAGCCTGAGAAATTATTTGGAATTTTACCGTATGATTTACTGGGTATGATTTTGGCCTACGGCGCAGTTTTTATTACTGTAGTAATTATTTTATCAATTTTAAGTCATTTTCTAGCTGAAACTATTCGTAATTTAGGGCTAGGCGCAGTTGATCGCACGCTCGGTTTTATTTTTGGCTTGATCCGCGGCATTATCTTGCTGGGCTTGTTGTATTTGCCCGTGCATATATTTGCCGCTTCCGATAGCAAGGACGAATGGTTTGCTGGTAGTAAAACGCATCTATATCTTGAGAAAACTGCAGCTGAGCTTGAAAAATTTATTCCCGAATCGGCTAAAGACGATATGAAAGAAAGCGTACAGCAGATTGAGAAAAATAATGAGACGCGCAAAAAACTTGAAGATATTGATTTATTAAAACGCGATGATCGGCCTGCTGATGATAAAGTGCAAGATGTACCGGAAACCAAAGGTTATAGCGAAGAATTCCGTGATGATGTTGATCGTTTATTTGAAAATATAAACGAAGACGCAAACCAAGAACCTTACGAATCTGAACGTACTAACCCTTAAGAATAGGCATTAACATGACGCACGAAACTGCCTTTTATGACGATGATAAATTTCACGAAGAATGTGGCGTGTTTGGGGTGTATGGAAGCGAAGACGCTGCAGCGTTAACTGCACTTGGCCTTCATGCCTTGCAGCATCGTGGACAGGAAGCTTGCGGCGTTGTGTCTTATGATGGTGAGGAATTTTATTCTCACAAAGCACTAGGCTTAGTGGATTCAAATTTCAGCGATATCAATGTGATTGACAAATTAAAAGGCCATGCTGCAATTGGTCACAACCGTTATTCCACAAGCGGTGAGCCAGCGCTTCGTAATGTTCAACCGATGTTTGCGGATATGGATTTTGGCGGTTTTGCAGTCGCGCATAACGGAAATTTAACCAACGCCAACACGTTGCGCACAGATTTGGTAAAGCGTGGCTCCATTTTCCAATCCACCAGCGATACAGAAACGATTGTGCATTTGGTCGCTGTCTCGCGTGAGGGCAGCATGGCGGAGCGCTTAATTGATGCAGTTAAGCAAATCAAAGGCGCATATTCATTGGTGGCGTGTGCAAATAACAGCGTTATTGGTCTGCGTGATCCGCATGGCATTCGCCCTCTTGTTCTTGGGCGTTTGGGTGATGCGCATATTTTGGCTTCGGAGACTTGCGCACTGGATATTATTGGTGCGGATTTCGTGCGTGATGTTGAAGCGGGTGAGATGATTATCCTTGATGACCAAGGTATTCATTCCTCTTTTCCGTTTACAAAACAAAATAAGCGCTTTTGTATATTTGAATATGTGTATTTTGCTCGTCCTGACAGCTCGCTTGAGGGTCACAGCGTTTATGAATTACGCAAGAATATTGGCGCGGAGCTGGCGCGGGAAAACCCTGTTGTGGGTGCCGATCTGGTTGTGCCTGTACCAGATAGCGGTACGCCATCGGCGATTGGTTATGCCGAAGTGAGCGGTATTCCATTTGAGCTAGGTATTATTCGCAATCATTATGTTGGGCGTACGTTTATTGAGCCGACGGATAAAATTCGTAATTTAGGCGTACGTCTGAAACATAATGCCAATCGTAAATTCATCGAAGGCAAAAGCGTGATATTGGTTGATGATTCGATCGTGCGCGGCACCACCAGTAAGAAAATTGTAGAGATGATCCGCGCGGCAGGGGCCAAGGAAGTACATATGCGCATATCCTCTCCGCCAACCATTCAAAGCTGTTTTTATGGCATCGATACGCCTTCAAGCTCGGAACTGCTCGCTTCGAAAAAAACTATTGATGAAATTTGTGCCTATATCGGTGCGGATTCTCTAGCGTATGTGTCTTTGGATGGATTGTATCGTGCGGTTGGTGAAACAAAGCGTAATAACCAAAACCCGCAATATTGTGACGCGTGTTTTACGGGGGATTACCCTGTTGAATTGGTCGATCATGACAGCAATCAGACAGGCGCTAAAATCACGTCTTTGAATGAGCGTGTGATAAAATCTTAAGCATCAGACTATAGCAATAAAAATTTGCGCCTTTGGATTATTTACCGTAAAATATAAGGATGCGGTTTTTAAGGGAGGCTCAGCATGTTTTTATCTAAACAAGTTAAACAAAATTTATTGGGATGTTTTGAAATCGTGCTGTTTATGAAGGCGGGATTTGATCGTTTTAGCAATAGCCGAAGTGACGCCTTGAAATCCTTTCTTATTGTTCTTGTTATTCTGCCCCTGATTTTAGGTGTACGCGTTATAATGTCACCAGAATATTCTCCATCGCTCATTGTATTTTTATATACTCCGATCACTATTTTGGCTTTAGTAGGGTTTTTGGGGCTAGTGTTTTGTTTTTCTAAACATTATGAGCGGACTCAATATTTTTATAAATATCTCAATGTCGTGAATTGGTTTAATATTGCTATGCTGGCACTTACCAGCCCTTTGCTGGTGGCTATAGCGTTGGGCGCGCAAGAAAGTACACAATTTGAAAGTTACGCCGTTTTTATGATCATGGTGGGGTATTTGTATAGCGGTTATATATTAACACATGTATTCCGAGTTCCTTGGGAACTGGGTGGATTTGTGGCTATATTCGGGATGTTGATCGATCAAACATTGCTGGAATTTGCAGACCATATTCGTGATGCTCTGCATGCCGTATGATCGATTAGGGCTGTTTAGGCTGCTTTTTTCTTTGTTGCCTTTGCGCCGCCTGCCATCGCTTCCGCACTTTCTGGGCTAAGCTCTAATGTACGTGTTGGGAACGGGATGGTGATTCCAGCTTTGTCGAGCGCTTCTTTTGTGGATTTTGTGAGATCCCATCTGGCTGGCCAATATTCGGACGTATTTACCCAAAAACGCGCAGTCACATTGACGGACGAATCGCCTAAAGAGCTAACGAAATATAATGGTTCCTTACCTTTTGTGGTGACCAGACGATCATCATTAGATACGATTTTTTCTATAGCTTTGATGGCTTTATCGATATCATCGCCATAAGAAATGCCGTTCACGAGATCAATGCGGCGCTGAGTGTTGCGGCTGAAATTAAAAATTTCTGTATCCCAGACTTGAGAATTGGGTGCGAAAATATGCACGTTATCGACAGTGGCTAGTTCAGTGACGAACAAGCTTAAGGATTTGACTGTGCCTTTGATGCTGCCAGTTTCAATGTAATCACCGACGCTAAATGGGCGAAGAATAAGGAGCATCACGCCAGCGGCTACGTTTGATAGCGTGCCTTGCAGCGCTAAGCCAATTGCTAAACCTGCCGCGCCGAGTACAGCGAGTAAGCTGGCGGTTTGTACACCAAGTTGTCCGAGCAATGCGACAAAAGCTATCGCCATGATCGCGTATTTGAATAGCCCGCCTAAGAATGATTTAAGCGTATCATCAAGTTTTTTCATGTTTGTGATGCGTTTACTGACCCAGTTTCCAACCACCCAACCCCCGACAAGAATGGCAACAGCCGTCAGTAAGCGCATGCCCCATGTGGTAATTATGAGCAACACGCCATCCATAGATTCTGAGTCTAGATTAAGAATTTCGGTTGGGAGTTCGGGCATGCTTATATTTCCTTCTTAATTGAATGATTTATTCATTATATGGATTTTTGGATTTACGAATCAACAGACGAATTGGAACGCCTGGTATTTTATAATCGCGGCGAAGGCCGTTGACAATAAAACGTTTATGCGCTTCGGGTAGCTTGTCTGGGCGTGCAACCCACATCGCGAAAGTTGGCGGACGGGTTTTAATTTGCGTGATGTACTTTAAGCGGTTGGGGCGACCGGAAATCAATGGCGCGGGATTTTGGCTCTCCATTTTCGCGAGCCATTTGTTCAATCCTGAAGTCTTGATCCGCATGTTCCACATCTCGTATGTATAAATGCAGCGATCAAGCAGTTTATTGATGTTTTTGCCGTTTAAGGCCGAGGTGGTTTGATAGGGAATGTCCTTGAGTTGCGCCAGCGAGGTCTTTGCTTTGTATTCTATTTCTTCAAGCACGTTTTCACGGTCTTGCACATCATCCCATTTATTGATGGCCAGCACGAGTGCGCGGCCTTCATTGATGATATGCTCGGCGATTTGTAAATCTTGTTTTTCAAAAAGCTCAGTTCCGTCAATGACGAGGATGACCAATTGCGCGAGGCGAATGGCGCGCATGGAATCTTCGACACTCATTTTTTCAATGTTGTTTTGTACTTTTGATTTGCGGCGCATACCGGCGGTGTCGACAAGGCGGAATTTACGATCTTTATATTCCCAATCTACGGCGATAGCATCGCGGGTGATACCTGCTTCGGGGCCGGTCATGACGCGCTGATCTTGGACGATAGCGTTCAAAAGGGTAGATTTTCCAACATTCGGGCGGCCTACGATGGCGATTTTTACTGGTTTTTCTGGATCGTCAGCTTCTTGGGCGAATTCAAAATCTTCTATCCCTTCCAGTTCGTCTAGATCTCCGAAATCTTCGGCGTTATCGGCGGCGCTTTCGCTTTTTTTATCTTCTTCGGGGAAGAAAGGTGTGAGGGCGTGGTAGATGTCTTCCATGCCATGTCCATGTTCAGCGGAAATTAAGTGCGGCTCACCGAGGCCGAGACTGTATGCTTCGCCGATGGCACTGGCTACGGCCTTTTCGTTTTCACCTTTATTGACCGCGAGAATTACGGGCATTTTACGGCGGCGAAGCCATTGGGCGAAATGCATATCTAATGGTGTGACTCCGGCGCGGCCATCAATTATAAATAAAGCGGCGTCGGCATTGCGCAGAGCGGATTCAGTTTGTTGACGCATGCGCCCTTGGATTGAGCTATCGAAGCTTTCTTCGAGACCAGCGGTATCAATAACGCGCACTTCACGATCAAAGAAATAGCCTTCGGCGGTGCGCCAGTCGCGGGTTACACCAGGGGTGTCATCAACGATAGCCAGCTTCTTACCCGCAATACGGTTAAACAGCGTGGATTTACCGACATTTGGACGGCCTATGAGCGCAAGTGTAAACATGTGCGTTTTCTATCATGAAGTGTGCGCAGAGTCTATCTTACACATGTCTGCAACAATAAATTCTTTATGGCGAATAAAACAATGATGAATGGCAGCGCCATGATTACGCTTAAAACAAGGTAGGGTGGAAATACGAAGCCAAAAAACATGAATGTCAGTATGAGTGGGATATAGCTTACGATTATTTGCAGCGCTATGTTTGTACACGTGTAAGTGAAATCGACGCCGCTATTAGCTTTGCAAAGATAATCTGTGTTAAATTGATTGTTGAATACGATGAGTTCATTTTTTACGCGTGGTGTATTCATGTTTTTTAAATCAAGATTTTTGTAATATTTTTCAAATGCTGGATTGGCATCGTTTATATTGTGTTCGGTAAAACCAAAAGCGGCGTTTTCTGTTTGCGGTGTGAGTATAAGATTGTTAAAACCCAATATATGCACCGTGCTTAATGTTATACACACCCATAAAAAGCAGATAATTTGTATTGATTTGAAAATAAGCGGGTGATTGTTTCTAAAATTTATAAATTTAGAAACAATCTTTTTTGCAAATGCACGGAAGCTATCTTTCATTTATCGATAGGCGCTCAGCTTTCCGTCGCGATCGAGCAGGAATAATGTGTTGTTGGCGACGATGGGCGGAATGCTCACTGTGCCTTCGGCTTCCCATTCACGAATGACCGTACCATTTTCGGGTTGTACTTCGACTACGCGGCCTTCGCTTCCTGCTAAGATTAGGCGGCCTCCGGCTAAGACTGGGCCAGAAAACAAGATGGGATCGCCATCATCAAAGCGTGGCAATTGGGTGATCCAGCGGATTGAGCCGTTATCACGTCCCAATGCGATGAGACGATTATCACTGGATAGAATAAAGACGTGATTACCAGCGACCCACGGTGTTTGTGAACCGCTGATTTGGCGTTGCCAGACGCGCGATCCTGTGCGTTCATCAATGGCGACAAGGCGGCCAGAAAAGCTGATGGCGATGATCATACCTTTATCAATGACGGGCAGGGCGCGGATGTCAGTGATGGCAGAAATACCGCCAAATCCGCGAACGTTGGAAAGGTTGTCGCTCCAAGCTATCGAGCCGTTTTCAACGCGCAATGCGGTGATTTCACCTGATGAAAAAGCGGGGACAACGATGTCTTGATTGGCGGCGGCGCTTGGTGCACCGACCAATGAAGCTTCGTCGCTGATGCCTGTGTATTCCCAAATCACGCTTCCGTCATTGGCATTAAGCGCCATTAAGCGGCTATCGAGTGTCGTGATGAAAACTCGGTCATCAATCACAGTCGGCGCGGCACGTGACGGCGCGGGAAGCGTTTTGCGCCAAATTAACCCGCCATCGGTGGGCTTAAGTGCGAGCACTTCATTGAATCCATTGGTGATATATAAAAATCCGCCGCTTGTGGCTATGCCACCTGCGATGACGGAATCATCTTCGTCATCTACGCCGACATCTTTGCGCCATATTTCTTTGCCGTTTGTAATGTCGAATGCGGTGACGTGGTTATCGGTATCGAGCGTGAAGATGCGCCCGTCTACGATTACGGGTTGGGTGATGAGGGGGATTTCATTGCTTGCGCCTTTGCCGATATCGGCTTTCCAGACTTGTTTCAATGCGCCTTGATTGAGAGAGAGGTTTTGCATTGAATGATTGGGGTAGCCACCCACTTGCGGCCAGAATTCGTTAGTCCAAGCTTCGGGCATTATTAAACCTTGCGACTCTAATGCGGCGTCATCTGGCTCCAATTCTTTTTGTAATTCAAGCACCGAAATGCGCTCACCTTTTAACGGTGCGTCTTTGTCGGATTCAAATAAACTTCCGATACCGCAACCGGATAAAAGGAGACAAGCGCATAGGCCAAGGCATGTGTTTTTGAATACAGTCATGAAAATTATCCTGCTTTTTCGAGTGTGTAGATATGGATAAGTGCATTAGCGCGATCTTTGAGTGATTGTGGCAAATGTTCAGTTTTTATCACGCTATCGAGATAGGCGATGGCAGCGTCATAATTGCCTTGGATGTGGGCGCTAATGACGGCGGCTTCGATGCGAGCGGGATTGAGCCACGGACTTTTGGCATTGGAGAGCACGGGGCGTAGGTTTTCAATTAAAGTTTTCCCGTCATTCACGAAAGAATCTGCAGTCTTATTATCACTTTCATTCATCATTAAACGCGTTTGCATCAAAATACCGAGATCGCGTAGATCGCTGTCTATGCCTTTATCTTGGGCGACACGCGTATAGAGCGCGAGGGCTTGGTCTGGCTTATCCTCGTCTAAAAATGTGCCTGCGGCATGCAGCATCGCCACGCCGCGAATGCCATCACGTAAATCTATTTTTTCCATTTCCAAGATGTTTTGCGGGTAATTTTCTGCGCTTTGGTAATCCAATACGGCGGCGGTTTGTTCTTGTTGCACGTTTAAATTCCAGCTGCGATAGAATGAAAAAACGCCCGTCAGAATGATTGTTCCCACAATGAAACCGATGATGTAAGGCCTGTTTTCATGCCATATTTTAGCCATGCGCTCTTGGTGCATTGCATCATCGACTTCGCGTAATAGATCACTCATTTTGATTCCTTAAATTATTTAATGTTTCAAACATACAAAGCTGGTGGATAAAGCGCAAGCGTATCAATACGTCAGCTTATAAAAAAGGAGCACAAAGTTATGCTCCTTTTTTGAAATTTATATTGATGCAAGATTTTAATGCATTTCAACTTTGGTTGTCGCTGAAGCTTGAACGCCGCCATTGGTGTTGTTATTTAAATCTTGGATGCGACCTTCAGCATCGCCTCTGGCTTCTTGGGCGCGAGATTCTAATTCTGCGCGGCTTTCATCGAGGTTGGTTAAATTTTGGTCAGCGCTTACGTCATTGTTCACTTCGATTTCTGCTTGTGCGCCTTGATTTTGTTGATCGGCGTCTACGCTTTCGCCACTGCTGACTTTCGTATCGCTTTTGAAAAAGAAGTCGAGCAAGCCAGCTTGTGCATTATAGATCGGTAGGGTGGATAAGATGGCCACTCCAGCAATTAAAACAAATTTGTTCATTTTTTAAATCCTTAATATTACATGATACGATTAACAGTCATCTGCTACGGCTACAACGTATCACACAAAAAATGTGTTCCCAATTTTTTATGTGTGTTTTTATATTTTTTGTGGGTATGAAATATCTGGACATTCTTTTTAAACAGGTTATCTCATAAGCTATGAACACTTTAAACCAAGCCCCTATAAACGCGATTGAAATTTCTCATCTTAATAAAACTTATAAGGCGGATCGTAAAAACGCGCCTGAGAAAATTGCGTTGCGCGACGTATCTTTAAACGTTAAACGCGGCTCAATTTTCGGACTTTTGGGCCCAAATGGTGCAGGGAAGTCCACTCTGATAAATATTATGGCGGGTTTGGTGATGAAAACGTCGGGCGATGTGCGGATATGGGATATTGATATCGCCCAAGATTCCCGTAATGCCAAGGCGGCGATTGGGATTGTTCCGCAAGAAATTAATTATGACGCATTTTTTTCGCCAGCGCAGCTTTTAGAATTGATGGCAGGGCTTTATGGCGTGCCGAAAAAAGATCGTCGTACAATGGAATTACTGCGAATGGTGGGGCTGGAAGATAAAGCCAATGCTTATACGCGCAGTTTGTCGGGCGGAATGAAGCGGCGCTTGATGATGGCCAAGGCGATGGTACATAATCCGCCGATTTTGGTGCTTGATGAGCCGACAGCGGGCGTGGATGTTGAGCTACGCAAACAGCTTTGGCAAAATGTGAAGGAGCTGAATGCGCGCGGCGTTACGATTTTGCTGACGACGCATTATCTCGAAGAAGCTGAAGAATTATGCGATGAAATTGCGATTATAAATCATGGAGAAGTGATCGCGCATGAGGCTACGGAAACATTGTTGGGGCGCATAGATAACAAGGAAATTCGCTTCCGTTTGTCGCAACCTTTAAATGATATCCCTGCCGCGCTTGATAAATATTGCGCGGTTAAAGAAGGGCGGCGCACGCTTATGATTCGCTATACACCAGGGGAGCAATCTATAGGGGAGATGCTTGAATTAATTCATTCCGAAGGGTTGGAGATCGTTGACATTTCTACGACTGACAGTGACCTTGAAGATGTGTTTATTCAATTGACACAGGCCAAAGCGTCCTAAAATTTAGTAATAAAACAACACGATAGAGGTTAAATATATATTTTTCTTGCGCCGCTTTTGCGTTTGTGGTTTATTTTATGCACTCCATAAAATAATTTCGAAAGGTTGTTCCTATGTCACTTATCAAAGACGTCATGTCTAAGGACTTTAAATTTATTACACCCGATCAGACTATCCAAGAAGTTGCCGCGCAAATGCGCGATGGTGATTTTGGTTTTATGCCTGTGGGTGAGAATGACCGCTTGATTGGTATGGTGACTGATCGTGATATTACAATTCGTTGCTGCGCGGCAGGCAAAGACCCCGCGAAAACAAAAGTGCGCGACGTTATGACACCTAAGACTTTTTATTGCTACGATGACCAAAGCGTAGAAGAGATTTGCGACAATATGAGCGAAATTAAAGTTCGTCGCCTACCAGTTGTGAACAGGGAGAAACGCCTAGTGGGAGTAGTCTCATTGGGTGATGTTTCACAAGCATGTCACCGCGCGAAAACGGGTGACGCCCTACAGGAAATTACTGTTGGGTGTGCGACACAGGCTAAAGCTGCGTAATTACTGCATACTTACCTTTGTTGGAAACAAAAAAGGGGCGTTTGATCATTGGATTAGACGCCTCTTTTCATTTGTGCAATAACGCGCTATAACTTGCAAATATGCGCTCGTAGCTCAGGGGATAGAGCATTGGTTTCCGGAGCCAAGGGTCGGAGGTTC
>JBBKXA010000090.1:0-11955 GCA_037969235.1 Bdellovibrionales bacterium | reverse complement strand
ACTTGCGCGGTGGTGGATAAGCCTTAAGCAACATTTTATGGATTATAAATAAATATCTATTATTGTAATTTGTTAAGAAATATCTTGACATACATTTTTTATTATTCATTCATAACTTTATTAACATTATAAGGAATATTTATCATGAGTAAAAAAGGTATTGTCGGAATTGCTGTTGCGGGAGTGGTTGTTACTAGTTTAGCATCTCACTTTTCTTACGAAGCTGGCCATGAAAAAGGCCAAAAGCAAATGAATGCTTGTTTATTTGAAAGAAATCTTTTAATTCAAATAGCTGATAGTGTAAATCAACAAAGATTAGAAAACCCAGATAGTTTAGCTGCTCAAACGAACATAAATGAGTATTTAGAAGCTGAAATACAACAGGCAAAAGATGCATGTAATGGGCTTGGTTGGGATCTAAGAGGCGGTGCTCAAGTAGTTTTTGATGAAATACATTTAGATTAAGTGGCACGCCTCCATGTTTCTGGATTTTCGAATTGTCCAGTAAATCTTGGCATCGCTAACGAGCGCGGTGGTGGATAAGCCGAAGAGGTTTCTGTCGTGTGGAAAAATCAGAGGTTTTAAGCCACTTCTTTTAAATCTACACCATTAAATAATTTCTCTAGTGCAAGCTGGCGGGTGACTTTATATTTTTCAACATTCTCATCTTTCACTATGCCATACCCTTTAATCATATCGGGCAGGGTCAAGATTTCTAAACACAGTGCGTAATTATGCGCTGTTAAATTCGCCAATATGGTATCAACTGTTTCCTCATATTGTGTGATGAGGGCGCGTTCCATTTTGCGCTCGGCGCTATAGCCGAAAATATCCAGCGGTGTTCCGCGCAAGCCTCTAAATTTGGCCAACACGCGCAAAGCGCTGAGCATCCATGGCCCAAACTCACGTTTTTTGGGGCGGCCTGTGGCGGGGTATTCGCGCTCCATTATTGGCGGCGCCATGTGGAATTTGAGTTTATAATTGCCCGTGAACTGGCTTTGCAAATCACGCAAGAAATCACCATTGGTATATAACCGCGCAACTTCGTATTCATCCTTATAGGCAAGCAGTTTGTGGTAATATTTTGCGACAGCTTTAGCGAGATCATCATTATTGCTGACGATTTTCTGCTCCGCCTTGCGCACACGATCTACCATCGCTTGATAGCGCTTCGAAAGCGCTTCGTTTTGGTAATCGGCCAAATATTTGCCGCGTTTTTGAACAATCCCCTCCAGAGTTTGCGCTATTTCCTGATCATGCGTGTCGCCCTTAACCGTCTCCAGCATCGTTTGAATTTTCGGCATATCGTGCGCGGCCAAACGCCCGAACGCAAAGGCGCGTTTGTTGGCTTCAATCGCCACGCCATTCAATTCAATCGCACGCATGATCGAATCTTCACCCAGCGGCAACAAGCCCGATTGCCATGCAAAACCAACCATAAAAATATTGGTCGAAATTTCATCACCCATGAGCACACGCGCAATCTCGCTGGCTTCAACGAAATATTGAGCATCTTTATCCGTCGCCCCCAACAACGTTTCACGCACTTGGCGCTCATGAAAATCGATAGAATTATTGGTCACAAAATCCGCAACGGGAGTGTTGTTGGTATTCACAACCGCCTTGGTGCGCTCGCTCGATAGCGTTTCAAACGCACTCATCCCCACGGCAGAAACAATATCACACGCGATCAACAAATCAGCGCTGCCCGTCATAATATGCCCACTACGCAGATCATCTTTACGCGGAGAAATGCGCACGTGGGACAGCACTTCGCCGCCTTTTTGCGCGAGGCCAGTCATATCAAGGTTGCGGCAATGTTTGCTCTCCAAATGCGCGGCCATGCCGAGCAATGCGCCAACTGTCAAAACGCCTGTGCCGCCAATGCCAGTGATCACGATATTATAAGCGTGATCAATATCCATCGCCTTGGGCTCAGGAATGCCAGCGAATATATCTTCTTTATTATCGGCTTTGGTTTTTTTCAGCTCGCCGCCAATGACGGAGACAAAAGACGGGCAGAACCCTTTGATACATGAAAAATCTTTATTGCACATGGATTGGTTGATTTTGCGCTTGCGCCCATATTCAGTTTCAATCGGTTGCACGGCAATACAATTCGATTGCACTGAACAATCTCCGCAGCCTTCGCACACACCTTTGTTGATGATCACGCGCTTCGCAGGATCAGGATATTGCCCGCGTTTACGCCGTCTGCGTTTTTCCGCAGCGCAGGTTTGATCATAAATAATAACCGTTGTGCCCTTGGTTTCACGGCATTCTTTCATCACATTGTCGAGGTGATCGCGATGCAAAATCGGCACGGATTTGGGGATATGCTCGCTGTTTTTATATAGCTCAGGATTTTCGCTGACGATCCACGCTTTGGTCACGCCTTCGGCAATGACTTGTTGCGCGACGCGGTAAACAGGAAGCTCCCCGTCAACGGCTTGCCCACCCGTCATGGCAACGGCGTCATTATACAAAATTTTATAAGTGATGTTGACCTTGCCAGCAACAGCCGCGCGAATAGCCAAACTGCCCGAATGGAAATATGTGCCATCGCCGAGATTTGCGAAAATGTGATCACGCTTCACGTAAGGCGAAGAACCAACCCACGGCACGCCCTCGCCGCCCATATGCGTACAGAAATCGGAATTGCGATCCATCCATTGCACCATATAATGACAACCAATCCCCACCATCGCAAAACTATCATCAGGCACTTTGGTAGACGTGTTATGTGGACATCCCGCGCAGTAATAAGGACGACGCAAACTAGGCGGCATGTAGCCTTCTAAATCCTCGTTACGCTTTTCGAAAAATTTTAGCCCCTTTTCAATTTGCGGCGATTTATAAAATGGCGCGAGGCGTTTGGCAATAACATGCGCAACCATGCCCACCGATTGATCATTATGAAGCGGCAACAAGCGTTTGGCGTGCTCATCATATTTACCGACAACAATCGGGCGCTCTTTGGCATCCCAGTTAAAGATTTGTTGTTTAAGCTGATATTCAATCATCTCGCGTTTTTCTTCAACGACGAGGATTTCTTTCAACCCCTTACAAAACCCCTGCACCCCTTGCGGCTCAAGCGGCCATGTCATACCAACCTTGTAAAGACGCAGACCGATTTTTTGAGCAATTTCTTCGGTTATACCAAGCTCCACGAGCGCCTGACGCACATCACCATAGGATTTCCCCGATGTGATAATGCCAAATTTAGGCTTCGGCGCGTCCATCACAATTTTATCAATTTTATTCTTTCGCGCAAACGCATGACACGCAAAGAGTTTGTAATTTTGCAAACGCCAATCCACGTCACGCGGCTTATCGCCAAGGCGAATATGCACACCACCTGGCGGCATTTGAAATTCCTCTTCTGTCGGAATTAAAATTTCAGCATTTTCAGCGTCCAAATCCACCGTACCACTGGTTTCAACATTCTCCGATGTCACCTTCAGCGCTGTCCAGCACCCCGAATAACGCGACATTTCAATCCCCAACACCCCATATTCCACAAATTCACGAATGGATGAAGGATAAAGCTGCGGGATCATCATTGCATATAGCGCGTGATCGCTCTGACACGGCAAAGTGGAGGATTTACACGCATGATCATCCCCAACGATCGCCAGCACACCACCCTTGGGCGCGGTGCCGTATGCATTGGCGTGGCGCATCACATCGCCGCTGCGGTCTACGCCGGGGCTTTTGCCATACCAAATGCCGAACACACCTTCATAATCCGTCCCGCCGGGCATAAGGCCGATTTGCTGCGTGCCCCAAATTTGCGTTGCGGCGAGGTCTTCGTTCACACCCGGCTTAAATTTTATATCCAGCTCATCGAGATATTTTTTCGCGCGATAAAGCTCCAGATCATATGCACCGAGGGGCGAGCCGCGATAACCAGCAATATACCCGCCCGTTTTATACCCCCGCGCTTCATCACGGCGGCGCATAACAATAGGAATCCGCGCCAGCGCTTGAAGACCCGACATAAACGCCGTACCACTGCGAAATTCATATTTATCGTTAAGTGCGACGTCGCGCAATTTTTTAGTCGCTTGTGCTGACATATTTTGATTCCCTGTTTGGGGAAGAGAATACTGCAAAATTTATTGGATGGCTAGATCAATCAGAATTGCGCACTTCTATATGTTGTAATTTGCCATTATAGATCACGACATGCTCTATGCCTGATCTTACAATTTTTTCTTTATTCAGTTTGACTCCTTTAAAAGTGAAATCAAAACGCACTATGTTTTCTTTAATTTCTTCGCAGGAATGAACGATCCACTGCATTTTTTCAAAGCTGCCAAAAAAAGCGCACTTCATTTTGATGATATTATCTTTTCCTAAATAAAGGCCTGTATTATCAGAGCTGTAGGTGGATCGTTCATCAAGCATTTTCTCAATAGCGTCTATGTCGCGCTTGTTGGATAGGTCAAAATAATGTTGTGCGATTTTTAGTGCTTCACTCACTACTTCGTCTCCTCAAACAACTCCCGCCCGATCAGCATGCGGCGAATTTCGCTTGTGCCTGCGCCGATTTCATAGAGTTTTGCGTCGCGTAAGAGGCGCCCAGTGGGGTATTCATTGATGTAGCCATTACCGCCCAACGTTTGAATGGCTTGCAAAGCCATTTGTGTGGCGGCTTCGGCGCTCATGAGGATACAACCTGCGGCGTCTTTGCGTGCGGTTTCACCGCGGTCACAGGCTTGGGCGACGGCGTAAACGTAGGCGCGTTGTGAAGAAAGGCTGGTGTACATGTCCGCCAATTTGCCTTGCATAAGCTCAAACGTGCCAATCGGTTTACCGAATTGCTCGCGCTCATGCACGTATGGCACGACGATATCCATGCAGGCTTGCATGATGCCCAGCGGCCCACCTGAAAGCACAACACGTTCGTAATCGAGACCGCTCATGAGGATTTTTACGCCTTCGCCTTCATGTCCGAGAATGTTTTCGGCGGGTACTTCGCAATCTTGAAACACGAGTTCGCACGTGTTGGAACCACGCATGCCGAGCTTGTCGAGCTTTTGCGCGGTGGTGAAGCCTTTCATCCCTTTTTCAATGATGAAGGCGGTAATGCCGCGTGCGCCAGCATCCGCGTCTGTTTTGGCATATACCACAAGTGTATCGGCATTCGGGCCATTGGTGATCCACATTTTTGTACCGTTCAACACGAAATGATCGCCAGCTTTATCGGCCTTAAGCTTCATACTCACAACGTCCGAACCCGCGCCCGCCTCACTCATGGCCAGCGCGCCAATATGATCGCCGCTGATAAGTTTCGGAAGGTATTTTTGCTTTTGCGCCTCGCTGCCGTTGCGGTGAATTTGGTTGATGCACAAATTTGAATGCGCGCCATAGCTTAAGCCGACCGATGCGCTGGCACGGGAAATTTCCTCCACCGCAATCACATGCGCAAGATACCCCATGTTCGCGCCGCCATATTCCTCGGAAACCGTAATGCCATGCAAACCCAGATCACCAAGTTTCTTCCACATATCAGCGGGAAATTCGTTGTCACGATCAATGGCTTCGGCGCGCGGGGCAAGCTCAGCCCCCGCAAAACGACGCACTTCCTCACGCAGCATCTCAATTTCCTCTGGATGCGCAAATTTAAGGCTGGGATATGACATGAAAAAACTCTCCTATTATTTTACAGGAGAGTTTATGGTTTTTTAACGTGGGTCACAAGGGCGATTTGAATCGCAAAGACGCTAAGACGCGAAGCGTTCATCATTTTTCACGAGCGCCGCAGGCATAAAATAAAACCACAGCGGGCACAGACGAAAACACAGCGCTCTCCACATATGTTGGACGCGTTGTGTTTTCGCTGTGTTCGCTGTGGTTAGAATACCTACGTTTTTATTGCGCCTGATGGTGCAAAAGAAAAGATAAGCTTCTTATACTTCGTAACTTTGCGATTCAATTTTTATTTTTCAGGGCGTGGGCAGTTTTGGAATTTGGCTCGCGTCTTAAAGCGCTTGCGATGAACCATGATGTTTCGACAATTTTGCCCAAATTCACGCCGCTCTCGTATCCCATACCGTCCAGCATATACAAAACATCTTCCGTGGCGACGTTGCCGCTTGCGCCTTTGGCGTATGGGCAACCGCCAATACCGGCCACCGCAGAATCGATGGTGCGAATACCCATTTTCAAACCGACATATATATTGGCGAGTGCTTGGCCGTATGTGTCATGCATATGCAACGCGAGGTTTTCGCCAGCCGTGGTTTCTAATACAGCCTTCAACATGGCTTCGATGGTGTTGGGTGTACCAACGCCGATGGTGTCACCAAGGGATACTTCATAGCACCCCGCATCAATCAATCGCCGCGTGATCTCGGCGACTTTTTGCGGCTCGATTTTGCCTTCATATGGGCATCCCGCGACGCAGGAAACATAGCCCCGAACACGAATATTGTGCGCTTTGGCGGCTTCGATGACGGGGGCGAAGCGCTCAAAACTTTCATCAATCGTAGCGTTTATATTTTTTTGTGTGAAGGTGTTGGAGGCGGCAGTAAAAATTGCAATCTCGCCTATGTTAGCGGCAATCGCGTCCTCCATCCCGCGCATATTGGGCACAAGAACGCAGTAATTTACGCCCGCCGCACGTGTAATCCCCGCCATTACTTGCGCGCTATCACCAAGCTGCGGAATGGCTTTGGGGGAGACAAAGCTGGTGGCCTCAATGTGCCGCAAACCCGTTTGCGACAAATGATTTATCAATTCGATCTTGGTTGCACTCGGCACGTTTTGCGCTTCATTTTGCAACCCATCACGCGGGGAAACTTCGTAGATTTTTATAGTGTTACTCATGCGGCATCTTCTGCGGTTATCTGCACCAACAACGCCCCATCACTTACCTGATCGTTCACGGCAATGGGTAAGTCTTCGATTGTGCCGCCGCACCCAGCGCGAATGGTGATTTCGACTTTCATGCTCTCCATGATTAATAATGGCTGGTCTTTTTCCACCACATCACCTTTTTTTGCCATCACGCTTACGATGCGCCCAGGCATGGATGCGGTGATGCGCCCCGATGTATCCCCTGCCCCATCACTATTATAATCGGGGAGTTCGGCGCGAATAACGCGGCCATTATTAAATAATGTTATCGTGCGGTCGTGTTTTATAATTGAGGCATATTCAGGTACAAAATTTTTGTCGCTGTTTGTATGCAAATTATAAGTCTCGCCGCGACAATTAAGTGTGAATTTACGGTACACATCCCCGCACATGCGCCAATTATCATGCGCACCCCATATATCATTTTGTCCCTCATCGGCGCCTTGCATTAAATAGGTGTGCAAAATTTTAAGATCGCCTTCACTAGGGCGTCCGTAATGATCAGGGATTAACGCGTCTTCATGGCGAGGAATAAACCCCGTATCAAGCTGCGCATCCAGAAAATCTGGGTGGACAAAAATATTGTGCAAAAACT
Source organism: Bdellovibrionales bacterium (assembly GCA_037969235.1). Taxonomy (GTDB): domain Bacteria; phylum Pseudomonadota; class Alphaproteobacteria; order Micavibrionales; family Micavibrionaceae; genus TMED27. Next base: position 4,496 of record JBBKXA010000090.1, on the reverse strand, counting down.
CCTGATTGGTATTCAACCCGCAAATATTAAGGCCTTCCAACATTGAGCGCATGGCCTTGGCGGCCTCATCGCGCGTTTGTCCGTGAGTAATGAGTTTGGCAATCATTGGATCATAAAACGCTGTAACGCTGTCGCCCGCTTCGATGCCCGTATCCACGCGCATTTGATCATTCAAAGCATCATTGGAAAAATGCGTAACGCGCCCCGTTTGCGGCATAAAATTTTGCGCAGGGTCTTCGGCATACAAACGAACTTCAAACGCATGGCCGTTAATCGCGATATCCTTTTGCGCAAGCGGAAGTTTTTCACCGCTGGCAACGCGCAATTGCCATTCCACCAAATCTTGCTCCGTAATCATTTCCGTCACAGGATGCTCAACTTGTAACCGCGTATTCATTTCCATGAAATAAAATGGGGCGTTGGCATCGCCGTTGCTCACATCGACGATAAATTCGATTGTCCCAGCCCCGCTGTAATTAATGGCTTTAGCAGCCTTAACGGCGGCATCCCCGATGCTTTTGCGCATTTTGTCAGAGATATTCGGCGCGGGCGCTTCTTCGACAACTTTTTGATGGCGACGCTGGAGGGAGCAATCACGCTCAAATAAATGTACAACGTGGCCGTGATTATCACCAAAAACCTGCACTTCGATATGGCGCGGCTTGGTGATATATTTCTCCAGCAACACATGCGCATTACCGAACGAGGCCAGACCTTCGCGCTGACAATTAGCGAGCAGATCAGCGAAATCTTTCGCGTCCTCAACCAAACGCATCCCCTTCCCACCGCCGCCTGCAACGGCCTTAATCAAAACGGGATAGCCGATTTTTTTCGCCTCAGCCGCGAGCGTTTTCAAATCTTGATCTTCGCCTTTATACCCCGGCACAATCGGCACGCCTGCGGCTTCCATGATATCTTTGGCGCGATCTTTCAAACCCATCGCGCGAATAGAATCCGCGGATGGCCCGATGAAAGTGATACCTGCCTTGGCGCACGCATCCGAAAACGCGGCATTTTCAGAGAGAAATCCATAGCCCGGATGAATAGCTTCCGCGCCCGAATCTTTTGCAGCTTTTAAAATAACCTCGCCGCGCAAATAACTCTTCGACGACGGTGAAGCGCCAATATGCACCGCCTCATCCGCCATCCGCACATGGCGTGCGCGGGCGTCCGCATCCGAATAAACGGCAACCGTTACCACACCCATTTTACGGCACGTCTCGATAATACGACACGCGATTTCCCCGCGATTGGCAATGAGGATTTTTTTAAACATCTGAAAAGTTTACAGGAGCAGAGTGTTTTTGAAAAGATAAGAAGTTCAATCAATAATTGACATACAAATCACAGAGTGCTAGAAAAAACTATGGTAAAATTAAGATCTAAATTCAAAGCGTCTGTGACCAAACCAGATGACTTACCTTATGTATATAATTTTATATTTGATATTCTTGGCCCTGATATTACTGCTTATAGCCAGTTTGAAAATATGTATCAAAAAAATAAAAATATATCACACAACATCCAGCGTATTAACGAGGACGGCGATACAGACATCAAAGGTTTTCTCTCTTTATCTTTCCTTACTACAAGCGCGTTAGACGATTTATTTCACAAACGCCTAAAGACTATGCAACTTACGGGTGAACATCAAACCAGCGAAGAGGAAAGCCCCGCTGGATTATATATTGGAGCGGTTGGCGCATGCCCACAAGATAGGGCAGCGAGACTAGCAACAATGCGCTATTTTTTGGATACGATTAAACTTTATACCGCTGACTCAAATTGCAAAATTTTAGCTAGACCTGTTAGTGATGTGGGAATGAAAATCACACAATCATTAGGTCTTGTCCCTATGCATGAAAAATCAAAGTTAGGTGAACTCTACGTAAGCCGGTAACTATTTATCCAAAAACGCCTTCAACCGTGTTTGTGCATCTTCGGTGGTGCGGATATTGGCGATGCGGCTCGCGGTTTCTTCCATTAATGTGGGAGTAATGGCTTGGTGCGCGACATCAAAACATAGGCGCTTGGCCTCTCGCATCGCGTGCCCACCATTTTTCGCGAGCTCTTGCAAAATATGCTCTAACGTCGCATCGATGCTGTCGGTGACTTCGTGAACTAGGCCGATTTTATGCGCATCTTCGGCGCCAAAACGCTCTCCTGTTTGGAAATACCGCCGCGCAAACCGCGCACCAATCGCGTTAATCACATAAGGCGCAATCGTCGCAGGAATAAGACCAAGCTTAACCTCCGACAGCGCGAATTTCGCAAACACATCAGCAATCACAATATCGCAGCAACTCACCAGACCAAGCCCACCCCCAAACGCCGCACCTTGCACGCACGCGATCGTTACCTGCGGGAGGCGATCAAGTTTATAGAGCATGCGCGCGAGCGCCAGCGCATCGGCCTTGTTTTGCTCGGGTGTGAAATTGATAGACTCTTTCATCCATTTCAAATCCGCCCCCGCGCTAAAACTCTTCCCTTCCCCGCGCAAAACCACGCACGGCACGTCAACAGCCGCCGATAAGGCATCACATATTTCCGTCAACTTGGCAATCATACCCGCATCAAATGCATTATGTACCTCAGGCCGATTGAAAGTGACATAGGCCGTATTATCGTCAGCAAATTCGAGTTTTATTGAATCATCGCTCATCTCTTATTTGTACGTGAAAGTAAGATCGTTATAAAGAGTGAAAACATTTAATTGACATACTTCCGCACCCCATGTATACATAAGAAAAATAAAGGATAAAGTTTATGACCGGATTTTCTGACAGCACAAGCTTCAAAGAAGTAATTGAAAAAATTGTTCACGAAATTGATCAATTTCCCGATAGCGCTTATACAACAGAAAATTTTTCCAACGCGGCACAGCTTTTACAATTCGATGAAAAAGAAATTGAAGAATGCGCACTACGTTTAGCATCATCCGCAACAGAGCAAAATAATGCCGAGGTTTTTACTTATTTGGGTTTGTATACTCTAATAAAGGAAGACTATGAAGGTGCCAGACCATGGCTTGAAAATGCTGTATTACAAGAGCATCCTTTAGGCACATATTTATTGGGACATTTATATGAAATGAATTTTGATCGAAATGGTGGCGTTCGCCTGCCTCCCGAAACACAGAAAGAAAATGAGAAAACAGCCCGCGTCTTATTTTTAGAGGCGGCAAGATTAGGACGAGCAGAGGCATTAGGCTCATTATCAATTGATGGTTTCTTTGAGAAAACAAATGTTGTTGAAAAACTTGAAGTCGCATCTGTTATTTCGCAATTTCTAGCCGAGCATTCCGAAGAAATAAAATCAGCTTTAATTTTATACGAAGCAAATCCAAATCAAAAAAGACCACAAATTTTAGATTATGAAGAATTGGGCCTATCTATTTTGGAAGAATATGCGAGTGAAGGCATTCCAATCCGTTATTTTCCTCCCTCTGGCACGGATGATAATCACGACGGATTTTCACCTTTATAACATCACATCCGAAACACACCAAACTTCGTGTCTTCAATTGGTGCATTCATTGCCACCGATAGCCCTAAGCCCAATACGCGCCGCGTATGCGCGGGGTCTATAACGCCATCATCCCACAATCTTGCGCTCGCGTAATAAGGGTGGCCTTCGCGCTCGTACGTTTCCGCAATCGGTTTTTTGAACTTGGCTTCTTCTGCCGCGCTCCATTTTTTGCCGTCGCGCTCCATTTTGCTGCGCGTCACCGTTGCCATCACACCCGCGGCTTGCTCGCCTCCCATAACGGAAATCCGTGCATTTGGCCACATCCATAAAAACCGAGGATCAAACGCGCGCCCACACATGCCGTAATTACCCGCACCGAAAGACCCGCCAATGATAACCGTGAATTTTGGCACTTTCGCGCAAGACACCGCTGTCACCATTTTCGCGCCATCTTTGGCGATACCGCCGCTTTCATATTTTTGTCCGACCATAAAGCCCGTGATATTTTGCAAAAACACCAGTGGAATTTTACGGCTCGCGCACAGCTCAATAAAATGCGTACCCTTTAGTGCGCTTTCGGAAAATAGCACGCCGTTATTGGCAATAATTCCAACTTTCATACCGTGAATATGCGCAAAACCCGTCACCAAAGTCGCGCCATAACGCGCTTTAAATTCATCAAATTCACTACCATCAACGATATGCGCGATAATATCACGCACATCCATTGGTGTTTTGAGATCGCGCGGAATAACGCCGTAAATATCTTCTGGCGCATAGAGCGGCTCTCGCGGCGTTTGCATCGAAAACACATTAGCCTTCATGCGATTGAGATTACGCACAGCCGCACGCGCAAGCTCCAGCGCATGTGCATCATTTTCCGCCAAATGATCGGCAACACCCGACACACGCGTATGAACATCGCCGCCGCCCAAATCCTCCGCGCTCACTTCTTCGCCCGTTGCGGCCTTGACCAATGGCGGCCCCGCGAGGAAAATCGTGCCTTGCTCGCGCACGATAATGCTTTC
>JBBKXA010000089.1:0-13557 GCA_037969235.1 Bdellovibrionales bacterium | reverse complement strand
ATCATGGCTGATGAACATATAGGATAGTTTATGTTTTTCCTGAATGGCGCGGAGCAGGTCAATGATTTGTGCCTGCACGGACAGATCAAGCGCGCTTGTCGGTTCATCAAGAACCATGAATTTAGGTTGCAGCACAAGAGCGCGCGCAATGGAAATCCGTTGACGTTGGCCGCCCGAAAATTCATGCGGGTAGCGGTGGCGCGTTTCGGGGTCCATATCCACTTCGTTTAACGCTTCTATGATTAGCGCTTCGCGCTCTGGCTTGGTCAGGTTGCGGCGATGGATTTGCAAGCCCTCGCCGATGATATCGCCAACGCTCATGCGCGGGGAAAGCGAGCCGAAAGGGTCTTGGAAAACCACTTGCATATCTTCGCGGAGCGGCAACATCTCGCGGGCATCGGCATGTGATATGTCGCGCCCGTTAAAGACAATGGTGCCCTCACATTTTAAAAGTTTGAGCAGCCCCAAGCCTAGCGTGGTTTTGCCAGATCCGCTTTCGCCGACGACACCAATTGTTTGCCCTTCTTTAGCGACAATGTTGATATTATCAACAGCCTTAACCCAGCTTGTGGGCTTGCCGAATATATTTTTTTTATTGGGAAAATGTATTTTTATGTTTGAGCCTTTGACGAGTACGGGGGCGGCTTTGTCCACTTTGATCGCCGCGCCTTTGGGTTGAGCGGCGAGCAGCATTTTTGTGTAATCATGTTGGGGCTTGATGAATAAGGGCTTGGTTTCGTTTTGCTCAACGATTTTGCCGTTTTGCATCACGCACACATAGTCTGCCATTTTCTCGACAATCGTAAGGTCATGGGTAATTATTAGCAAGGCCATATTCAGTCGGGTTTTGAGATCGTTCAGCAGTTCAAGAATTTGCGCCTGTACGGTGACATCGAGCGCGGTTGTTGGTTCATCCGCGATCAAGAGTTCAGGATCGTTAGCGAGCGCCATAGCGATCATGACTCGTTGGCGTTGTCCGCCAGAAAGCTGGTGCGGGTAAGCGTTGAGCCGCGCTTTAATATCTTCCAAGCCCACGAGATCGAGCAATTCCACTACTCTTGCGCGTGCTTTGGCTTTGCTCATCTTTTGATGGATAAACAGCACTTCGGAAATTTGTTTTTCAATATTGTGCAACGGATTGAGGGCAGTTAAGGGTTCTTGGAAGATCATACCAATTTGCTGTCCGCGGATTGTGCGCATGAAGCTGTCGGGTTTGGCGATTAGTTGTTGGCCTTCGAACATAATGGATGATAGCTCGTCATGAATTGCGCGGGGGTACGGCAGAAGCTGCATCACCGACAGGGCTGTGACGGATTTTCCCGATCCTGATTCGCCGACCAGAGCAACAGTCTGACCTTTGTGAATATCAAAGCTTACGTCATCGACAGCGCGAAAAAGGCCATTTTGCGTTTTAAAATCAACGGATAGGTTCTTGATCGATAAGATTTTTTCGGGCATAGATTGTTTTTATTCCATATGTTTCTCTATTGAGGTTAAGACTACCATGAGTGAAACTAAAAGTGGAAGCCCTCCTTGCGGGCTATACATTACAATTTCTGATTTTAATGACATGCCGCAATTGGTGCGTGATGTGAACGCTTTTGCTTATGTGATTAATCAATCTTCGCGCTATGAAAAAAATATGCATGTGGTGGAATTGGTGTTGGGAGATGATTTACCCACGGCGTTTGTTGAATTCGTGGGGTTGTTGCAGCTTAAAGGGCTCGTTGTTTTGCTATCGGGGCATGTGCATGATGAAAAAGCCGATGGGGTAATTTTGCGTGATGAATTACGTTTTGATGATGCGCGTATGCATTATGGGAGTGAAGGCATTATTGGTGCGGATTGCGCTTCAGGCGAGCTAGAACGCGGCGCGGTTTTGGATCAGGATTTTGATTTTGTAATTTTCCCCGCCAATCCTGATGACATTTTGAAATGGTGTAAGCATTCCGATATCCCCGTGTGTGCGCGTGGTCAGGGTATTACACCTGAAAATTGTGGTGCATTGGTGAATGCGGGCGCGATATTTATTGATGCCACCGAGATCATTTTTAATGATGAGCAAAATGTGGCGCAAAGCACGATCAAAATGCTCGAAGCGCTTGAGAATGCTTGTGATACAGACCGTGGTCATACGTTAAATTAGTTATTTCTATGTAAATCATGTTATGGTATGCTACTTATCTATAAAGGAGTGTAAAATGAGCGATCCTAAAAATATATCTTGTGCCAATGCTTGGCGTGTAGCGATTGCGCAATTTGATGAGGCGATGGAGCATGACGATCATGATGCGGCGCGTGAGCTCATCACCGAGCTGGAATGGCTGATTTACACAAAGTTTCAAGAGGCGCGTGATAAGCATGAGAATGCAGCAATGATAATTTGTATTAACATGATGCCGACTTCAAATCCGCGATTTATGATTCACCCCAAAGCGCGTGTTAAGATTGAGGCAGAGGCTCTCGCTATCAATTCGATGCATGTTGCAGCTATATTGGATTTGGAACTGGATTTCGCTAGCCAATGGGATTACCCCCCTAAAACTATAGAAGATCTGTTTCAAATATTCGGGCATGAAGTAATGAATTTACCGTCAGATAATTCCGATGACCTCCGTATCAAGAGAACCCCAGATCGTAGATTTGGTGTTGTCGATGGTGCAAAGCCAGATGGTCTGGATTAATTTTTACGAACACTCAGCACTCGATAAATATCATTTGTTATAAGCGGTTCTATTGCCTGTAAATCCTCGAGCTTTAATGCATCCAGCTTTGCGCCTTGTTGCTCAGCCATTTTTACGATAGCGCCAGTGACGTGGTGGGCATCGCGGAAGGGCATATCAAGCGCCATGACCAACCAATCCGCTAATGCGGTTGCGGTGGTGTAGCCATCTTCTGCGGTTTCTAACATACGCGATGTATTGAATTTCGCCGATGCCAGCATGCCCTCCATCGCTTGCAGACAGAGATTTATGGTGTCGACGCTGTCGAATACAAATTCTTTATCTTCCTGTAAGTCTTTATTATAGGTCAGCGGCAGGCCTTTGAGCATGGTGAGCACCTGCACGACATTGCCGTTTAAACGCCCTGTTTTGCCGCGAACCAATTCTGCGGCGTCGGGGTTTTTCTTTTGCGGCATAATTGATGATCCGGTGCTCCATTGGTCTGATAAAGTGATAAAGCCGAATTGCGGCGTTGCCCAGATGATGATTTCTTCGGCTAAACGGGAGAGATGAATCCCCGTCAAGGCGCAGCAAAATGCAATTTCAACGACAAAGTCGCGATCAGATACGGCGTCCATTGTGTTGGGAATCGGGGCGGTAAAGCCTAGGGCTTGGGCTGTTTGCTTGCGATCAATGGGGTAAGGCGTGCCCGCCATCGCGGCGGCGCCAAGTGGGCAATAATTTAAACGTTGCTGGCAATCGGCAAGGCGCGATTTATCACGACTGAGCATTTGCACATAGGCATCGAGGTGAAGCCCAAGCGTGACAGGTTGCGCGGGTTGTAGATGGGTGAAGCCAGGCATGATATCCGCGTTGTGCTTTTTGGATAAACTGAGCAGCGTGGTTTCTAAGGCTTCCGCATGATGTAAAATTCCATCAATTGCTTCGCGGCACCAGAGGCGGAAATCGGTTGCGACCTGGTCGTTGCGGCTTCGTGCGGTGTGGAGTTTTCCTGCAACATCGCCGATGAGTTCGCGTAATCGACTTTCGATATTCATATGAATGTCTTCAAGTGAGCGTTTAAATTCGAATGTGCCGCTTTCGATTTCTTTGGCGATTTTATTAAGACCGTCAATAATGGCTATACCATCGCCTTTGCTCAATATTTTTTGCGCCACCAACATTTCGCAATGCGCTTTTGAACCACGGATATCTTCGCGCCATAGCCGTTGATCAATGTCGATTGAAGCGTTGATTTGCTCCATGATGGTTGCGGGTTGCTCGCTAAAGCGCCCGCCCCACATGCTGTTGCTGTTTTTGCTCATGCTGTCTTTTCCAACTGTTATACGCGAATTTAAATTTTAACGTTTACATCCATTGTAATGTCCGCATTCAAAACTTTGGATACGGGGCAGCCTTCTTTGGCTTTGTTTGCACAGCCTTTCAAAACGCCTTCGTTGCTGCCTTTTGCGTGGATTTCAACTTCGAGGTGGATTTTTGTGATTGAAAACCCCTCGCCGTCTTTTTCAAGGTTTACGGTGGCTTTGGTGTTTATGGATTGGGCAGTAACATCAGAGTCACCGAGAATTTTGGACAGCGCCATGGAAAAACATCCCGCGTGCGCCGCGCCGATTAATTCTTCGGGGTTTGTGCCGGTTTTATCTTCAAAGCGTGTGTTAAAGCCGTAAGGTTGGGCGTTTAGAACGCCGCTTTGCGTTGTGATTGTGCCGCTGCCATCTTTAATGCCGCCTTCCCAATGGGCGGATGCGTGTTTTTTAATCATGTTATTTTGTCCTTATCTCTGTGGTGTGTATGAGTTTACGCTGCTTTTTTGTTTAAATTTACGGCAGGTGTTTCGCCGCGCACTTTGGTGTTGTTACGAAGGCGCACTGCGTTGATTTTTATGAATCCGTCCGCATCTTTTTGGTCATATCCACCTTCTTCTTCCATGGATGATTGGAGCGGATCGTAAAGCGCGTTGGGAGATTTGCGGGCGACAGGATATGCGCGGCCTTTAAAGAGCTGGACTTGAACATCGCCATTGACGACTTCTTGCGCTTTGTCCATGGTCACCATTAAAAGTTCAAATTCGGGGCTAAACCAAAAACCGTTATAGATGAGTTCGGCAACTTTTAGCGACAATGTATCGCGAATTTTCATCACTTCACGATCCATAGTTAAACCTTCGAGATCGCGATGGGCGAGGTGCAAAATTTCACCGCCAGGGGTTTCATATACGCCGCGCGATTTAATGCCTACGAAGCGATTTTCAACCATATCAAGGCGCCCAATACCGTGACGAGAGCCCAATTCATTGAGCTTTTCAAATACCGCGAGGTCGCCTTTTGTGGCTTCACCGCCAGATTTTACAGCTACGGGGACACCTGCTTTGAAGCTGATTGTGATGGTTTCCACTTCGTTCGGCCATTTGTCGGGGCTGGATGTGCGGGAATATACGTCTTCTTCCGCTGCGGCGTTAGGGTCTTCGAGGATACCCGCCTCATGCGAAATATGGAGCAGGTTATCATCTTCGGAATATGGTTTTTTGCGCGTTGCTGTCACGGGGATGCCGTATTGATCGCAGTAATTGAGCATGTCGCTTCGCCCTTTAAAACGATTTAAAAACTCATCCATTTTCCATGGTGCGAGCACTTTTATTTCAGGGTTTAGCGCGTAGTAAGATAATTCAAAGCGCACCTGATCGTTGCCTTTTCCCGTTGCGCCGTGAGATACGAATTGCGCATTTTCGGCACTGGCAATTTCGATTTGGCGTTTGGCGATAATGGGACGCGCTACTGATGTTCCGAGCAAATAACGCCCTTCATATACGGCTTGAGATTTGAAAGTGGGGTAGATGTAATCACGCACGAACTCTTCTTTTAAATCTTCGACATAGACTTTGGTTGCACCTATTTTCATTGCTTTTTCGCGCGCGGCAGCGAAATCTTCTTCTTGCCCGACATCGGCGATATAAGCCACCACTTCATAGCCCTCTTCAATAAACCATTTGAGTATGACCGACGTATCGAGACCACCAGAATATGCGAGAACAATTTTACCTTTAGACATTTTTTTGATCCTTATTTTGTGAAAAGAGATTAGCGATAAATGTGAATAGTTTTTTTATACCGCGCCACACTTTTGGCAACAGCCATGCGATAAAAAGAAGTAGTACGCCCAGCAAGCATAAAAAGATGTAAGGGTGCGTAAGCGCCGTCCAAACGCTGACGATGACGAGGAAATCTTCGAAAAAGCTGGCTGTCCAATTGGTGACGGGTTCGGGCGATGTGTTGATGAGCATGCGGCTTCCGGCTTTTGTGACATGCGATGCTGTGGCCAATGATCCGCCGAGCAACGCCGAGCTTAATTCAATCACTGGCCCCATGCCATCAGCCGCCCCATATGCCATCGCGACCGCAGCGGGAATGCGGATGAATGTATGCAAGCCATCCCAAGCCGTATCAAGGCCGGGAGTTTTGTCGGCGACAAATTCAGCGGCAAACATTACGCCTGCGGCTATCATCACCATGGGGTGCGCCACGTAATCTATTCCCGATGGCAAAATAGTAACACCCATATTGTGCATGATCCCCATCACAAGCAACGTGGCGTAAAGATTTACGCCGCTCATGAATGACACGCCGAGCATTGTCGAAATTTGCTGTATGGTGAGTTCAGGGGTCATGCGTTTTTATCGCATATTCATGGCGCTATGTCACCATTCACATTTAATAATTTCGCCTAAATATTACGCCTAAAATTTATGCCGCTTTTGCTTTGCCGAATGTTTTGGCGAAAGCATGATCGAGATCGGCTATGATGTCTTCTGGATGTTCGAGACCAATTGATAGCCTTAGCAAGCCATCTGTTACACCGACTTTATTACGAAGCTCTATTGGTACACCAGAATGGGTGGTGCTGGCGGGATGGCAGACAAGGCTTTCGCTTCCGCCGAGAGATACTGCGGATTTGAAAATTGTTAGAGCGTTGATTAATTTAAAGATTTCGGCTTTACTGACATCAAGTACGAAAGCGAATGTGGAGCCTGCCCCGCTACATTGTCGCTTATACACCTTTTGGTATTTGTCTTCGGTTATAAAGGTTGGATGCAAGACTTTGGCTTTGATATACGGGTTGTCGCTTATCCATGCGGCGACTACTTCCGCGCTTGTACAGGCGCGCTCCATTCGGATAACCAGCGTTTCCAAAGATCGTGAGATCATCCAGCTTGTATGCGGATCGAGGTTTAGGCCGAGCGCGCCGCGGAATGAGCGGATGGGCCTTAAGATTTCACGAGAACCACACACCGCGCCCGCGACCAAATCGCTATGTCCACCGATATATTTGGTAACCGAATACACGGCAATGTCGATGCCTTGCGGGATAACGCTTTGGAATACGGGGCCGAGCATGGTGTTATCACATGCTATCAAAGGGCGATGGCCTGTTTCTTTTTCAATCACATCAACTGCGCCTATTAAAGCTTGAAAATCCACCATCATATTGGTTGGGTTGGCGGGGGTTTCTACAAAAATCATTGCTAGTCGCCCTTGTTTAGCGGCCTCACGTAGAGAATTTAACATGGCGTCGCCGTCCAGCCCGTCATGAAAATCTGCCGTTTTAATGTTAAATTCAGGCAGGAATTTACGAATTAAAGTTTCTGTTCCACCATAGAGCGGCACGCTTTGCGCCACCACATCGCCTGGGCGGAGATAGGCCATTAAGGTTGCGCTGATTGCGCCCATGCCGCTGGAAAACATCACGCAGCTTTCGGATTGCTCGAATAAAGACAAGCGGTCTTCGATGATTTCAACGTTTGGGTGGTTAAAGCGGCTATAGATCAATCCGCCGATACTGCCCTCAGGGGCGGGCTTACGACCTGCCATCATGTGGAAAAATTCTTCGCCATCTTCGGGGGTTTCGTATGCGAAGGTTGATGTTAGGAACATCGGCGCTTTGACGGCGCCTTCGGAAAATTGCGGGTTATAGCCGTATGACATCATCAATGTTTCGGGCTTCATTTCATGAGCGCCGATCATTTTATTTTTGTAGTTTTTCTTATCTTTCATAATTAACCCCTTTTGCTGTGTTATTTTTACTGTGAAACAGCGGCATATACAAACGCCAAATTATTTTTTATAGCGTGAATTTGTGTATTTCCTAATTTTGCCTTGAAAAAAACACCTTTATCGCACAGATTAAGATCTACGCATCACAGGAGCAAGCAATGAATGATCAACCAAAAGAAATTTCGAACAAAGAAGTAAGACGCGATTTTGCGAAACTTGCACCTATAATATTGGGTGTTGACCTTATCCTTGCTGTCGCGGTTTTAATATTTTCCGGATTTCTTTTCGGCGAAAATGCTCCATTTTTAGGGACGTTAATTGCTGGTGCATTTGTTGTTGTTGGGTTGTTCTCGTTCTTTATTCTTAAAATGATGGCTAAAAAAGTCACGCGCGGCGAAGAGTTTAAAGACGATTTGAGTTAGCGTTCTAGAGTTTTTAAATACTCACACCCGCATCTTCTAAACACCATGCTAATATCGCTTTTTGTACGTGGAGGCGGTTTTCGGCTTCGTCGTAGATGACGTTGGCGGCGCTCTTGAGCACCTCCTGCGCCACTTCTTCGCCTTCGTGGATCGGCATGCAATGCATGAAAATGGCGTGTTCTTGGGCTTGTGCCATCAATTTTGCATTGACCTGATAGGGTAGAAATTTTTCGATGTCTTTGCCCTCTTGCCCCATTGAAACCCAAGTGTCCGTGACAAGTACATCGGCATCATTGGCGGCGGCCATAGGATCGGAAGTTGTGTGTACCCTGTTGGTTTTATATTCTGGTAATATATTTGGCGGGCAACAAATGGTTAGATCAAAACCAAATATAGGTGCGGCTTGGGCGAATGTGTGGCTGACGTTATTGGAATCGCCGAACCATGCAATTTTGCGCCCTTCAATACTTCCAAGTTTTTCTTCGATTGTCAGTATATCCGCCATGATTTGGCAAGGATGGGATTGGTTGGTCATGCCGTTGATCACGGGGATTGTGCAATGCGAGGCGAATTCTTTTAAGCGCGTATCATTGCTCATCCGAAACATCACCGCATCAACGTAGCGGCTGACGACATTGGCAGTATCAGCGACACTTTCTGCGCCCGTGATTTGCATTTCTGCGGCATTCATCACCAATGTATGACCGCCGAGTTGTTTCATAGCCACTTCAAAGCTCATCCTTGTGCGCGTGGAACGCTTATCAAAAACCATCGCGAGCGATAGCCCCTTAAACAACTGCGGCGGATTAAATTTTTTGGCTTTTAATGCATGTGCATTTTTAAGGATAGCCTTTAGATCCGTAGGCGGAATGTCGTTCAGATCCAAGAAATGGCGTGGTTTTTTCATTTGATTATCAGACTTTGTTTTTAAAGTGCGTTTATTCTTCAAGCTCACTCAATGTTTTGGCGATGATATCCAACGCCTCTTGCGCTTCATCCTCGGACATAATTAAAGGCGGTGTAATACGCAGGGTTTCTTTGCCCGCTTGTGTGGCCATAAAGCCGTTTTCTTGCAAGCGGCTCAGCACGTTTTTAATATTAAAAACTGTGTCCACGCCAATCATTAAGCCCTTACCACGGATATCAGTGATTTTATTCGATTTGCGTTTTATATCTTGCAGGCCGTCAAATAGGATTTTGGATACGGCGTTAACGTTTTCAAGAAAACCATCCGCCATCATTTCTTTCATCACACATGCCGCAACGGCGCAGGCCAGCGGGTTTCCGCCATATGTTGTGCCGTGTGTGCCAACGACAATGGCTTTGCCGAATTTTTCTTTTGCCACCATTGCGCCAACGGGGAAACCGCTACCCATACCTTTGGCCCAGCATGCGATGTCTGGCTCAACATTAAATGCTTGGTAGGCGTGTAGCGTGCCCATGCGCCCAAACCCTGCTTGCACTTCATCAAAAATGAGACATATGTTGTGATCGTCACAAATTTTGCGCAAAGCTTTGATGAAGCCGTATTCCGCAGGGGTAATACCGCCCTCGCCTTGTACGGGCTCAATGATAATCGCGGCGATATTATTGGTTATTAATTCACGAACGCTGTCAATATTGTTAAATTCAGCAAAATGGACACCGGGGATGTAGGGTTCGAAAAAGGGTTGAACATTACGCTTTTCGGTGATGCTGGCCGCGCCGTATGTGCGCCCATGGAAAGAACTTCTAAAGGCGATAATTTCGTTAGCGTGAGCGCCTTTTTCCTCATAGGCCCATTTGCGCGCGCATTTTATGGCGGCTTCTACGCTTTCTGTGCCGCTGTTACAAAAGAACACCAGATCAAAACATGATGTATCTATAAGCAACTTTGCCGCTTCCAACTTTGGCTCTGTTGCATATGACGCCTGACAAATTAGCATTTTTTGCGCTTGGTCGTTAATTGTTTTCAACAACGCGGGATGGGCATGGCCTAAGGAGGCAACGGCAATGCCGGCGGCGCAATCGAGGTATTTTTTTCCGTCAGTATCAAAAGCGTAGCACCCCTGCCCGTAATCCATGACTACGGGTTGTGGGGCATATGTTTTCATCAAATATTCAAAGGATTCATCGATGATGTTTTGTGCGTTTTTGCTCATATGTTTACTGCCTTTTATTTATAACCTTCTACCGCTTTTTGTGCTTCAATTTCATTTTCATAGGCTCCTCGTTCATCATCCATAATCAACATCGTTCCTGTGCCTACGGGCTCGAATATTTCCTTATGCAAGGCATCATCGCGGAAGCCATTGAGTAAGTGGATACGACGCACACCCGCGAGCAATGCAGCCTTACAGTTCTCAAGCTTCACGCGCATTCCGCCATCAACCGTACCATCGGCGATGTAGCCGTCGATTTGGGTGGTCGTTATTAAGTCTGTGGTTTTGCCGTTGATCTTTACGCCATCCACATCGGAGAGGAAAATGAGCTTATGCGCTTGAAGACGAATCGCGATTTGGGTGGCTATCGTGTCGGCATTTATATTGCATATCTCGCCTTTTTCAGTGAAGGACAAGCAAGACGTTACAACAAAGTTTGTGTTTTTCATCAAACGGTTAATCGGCCTTACGTGGACGCGTTTGATTTCACCGACGAAACCGAAATCCACAGGTTTTTTATCGCGTAAATCGACATCCATCCATGCAGGCGGGACAGCGTTAAAAGCATACCCTTCAAGGTTGAGGCGCGCCATAAAGGAGGATATTTTTAACGCAAGATCGCCGCCCACTACATGTTTCATCACATCAATGCTGGCTTGGTCGGTGATACGGCGGCCTTCGTGTTTTGTCACTTGAACGCCGCGCTTGGCGGATTCTATATCCATCGCGTTTCCACCACCGTAAACGAGCAGGGTTTTTATGCCGCGCATGTTTAAATCACGGATATTTGCGAGGAGGTTTTCAAGCATTTTATCGTCTTCGATAATTTTACCGCCTGCTTTGATGACGAACAGATTATTGCGAAATTTACTTTCATAAAACGCGTTGATAAAAAATTCAGGCATTTGATTTTTCTTTTTCATTTTTTCACCTTAAGGATAAAGCGGGCTTAGGGAATTTAGCCCGACGGTTTCGTTTATATTAAACATGAGATTCATATTTTGCACCGCACACCCTGCGGCGCCTTTGACCAAATTATCGAGTGCGCCTTGGACGATATAAGTCGTATCATTGATTTTTTGGTATGATAGGTCGCAGTAATTTGACCCAACAATATTGGCAAGCGCTACATTGTCACTTAATCGTATAAAAAGATGGTCTTTATAAAATTCTGCGGCATCTTGCGGAGGTTTATTTGTGCGCACAAAAGCGGTTGCGAATATTCCGCGCACGAATGGGCCAGATGTCGGCACGAAGTTCAACTGGCTTTCGTTGATTTTTGCGCTGGCGCAAATTTCGGGAATGTGGCGGTGTTGATTGATGTTGTAGCTCTTCATATTGTGTGAGCGGATGGGATGGTGCGTGCCGTCGCTCGCGCTTTTTCCTGAACCGCTGGAGCCTGTGACGGCCATGATATCGGCATGGTCAATCACGCCCGCGAGTGGCAATAGCATGAGTTGGGAAAGAAGCGCAAAGCATCCTGGGTTGGCGACTGTTGTTGCAGTTTTAATGGCTTCGCGGTGAATTTCTGGTGCGCCGTAAATGACTTCGCTTAATAAATGCGGGTGATTATGGGCTGTGTAATATTTTTCGTACGTTTTTACATCGTTGAGGCGGTAATCGGCGGAGAGGTCAATGACTTTGACCTTGCCATGCAGATCGGCCACCACATCTTGCGCCGTTTTGTGTGGCAGACAGAGGAAGACCACATCACAATTTTTTCCAACTTCAACATGATCGGTATTTGTAACGCGATAGTCAAGATGCGCAAGGTGGGGGAAAATATCCCCAATCGGTGCATCCTCGTGCTGGCGCGATGTTAAATGTGTGATCTCAACGTTGGGGTGCGCGTGCAGAATACGCAGGAGTTCCACCCCCGTATAGCCCGATATACCGATGATTGATGCTTTTATTTTAGGCGGCATTCTGATGCTCCATCGCCCAGCGCGCAATGATTAAATCAAGCCATTCATTATCAGGATTAAACGCATTGTAGGTCAAAATGCCAAGCCGTTCACGTAAGATATCTTTGCCGACCTGGTTATCTGTTACAGGGCCGCTCATCATATCGATGGGCAGGCCTATATTTCTGCAGGTGTCTGCTAAGCCTATCGCACCCACTGGCTCGCTTGCGCAACCGATGTGGAAACGGACGTTGGCTTGGATTTGTGGATCGCGCAAAATGGCCTCCACGCCGTAACGCCCCATTAAACCGTCACCAAATTCGATCATAATCGCATCGGGGTTGGATTTGGAGAGGTGGTCAATAGCGCCTTTGGCCACGCCGACCATTTGCGCATCGGGCATATTGGCGGTTGATGTAATGCCGCAATCGGCGAATGTTACGCCTTCGTAGATGCCGTAATCGTCCATTTTGAACAAATCGCGCTGCGCGCCTACGCCTGTTAGTTTTGCGCCTGCGAGCTTCATGCCCATACGTGTGAGTGTTTTTACAACTTCTGTTGCTACGGTGGTTTTACCGCTATCCATTGATGTTCCCGTTGTAATAATCAACGGCGTGGTGGATTTTAAATTTTCCACAGGCTTGAATAATGCGGCTTGTGCGATATTGAGCAGTTTGCCTTTGCGTGCAATTCCGCCGAGAACGCGGATGCGTAGCGGCTCGCCGACTTCTTTTAAGTTTGCAGATGTACATACGCCAGCAACGCCACCAAAATTCAGCAAATGGATAATATCATCGACTTTGAGTGTTTTGGGCAGATGCCCGACAAAGCCCTTAAGCGCCATACGGTTGCCCAAAGCTACGGCGATAATATCGCCTTTTTTAAGCTTCGACATGCGGCCTGTCGGCAATTCCAATTCGTTGTAGATATTTTTATCTTCAAGAACTTCAACTGCGAGCACGGTGCCCATATCGCATGACAATTTGTCAGTGAGTGATTCCTCGTGCTGTAGATTTAGATTTTTGGTCACCGAAGCGATTTTGTCGATTTGTATTTTGCTCATGTTTTTTTCAACTCTGTTATTTCTCGTTAATTACAATGCAATGCTTTGCGCTCTCTTTCAAGGGTCATAGAGATTAAGCGTTCAAAGTTTTCGAGATTTTGGAAAAAATTTGGGGTCGAGAAAAATCCGCCCGCTTAATCAAATGATTAGCGTGGGCGTCGCGGGTTCAGGTTTTGTGCGCGTGTTTTGCTCATGGACGTAAAATAATCTATTTTTACAAATAAAGTCAAACTAAATTTTTATTTAAAAAAATGACTATTCTTATTCGTATAGTTTTACTTTTCGCTGTCGTACG
>JBBKXA010000088.1:0-7531 GCA_037969235.1 Bdellovibrionales bacterium | reverse complement strand
CTTCGCCGACAAAACATCTCTATTTATGTCGGGATTTCAGCAGGACAAATTGCCTCCCTCGCCCCTTTGATCAGAATTTTCTTTGAGCAGGTCATCACCATTCTAGCCATGGAGCTGCCTGATAGTTCCGAAAAAAACCAAGTTTTAATATTGCTTGATGAGTTTCACATGCTGGGCAAATTGGATGTGATGACCAAAGCCTTTACGCTACTAGCAGGCTATTCAACTCGGGTAATGGCCGTTGTACAGGGATTGAAGTTTCTCGATACAACCTACAGCCGCGACGAGCGAGATGGCATTCTCTCATGCTGCGCGCATCAGGTTTTTTATACCACCAATGATTTAGAAACCGCGCGCTATGTCAGTGAGAGCTGCGGCGATAAAACCATCGAAACAACCAGTGTGTCTCAAAAGCGCTCTGCGTCTTACGAAGCGCCTACTCATAGTAAAAGCTCCAGAGGACGTCCACTCATCACAAAAGATGAAATGCGTAAGCTCTCTAAAAAAGAGGCAATTATTCTTGTTGAAGCTTCAAACCCTGTTAAATGCGAAAAAATTAAGTTTTGGGAAGATCCAACCTTTATGGAGCGCTTACTGCCTGCGCCGCAAATCCCCACATTAGAGTATAAAAATGAAGCCATACCTAGATTTAACATTCCTGATCCGAGCAAACAGGATTCAGACCCCAACCAAATTGATTTTTTAAAAGATGCTTCCAACGATAAAAGTGATACTTTGCCAGAAATCTTCAAAGATGATGAAGACGATGATGAGCTCTATCAACCTTCACGTAAAAGTGCCAAATAGATTTTGAACGAAAACACACTCCAAACATCTACACTTGAACATCGGATATAATCGGATATAATCGGGTATGAAATCGGATATATTAGGCACGATATGAAGGAACCCAAAATCACCATTACTCAAGAGCTCCTTAAACTCATAGCGGAGATTGATGAATTTAAGGGCAAGTGGGAAGCTTTAAAAAACATGTCTCCAGAGCGGCTTCTAAAGCTTAAAAAAGTTGCAACAATTGAAAGCATCGGCTCATCCACACGCATTGAAGGTGCAAAATTAAGCGATATGCAGGTGGAGACCTTACTTTCAAATTTAACTTCCACATCTTTTAAAAGTCGTGATGAACAAGAAGTGGCTGGCTACGCTGAGGCGATGGACACAGTTTTTCAAGCTTTTGAAGATATGGCCATCACTGAAAATCATATCCGTCAGCTTCATCAAATTTTATTGCGCCACAGTAATAAGGACGAGCGCCATCGAGGCGATTATAAAAAGCTTTCCAACAACGTTGTGGCTATTGATGAAAACGGCAAAGAAATCGGTGTGATATTTGAAACATCCAGCCCATTTAATACGCCTCGTGAAATGGAAGAGTTAGTCAAATGGATCAATAAAACCATCGCCGAAGACAGCCTTCATCCACTGTTGGCAATCGCCGTTTTTAAAGTCGTATTTCTAGCTATTCACCCGTTTCAAGATGGGAATGGCAGATTATCCCGCATCCTAACCACGCTCATGTTGTTGAAATCTGGCTATAGCTATGTGCCCTACGCTTCGCTGGAAAGCATTATCGAAGATAATAAAGATTTGTACTATAAAGCCTTGCGCCGCACACAAACAACTCTCAAACAAGACAGTCCGGATTGGGAGCCCTGGCTTGGTTTTTTTTTGCGGTGTCTGAAAAAACAAAAAGCCAATCTTGCCGCCAAAGTGAGTACAGAAAAATCTTCTGATGATAACACCCTACCAGCATTATCAGTGCAAATTTTAGAGCTACTAAAGGAGAATGAGCGGCTGAGTATTTCAGAAATTGTAAAACTTACTCATGCAAACCAAAATACGTTAAAAGTGAGGCTGCGTGAACTGGTATCATCTGGACGGGTTCAACGCCTTGGTAAGGCTCGTGCTACTTGGTATAGATTGAGCTAAAGTTAGGTAATTATTAAGGCAGCCATACACCAGTGCGCCTATATAATTATTTCAATATAGAATTAGTAATAAAGGTTGAAATCATGGCTCGCGCTAGGGCGCTGTAGTTTAATTGAAATGCAATTTCCTCGCCTAAAGATGGGCGTGCCTTATGTGAACTTAAAATGAGATGATCACTGCTTGCGCCGAGAATTTCAATGTTGGGCGGTGGCGTAAGACCGCATGGATTAGTGTCTTGTTCCCCGATCGCAATTAAAATTTGATAGATGCAGCCTTGATTAATGTTCGGCAAGGGCACACCAAACGCCATCTGTGCTATTCTTCCCCAAGGTTGTGCTGGTTTAGTTTTAGCTTCGATGACTTCGCCAATAAGCATAAAAGCACAGGTTTGAAGTCCCTCAATGGGTTTGCGATTGAGAGGGTTTAGTCCGAGCAGGATGGCCTCACCTAAACGTAAATTATTAATGCGGCCAATATCCGCGCCACTGAACGCCCACTCTAAGTTTGCTGAATTACCGCCTGAAACAATCTCCATCGTAAAGCCAAATGTCTTATCAATAGAGTTTGCCAGCGTGGATAATGCGTTCATATTGTTAACGTCTGGGGTAACGCCGCTGCGGCAGGCGAGGTTTGTACCAATGCCTTTAAACTCTATGTTTGGTAGCGTTAGAATTTCACGCACCATATTTTTAACATCATTTGGCATCACGCCCTCGCGCAAATCCCCAAGCTCCACCATAAGAACAACACCATGCGTGCGGCCTGCTTTTTGTGCGGCGTTCGATAGAGCGGTTATGACGGTAAGCTCAGTATTAAAACTTATGTCGGCGTGTTCAACGATTTTTTCAACGCGGCTCAACATGGGGGAGCGCGTGAGTATTAAAGGCGCATCTGCGCCAGCCTCTCGCATTTTCATTATGTTCTCAATACGTGAATCACCCAGCCCGCTGACTCCTGCATCTAGCAATGTTTTGGCAATGTCAGGTGCGCCAAGCGTGGCTTTGGTCATGCCTGTCACAGAAATACCCATCGGCGCTAATCGTTCAACCAACGTTCTAGCATTGTGGTGGATTTTCTTTAAATCAATCTCTAAGCGTGGCGCGCTCATTAAGCGGCTGTAGAAAGTTTTTTATCCAGCGCTGGAAACGCCTGCAAAACCATTTCTACCAGCGCACTAGGTGAGCGGGTAAGAGCGTCTGTGGCGGGAATGTCTAAGGTTTCCTCGTAATGAACAATTGCCGCGCTTACTTCTTCATCGCTCATATTTTCATGGTTGATTGTCAAGCCAATGACTTTTGTATCAGCAAATGTTTCAATCAAATTAATCTCTCTGGTCGCACTTGGCATTTTTATATCGGGGTAATCCGATAGCGTGCCGCGCTTGGGTGCATGTTGCAAAATAACCGCATCGGGGCGGCTTCCTCGCAAAATATAAGCGGAGGTCAGATAAGCAGGATGGCTAAGCGCGCCCTGCCCTTCAATAATTATAATATCGGGCTTTTCACCTTCAAAAGCGTTTACAACTGTGGCTTCCATTTCACCAGAGCAAAATTGCGGAACAATAGCGTCAATGGCAATACCATAGCGCGCACCTTGGATAAGACCCGTTTGTCCTGTGCCGACCATCACGGCTTTTATCCCGTGAACATTTAAGGCTTTAGTTAAAATGGTAGCGGTAGTACGCTTGCCAATTGCACCGTCTGTCCCGAGGACCGCAATGCGTGGGCAGGTGACTTCATTGATACGCCCGCTGAATACTTTTAAATCTTTCTTATCGCGCGGCTTTCTTATATCGCGGATGGTCACATTATTGGCGGCGCTGGCGGCAGCGAATTCGGTATCGTCATTTAAGAATTGGTGCAAACCATTCACGATATTCATGCCGAGATTAATCGCGTCCAACATAATGGTGCGTTCATTGTCCGATAGCATTCCACTTAAAGGTGCCATGCCGTAAATGAAGCTATGCGGAGTTTCTCCAGCTACTTTCAATGCTTCGACCATATCGCGGCATACGGGGATTGCATTATTTACATCGTCCAAAACCATGCCACAATCTTGGCCCGCTTTAGTGCTGTCGATAACCGCGAGGATTTTATATTTTTCTGAGCATCGAATAAGCCCATTGGCGGTTTTGCCGTCTATGCGCCCGAAATTGCCTTCGCAATAAATAATGGCTGTTTTTTGTTTTGTTTGTGGAGAAAAAGAAACGACGGGCATATTCATGCCTCCTGTTTTGCAAACGCACATATAACGCGTTCATGCGTGCACCCCGCACAATGCGTGGGTCGCATTTCAAAGCCTGAATAGGCGCAAAAACTATAAAGCTAAACTTCGCGAAAAAAGAATTGAGGTCTTGATCGGCCTCTTATTTTACCAAAATAAGGCAAGTATCTTTTCAAAAAAATCGTTTAAATAGAGGGCTTTTGCCAAACTCTAAAATATTAGTAGCAGGTTACGGCTCATGCGTCAAACTTATGCTGTGCGTGTGGTCTAATATGTCCGTGTCTTCTAGCGGGAATGTGGGCGTGGGGACTTTGGGGAAATCTTCACGGCGATAAATTGGGCTGCAGAGCGCTCCGCTGTCGCATACGATTATATCGCCAGCGATTGGGGTAAACGCGGCGCGGAAATGTTGCATAGATTTAAGCGCAACGACATCATAATCTTCGGGCATAATTCCGAAAGTCTTGAACTGTTCCAAATCTAACATTTGCTGCGCGTGACTAACCACCAATATATCAACGCCTTTAATGCGAAGAACCGCCGTTGCACCAAAATCCTTATGAATTCCACCGATTATAGGGCCACTGCCCAAAACATCACCGTCATGGACAGAGACGATTTCAACATCAAGGTTCAAAGGCGCTCCGCCCTTATCAGGAAAGTTTTTCCCACCGAGCTCAATACTCACAACATCACCAGCTTTATTTTCACCAGAAGCCATCAGAGCATGGATTGCGCTCGCAACCTCCTCATCAACCATCGGCCCAAAACAAGCCTTTTTCACATGAGCATCAAGCATGGATTGCAACAAAGCCGTCGAATCGCCAGGTGCGCCCGCACCAGGATTATCCGCGTAATCCGCAATTACGAGTGGTTTATTTAAGTGCGTGTGACGATCATAATGTGCCGCGATATCTGCGGAATTCTCAACGCTCAAATAGGTGTTTACTACCTCATTTCGGCGATCCCAAATATCCTGCGCGATATCTTGCGCAAACTTTAAATGCGGCGTTTCATCACCAAAATACGTGACAAGAACACTGGGCCCGACAAATTCAACATTGGCAGGAAAACCCGCAATAACACTGACCGCAAGCGCCCCTTCGGTTTGCTCATGCGCCTTTGCCGCCGCAATACGTGCAATCATCGCGCCTTCGGTTGTGCTCCCGCCATTGGCTTCTTCTATCATGGCAACAGGAACGCGCAAAGTGCGTGGGCTTAGGCCTTCTATCATGGCACGTTGTAACACCTCCGCTGCCTGCCGTGCATTCACACGCATATCGGTATGCGGATAGGTTTTATACGCCGCGATAATATTGGCACGCTCACACATCTCCGCGCTGACATTGGCATGTGGGTCGAGCGTAATCGCAATCGGTACATCCATGCCAATAACCTCCCTCACACGGCGCAAAATCTCGCCTTCGCCATCATCATAAGACTTTGTAATCATTGCCCCATGCAAATTAAGCATCACACCATCGTAAGGCTCACCGGCATCAATTGCCTTTTGAAGTGCATCAAGAACAGGTTGGCAAATTGCATCAAATGCTTCGTCCGCAACAATGCCCCCTGGTCCAGCCTTCTCGCTTAAAACATGATCATATTTCCAACCATGTTTGCGCGCTGTATCTAAAACACCTGCAAGATCAGTATTCGCATCACCACGCGCTTTAATCGCGTCATCCCCCATAAGCAGAAACTCATCGCGAAAATCCTGTATCTCAATTGAATGCGCATTCAACGGATTGCTCTCATGATAAATCTCAGCGCCTAAAACTTTTGTTATTTTATCGCTCAATGCCATGCTTTCTTTACCTTTTTAAGAGCTAGCCTAACATTATAGTGCTAATCAAAGATAGGATAGTGAACATAAAAACATCCCGCTAATCTGTTGCCAAATCACAGCCAGTTTGTTCTCCAACGCTGAGCTTGTTTTTAGCATTGTGAGAAATTTCCAGTGCATTAGAGCTCCATGAGCTTAAATGCAGTGTCCCTAAAATTGGCAGCCTCTTGGCAATATGATTTTCACCATTTAAATCTATTTTTGTCGTATATGCTTCATTCGCGATCATAACTAAACCTTTCTATATGATGTGGTGTAATGATACGCACGAGGATTACCAAAGGGTTTGATTACAATCAAATGGTTCAAAGTAAGTGCAAGCTAATCACGCAGCGATGGTGTACAGTCTAGCAATATATGTACTGGAAAATATTATGCCGTTAAAATCAGAACTGTTGAGAACGCTTCCGCTGTTTTCAGGTCTGAGCGTAGAGGAAAACACGCGCCTTCTTGCAAATAGCCGCCTCCGCAATTGTGAGCGCGGCGCGTATTTATTCATGCATGGCGATGCGATTACGCATTTTTATGTGGTCTGTCGCGGCACGGTGCAAATTTTCCGTGAAACCCCCGATGGTCATGAGGTGACGAGCGATCTGTTAATTGCGGGAGATTCTCTGAATGCCGATGAAATTATAACCAAACAAGTCACGCACAATAAAAATGCTCGCGCGGTTGATGAAATTGTCGTGCTGGAAATTCCCATTTCGTGGATGGTTGCGAATTTAAATAACATTAACCACATGGCCGAGCATTTAATGGCCAGCCTGTCTGATCGCCTGCACAGCGCACAAATCGAAGCCGAACACCAATCCACCATGTCAGCTACGCAAATTGTCGCATGTTACTTGCAACGCTTATGCACGCTCTACGGGTTTGATCCTAAGGGGTTCGAGCTGCCCTATAGCAAAACCCTCATAGCCTCGCGTTTACGCATTGAGCTGGAAACGTTTTCCCGCGCCTTAAAAAACTTGCGAGGCGAAGGTTTCGAAGTAAACGGCGCACACGTGTCCATCAACAACGTAGAAAAAACCAGTCATTTTGTGTGTGATAGTTGTTCATTATCGGAAGACTGCCCCGTGCATCTGTCCTTGCATAAAAATGTTGTATGATTTGATTGCAATCAAATCGTTTTTTAAATTGCAGGCGCAGTATCAATGTCTAGGGTCTGAATAGTTAGGCTCTCTTAGCACTTGATCGGAGTTTTATCATGAATAAAACACAACAAAAACCAAGCAGTAATGTAACTGCAAATAAAGATCAGAAATCACAAACTGAAAAAGACAAGCAATCATCACACAAAAACGATGATAAAAAAGACGCGACAGACAAAAAATCTAAAGATTCTGGCTGCTGTTAGTTTTCTTTTTCTAGTTTAAAATTATGGGCGGTGTAAGTTTTACACCGCCCATTTTTATCTATGCGGCTTGTTGTAATTCTTCGCGTGGACCTAAGTATTCAAAATGCACTTGTGCGGCAGGGATGCCCCATTTGAGCAAATCCTGTTAAATA
>JBBKXA010000087.1:0-19557 GCA_037969235.1 Bdellovibrionales bacterium | reverse complement strand
CGCAACAACCTTGCGACGAAATGATATTGGATATGTCATGCATAAGTATAACATATACGATTGTTAATTGGAATGACTATAGCACCATTTACGGTGAAACTGTTTATTTTAGAGATAATCGAATTAAAATATATACGCGTGATATTACTGAAACTGTTGATAATGTATTAGGTTCTCAAGCTTTTAGTTGCGGCTACGGCATTGTTGTAACTAGCGAAGGTGGATTGGTGGAAAACGGAGAACCTTGCCCCACCACAGGCATCGTCAAAATGCCGCTTGAATTTCCTTTCCCTTCGCCATTTGGTGAATAAAAAAACTTTGCTTCGTAAAGCGTTATAAGCGTGTTAAAATCATCCTCGGTATTCACCATTTTGAAGGAAATTCGCACATGTCTAAAACTCCCATCACAGTCGCAAAAGGCGATGGTATTGGCCCTGCAATCATGGATTCTACGCTGGAAATTCTTGATGCGGCGGGCGCGACGATCAAAATTGAAGAAATCGAAATTGGCAAAGCCGTATATGAAAGCGGTGAGAAAACAGGCATCGCCGAAAGCTCTTGGGAATCGCTCCTGCGTACAAAAGTCTTCCTCAAAGCGCCGATCACAACCCCACAAGGCGGCGGTTTTAAATCGCTCAATGTGACAGTACGCAAATCGCTCGGCCTTTTCGCCAATGTACGCCCTTGCGTGTCGTATCACCCTTATATCAAAACCAACCATCCAACGATGGATTTGGTCATCATCCGTGAAAATGAAGAAGATCTTTATGGCGGCATAGAATATCGCCAAAGTCGCGATGTGATGGCATCTCTCAAGGTCATCACCCGTCCGGGAACAGAGCGCATCATGCGCTACGCGTTTGAATATGCTCGCGCCAATAACCGCAAAAAAGTCACGTGCATGTCCAAAGACAACATCATGAAAATTTCTGATGGCCTGTTCCATCGTGTGTTTGATGAGATCGCCGCCGAATATCCCGACATCCAAAATGATCACATGATTATTGATATCGGCACAGCCAAAGTCGCTAACCACCCTGAAATGTTTGATGTGATTGTCACAACCAATTTGTACGGTGATATTATATCCGACGTTGCCGCCGAAGTGACGGGATCTGTTGGTTTGGGCGGCTCGTCCAACATCGGCGAAGATTTCGGCATGTTTGAGGCCGTTCACGGCTCCGCCCCTGACATCGCGGGCAAAGGCATCGCCAATCCATCGGGATTAATCCTCGGCTCAGTCATGATGCTCACCCATATAGGCCAAGGCGACGCAGCATCCAAAATCCACAATGCATGGCTCAGAACGTTAGAAGACGGTATTCACACGGGCGAAATTTTCCGCGACGGCGTATCCAAAGAAAAAGTCGGCACAGATGGTTTCACTAAGGCCGTGATTGAACGCCTCGGTCAAAAACCTGAAAAGTTGGAGGTTAAAGATTATCCAAATGTTGCAGGCGGCTTAAAACTCCCCCCCTTAAAGAAACCTGTCGATGTTGTTAAAGAACGCGTAGGCGTTGATATTGGTATTAACTTTGAAGGCAAACCCGACGATCTCGCCGCGCAAATCAATGCATGTGTTAATGATAATCTAAAACTACAAATGATTTCCAATCGCGGCACAAAAGTCTGGCCAAATGGACGCCCGCAAACATTTTGTGTGGATAATTGGCGTTTAAGATTCATGACCAATGATGGAGCACATATTAAAACCAGCCAAGTGTTGGCGCTCATGAACCGCATGAACGAGTCCGGACTAAATTTCACAAAATCGGTGATGTTGCATAATTATGATGGGCAACCCGGCTTTACAGTAGCGCAAGGCGAATAAAATCGGCTATAATGCGCTATGAAACTAAAAAATTTACATGCATGGGTTTGTTTATCAATGTTTGTTTGCATTATGCCGCAATTGCTAATGGCGCAGAGTATCGATAACAATGCGGGCAATGCGAGAAACATAATTAACTTGGAGCAGCATTACCCTCTCCATAAAGATACTGATATATCGCAACTTAAAGGTGATTTGCCTTATCACCCCCCTATGGAGCCAACATTTTCTAAAATCAAATATGTTGAAAGCAACACAGCCAAGCTATTAAAAGATCGTATTGAAGCTTTAGTGCACGGTATAACGATCGACTTACCGCCCCAATATGATCGGCATGGGTATGAGTTGCGCCGATATATGGCGTTGGTTGGCGGACCATTAGTTTTAAATTCGCAACATAATATAGACGGTCAACTGACCAATCTTAAAAACGCATATAAAATTCTTGATCGCTGGCAAGATGATATAAATGCAGAAGTGGTTTTAATAAATAAAGAGATTGATCGCCATAATTCTTCGTCATCTATTCGCTCATCATTAAAATACAATTCTGCACTAGCCAATGCATTTTTTGCAGAGGCGCGCAATTGGATTGACAATAACCGTGCAGTTTTAGAATATTTGAAAGAAATTGGTCCCGAATCTTACGTTTTTAAAGCGCCAGTTTTTAAATTTAAAGACCGCAATCAGCTTAAACGCTACATTGCCCTTTATAGTGCGCAACAAGCATCCTTAGAGCAAATGCAAACCTACACGCCTTTTATGTTGATGGTATATTAATTTAGATATTTGCAACCCGTATCAAGCCCTGCCTAATGATCGCTTGGCCGCTTCGACTGTATTTTTCAATAAACACGCAATGGTCATAGGACCCACGCCTCCAGGTACAGGCGTAATCGCACGTGCAACTTCAATTACACCTTCATAATCAACATCGCCGCATAATTTACCGTTGCTTTGGCGATTAATGCCCACATCAATAACAATCGCACCAGGTTTAACCCAATCTTTGCGCACCATTTGCGCGCGTCCCACAGCAGCAACCAAAATATCAGCTTGACGACAATGTTCAGCTAAATCTGTGGTTCGAGAATGCGCTATTGTGACCGTACAATTGGCAGCCAACAAAAGCTGCGCCATCGGCTTGCCAAATAATAATGAGCGCCCGATCACAACGGCATGTTTACCATTAAGATCTTCTTCAACGCGTTTGATCAACATCATGCTGCCCTGAGGGGTGCACGGCACTAACCCGCTGGGATCACCCGCAACAAGCTTGCCTTGATTAATAAAAGATAAGCCATCAACATCCTTATGAGGTGCAATCATTTGCACAAGCGCATCAGAATCCAAATGATCCGGCAGTGGCAACTGCAACAAAATACCGTGCACATCAGGTCGTGTGTTAAAACCTTTAATCGCTGCTTCAATATCACCTTGTCGAGCTTTTTGCGGCAGGCGCGCCTCAAAGCTTTGGATGCCAACTTCCTCACACGCCTTGATTTTATTGCGAACATAAACATGGCTGGCGGGATCATCGCCCACCAAAATTACCGCTAAACCTGGCTTTATATGCATCTTTTTCACATGAGCCGCCAGTGCCTCACGCAGTTGGCCAGCTATCGCTTTGCCGTCAATAATTTTATTTTTAGGCATGGAGCAAGCCTCCTACAATTATATTTTGTAAAATATTTAAACCGATAAGCACAATAATCGGTGTGATATCAATGCCGCCAATTGAAGGGATAATTTTGCGTAACGGGCGATAAATCGGCGCGGTTATCTTATCCAATGCTTCAACCATTTTCCGAGCATTGGCATTGTTAATATTAATAACGTCAAATACAATTAACCAGTTCACCACCACTTGTGCAATAATGATAAATATAAATATATTAAACACCAAATCAACGAGCTGAATAAGCAGCATCATAAGCAAGTTCCTTTAAACATTATTAATCACGATGTTATAGTATATAAGAAGCAGATTTAAAAGACGAGAGCGCATATATGTTACCCATTGATCCTTTAACGGCCGGCACATTATTGGTCATGGCAGTAACCAGCACGCCTTTTTGTCAAATGCCTGAGCCTGCCAAAATATCCGTTATCCCTAAAACGCACAAAGTTAAGATTGATACTTCGCAAACATTAAAGCAAATTCAATCGGAAGTCGTTAACACCATTAACCCTTATGGTTTTGACAGCATGACGCATACAAATGGTTATATGAGGGGCGGTATATCTTGGAAAACCAAAGTTGATTTAGATAATAAATATTCCCCGCGTACTGGCGGATATTGCATATGGTACAAAAGCGTTGATATAGAGTTGGAAATAGACCCTACAATAGTAATTGGCAAAGAAGTCGCTAAAGACCGTTGTATGTATAAAGCGGTTCTCAAACACGAAATGCGTCATGTAAATGCGGATAAAATCATCGTAAATAAATTCGCCAAATCTATGGGGCAAAAAGTATTTGACGGATTAAAAGAGCGCGGGTTTATTGTTGGGCCAATACCCGCAGATAATGTGCAAGCCGTGGCTACAAGAATGCAAGAGACAATCAGCCAGTTTTTGGAGCTTGAGCATAAAAAAATGGACATCGAACGCGCAGAACTTCAGCAAAGCATCGACAGCCTAGAGGAATATACCTCCGTCCAAGCCAAATGCCCCAACTACCGCCCGCCGGACTATATGCGTAAATAAGCAGCGTGTTAGAAATATTAACCCGCCAGCGCGTTACTCAAATCTTCAAGCAAATCGTCGACATGTTCAATGCCTACGGAAAGGCGGAGCAAAGTATCGGTAACGCCGGCTTTAGCTCGTGCTTCCGCGCCCATTGAAACATGTGTCATGCTTGCAGGGTGATTAATCAGGCTTTCCGTGCCGCCAAGACTTTGCGCGAGGGAAAAAATCTCCAAATGCTTTAAAAACGCGTTCACATCGCCATCCAATTCAAAGCTGATCATTGCGCCAAAACCGTCTTGTTGACGCTTAGCGATTGCATGGTCTGTGTGCCTTTCAAGGCCAGGATAATAGACGCGGCTGACTTGGGCATGACCATCCAAAAAATCAGCAATGCGCATCGCATTGTCCTGCGCCCGATGCACCCGCACTTCAAGCGTGCGTAACCCCCGCAAAGTCATATACGCATCAAACGGCGCACCAATAGTACCAAGCGAATTATTCCACAAATGAAGATCTGCCGCTATTTCCTCACTATCTTTAACAATAACCGCTCCACCCACAACGTCGCTATGCCCGTTTAAAAATTTGGTCGTAGAATGATAAACAATATCCGCGCCATGCGTAAAAGGCTGCTGGAGCATAGGTGACAAAAACGTGTTATCACACACCACCAACCCACCATTTTTATGCGTGCGCTGTGCGATATCGGCGATATCAGCGATACGCATAACGGGGTTGCTCGGCGATTCAATCAAAACCATGCGCGGCGCGTCTTGCGCAAAAGCGCTATCAAGCGCCGCTTCATCATACATATCAATGAATTTAAGCTTGAAATGTTGCTTTTGCGCCAAAGCCCGCAATAACCAATATGACCGACCATAACAATCATAAGGCGCAAAGATCGTATCTTGCGGCTCCAACAGGTGCAAAATCAACGTCAGTGCCGCCATCCCCGAAGAAGTAACAGCGCAATCAATCCCGCCCTCGAGTGCCGCAAGCGCCGTCGCCAATTCATCGCGCGTAGGGTTTTTGGTGCGCGAATATTCGTAAGTGCCACGATTCTTCAGGCCATCAATTTCAAACGTTGAAGATAAATATAGCGGCGGAATTATTGATTTATAAGCTGGATCCGTTCCAACCCCTGCGCGTACAATACTGGTTCGTCTGCGTTTGTTCATATCCAATTTATAGCAGGAACACAGCTAAAACAAAACCGCCACGTTGGTAAGACGTGACGGTTTTTAAATTTGGTCATCAACTGTTTCAAACAAGGAGATCATTGGTAGAGGATCGAATTCTTGTATAATTACAGTATCCCACGCAAATATGTCCAAATTATGCCGAAAGTGGGCAGAAAGTAAGGTATATTCTAAGATGCTGATATTACAAGATTATTAGGCATAAGAATATAATTGCAGGGCGCATTTTTTATGTATAAGATGCGCGTATGGCTATGAATAAGACATTTTGGGTTGCGGCGGGGGCAGGTGCGAGTTTAATAGCTGCACTCGGTTTACGCTATGCGTGGAATGAAAATGCGGGAGAGGTGGTCGCACCTTTGGCAAAAGATACACCCGTGCAAACCTTTAAAGCCGCGCTAGAGAAAGAACAAAATGCCTTTTCTATCGTGGAAACACCGCCAAAGCCAGCGCCACAAAAAAAAGCCACAATAAGCGACGCAAAAGCCGCAGAAATTGCTGATGCGATTATAGCGGAATATGCAGAGTCAGATCAGGACAATACAGTAACGGAAACGCTCTATGGGGAAGAATTTAACTGCCAAAAAAGTAGGTTTTCTAAACCAAGGAATACAAAGAACGGAGTAAAGGGGCCATTGTTTGATGAGTGTGAATCTGCTTCTGAAAGTTCGGCTAGATTTGATCATGCCATAATGAATGGACAAATTATAAGAATACCCGTATCAGTTAATCTTAATAGTGGGGAATACAAACATATTGTTAATTTTGTTAATAAATTGATTGAAGATGAGTTTGGAACTCAAACAATATTGACTCGTCCTGTTTTTAAGCAATATTTTAATGCTGCTTCTCAAGCTAAACAAACTGAACGATACAGCTATGAAACAAATCAGTTGGAAGAAATGGAATTGAGCTTTTCTGATGGCTCACCTGATGGTGTAGATGTGAGTATTGAGTTTCATAAAGATGAATCTATAAATTATATCAATTTTGTTGGAGGAGCGCATCATCGTTTTGGCCTTGAATATTCAACTATATATTGCGAAAGCAACGGTTTAGCATCTCGCATTATTGTCGATCCTGATCCCCAATACAAAATTATTGATGAAATACAGTGCCCAACTTTAGAAGGTTTAGGCATTAATCGTATTCCAGATATTCCCGCTCTTTAAACCCGCTGAGTTCCATGCTATGCTTGAAATCGCTATGCGATCGCATATCTTATTGATTCACATATATTTGTCACATCACTCTTGAGCCAAAGGGGCACGCCATGACTAAACTCGGAAACGATACGCTTAAAACTCGCAAAACACTTGAGGTCGATGGGAAAACCTACGCTTATTATTCACTCAAAGAAGCCGCGAGCAAAATTGGTGATATCTCCAAACTTCCATATACGCTCAAAGTTTTGCTAGAAAATTTGCTCCGTTTCGAAGATGGACGCAGCGTCACCACAAAAGATATACAGGCGCTCGCCGATTGGCAGAAAAATAAACGCTCCGATACTGAAATCGCCTACCGTCCCGCGCGTGTATTGATGCAAGATTTTACCGGCGTTCCCGCTGTCGTTGATTTGGCAGCAATGCGCGAAGCGATGGTATCGCTCGGCGGCGATGCGCAAAAAATTAACCCGCTTGTGCCTGTTGATTTGGTGATTGACCATTCGGTGATGGTTGATAAATTTGGCACACCAGAAGCCTTCCAAGCCAACGTAGAGCGTGAGTTTGAACGCAATGGCGAGCGTTATGAGTTCCTCAAATGGGGGCAGGGCGCATTTAAAAACTTCCGCGTTGTCCCGCCAGGAACAGGCATTTGCCACCAAGTGAACCTCGAATATCTATCGCAAACTGTGTGGGAACATGAAGGCGTAATCTATCCCGATACGCTGGTGGGCACGGATTCACATACAACGATGGTTAATGGCTTGTCCGTTTTGGGTTGGGGCGTTGGCGGTATCGAGGCCGAAGCCGCGATGCTCGGCCAGCCAATATCCATGCTGATCCCTGAAGTGGTCGGTTTTAAAATCACAGGCAAGATGAAAGAAGGCACTACCGCGACTGACCTCGTGCTTCGCGTTGTTGAAATGCTCCGTGCTTTGGGGGTTGTCGGTAAATTTGTCGAATTCTACGGCGAAGGGTTGGATCACCTTACGCTCGCTGACCAAGCCACCATCGCCAACATGGCTCCCGAATATGGCGCAACATGTGGATTTTTCCCAATTGATGCGGAAACTTTGAATTATTTACGCTTCACGGGGCGTGACGAACACCGCGTAAAAATCGTCGAAGCATACGCCAAAGAACAAGGCATGTGGCGCGATAGCAACAGCCCAGAGCCTGAATACACAACAACATTGCATCTTGATCTGGATGATGTTGTGCCCGCAATTTCTGGCCCCAAACGCCCGCAAGACCGCATTGATTTGACCAAAGCCGCAGACGCATTTCGCATTTTGATGGGTGATAAATTAAGCCTACAACCAGGCGGCGAAGAAGGCGCATTATTGAACGAAGGCGGCCAGATGCCCGCAGAAAAGATGGTCGAATTGCATGAGGCAATGACACATGAAGTGCATACAAATGTCCCCGCCAAACGCGACATGCGACACGGTGATGTTGTAATCGCCGCCATCACATCTTGCACAAACACCTCCAATCCCGCCGTGATGATCGCTGCTGGGCTGGTCGCGCGCAAAGCGCTCGCCAAAGGCTTAAGCGTTAAACCATGGGTGAAAACCTCCCTCGCGCCTGGATCACAAGTCGTGACTGATTACCTCGAAAAAGCGGGGTTGCAAGACGATCTCGATAAGCTCGGATTTGATCTGGTCGGCTATGGCTGTACGACATGTATCGGCAATTCGGGGCCTTTGGCCGATGATATTGCCAAAGCCATCGAACAAAACGATCTCACCGTTTGCGGCGTGCTTTCGGGAAATCGT
The DNA here is from genome assembly GCA_037969235.1 of Bdellovibrionales bacterium. GTDB lineage: Bacteria > Pseudomonadota > Alphaproteobacteria > Micavibrionales > Micavibrionaceae > TMED27. The sequence continues at coordinate 10,895 of JBBKXA010000087.1, read as the reverse complement.
AATTTCGAAGGCCGCATCTCCCCGCACGTTAAGGCAAATTACCTTGCCTCCCCGCCACTGGTCGTGGCTTACGCACTTGCAGGCTCCATGCAAATTGATTTGTATAAGCATCCCATTGGCCAAGATCAAAAAGGTGAGGATGTGTATCTGAAAGACATATGGCCAACTAACCATGAAATCGCCGAATTAATGCGTACATCTATAACACGCGAAATGTTCGTTGATCGTTACTCTGATGTTTTCAAAGGCACGAAAGAATGGCAAACCATCGGCGGCAACGCAAGCGGTGAAACATATGATTGGCAAGACAGCTCGACTTATATTCAAAACCCCCCATTTTTCGAAGGGATGAATATGGAACCCGAAGATTTAAACGACATCGTAGGCGCACGCCCACTTGCTATCCTTGGCGACAGCGTAACCACCGACCATATCTCCCCCGCCGGTGCATTCCGCAGTGAACACCCCGCTGGACAATATCTGGTTGAGCATGGTGTTAAACCCGTAAATTTCAACTCATATGGTTCGCGCCGCGGTAATGACCGTGTGATGACGCGCGGCACATTCGCTAATATCCGCATTCGCAACGAAATGGTACCTGAAACCGAAGGCGGCTATACGAAATTCATGCCATCAGGCGATGAAATGAGCATCTTTGATGCTGCAAATAAATATCGTGAAGTCGGCACACCGTTGGTGGTGATCGGCGGCGCGGAATATGGCACGGGATCCAGCCGTGACTGGGCAGCCAAAGGCACGCGTCTGCTTGGCGTTCGCGCAGTTGTGACCGAGAGTTTTGAGCGCATTCACAGATCGAATTTGATCGGTATGGGCGTTTTGCCCCTACAATATGAAAAGGGTGTTACCCGTAAAACGCTCAAGCTTGACGGCAGTGAAACATTCGATATTACAGGCATATCAAGCGGCCTAAAACCCAGCCAGAAAGTCAACATGACCATCCATCGCGCCAATGGCGAAGAAGTCATGGTCACATTGCTATCACGCCTCGATACAATGGACGAAGTCGATTACTTCATAAATGGCGGAATTTTGCACTACGTACTGCGCAACATGGCGGCTTAAGGGGAGCGCGCAAGCGCATGCCTTAAATCATCATCCACGCGCGGCACTTGCATGCATATAACTTCTTGTGATGCGCGTGCAATGTTAGATCTACTGTCATCAAAAAAAACCGTTAAATGATCAGTATAGCTATCGCGCAAAGTGATGAGGGCTTCTGTTTTATGTTGGGGAACCGCTTCTGGGGTGAAGCTGTCCAATAAAGTTGTCCCTACCGTTATAAAAACATCCATATCTAAACCATATTCCATGAAAGAACGCATAGTCCGTAATGCTGCATAATCGGAGCGTGCCGTAATACATGAATTCACAATATGGCGTTCCAGTGTTTGAGAGCATGTGCTGGCTTGTCCAAATGTCAGAGCCAAATCGCGAAACAGGCCAGGCTTTATAGGCTTATCCAAATTCATAATTTCATGTGCCAGAAATAATGGTATATCATCTTGTGCAGTATCGCCAAATTCACGATCATGCACATGGCTTCCTAAAACACGATCAAAATCCCATGACAAGTGCAGCCGGTCTTTTAGCTCCGCAATTGCCCTCTCAGGCCCTGAAATTAAACTCGCCGCAATATGGCTTTGTGCCATAGCTTTAACATCTGTATCATTCACAGTAATAAACCAATCTGGACGAAAAGCCTCGTTCTGCGCGAGCGCATAAAAATCATGGCTAGGTGTTAGGACGATGCGGCTAAGCGGCAATCCCATCTCATGCATCGTCCTCACGGCGGGAAATGCCGTGACAGGATCATTACGCGACATCAATATCACTCAAGGTCAAGATGATCGCTATTTTTCAATATGTTATCAATGGTTTTGACCACAGGAAAACCGTGCCATGGCGCAAATGTTTTTTCCGTCGTGATAAAGCGCTTATAATCCCGCTCTCCATGAGAAGCCAACACAGCCTGCGCCTCACGCGTATCAAACAAGGCACCGAGTGATACGGCGATTTTAAGGGTTTGTTTAGTGGGTTTGGTCATGTCTTTATAAATAATCTATTTGTGGAGTGATGGATTCTGAATTATCAGTAACAAAATGTGGAGGCACTATGTTATGTTCTTCGCAATACTTGCGAATTTGATCACAGGCTAGGCGTGATTGTTTTTCACAAAGTGTAACAGATAATTTTTGTTTTTCTGCTATATCTTCAAAAGACATATTACGAGTAACTTGTAAATATAGGATTTGTTTTAGTGCTTTAGGAAGCATATTTATGGGTTTGAGTAATTCACGTGCGTTCTTTTTATCGCCTAATTCAGGGCAATTTTTGAGTAAGTTACGTATATCGAATTCAGCGGATTGTTTTTCAATAGGGAGGTTACCTGATAATTCAGTGAAAGACCGAACTAAGGTAAAATATCTTCTTTTTATCGTGCCAACTGGTAATTCGCATATTTTAGCAATTTCTTTTTCTGGCGTGCTCTCGAATTTAAGCTCCACAATTGTTCTGTTACGTTCTGATAGCTGTTCTAAAAAATCAACAAGAATATCTGCAGTTTGTTGTGCTATTGCGTGGTCTTCCGCGCTGGCTGGTTTTTCAACGCTCAGATTAAATATATCAAAGCTCTCATCGTTCTCCTCAAATCTGGCAGGGTCCGCAAAAGGAAAATTACGTGTTGACGCAGATTTTCTATTAAATACATCGATCAAATTGTTTCTGGCTTTTTGTGTTATAAATGACCTAAATTGCGCATTATTTTTTCCAGTAAAAACAGTGTGCTTTTTTTTGTGATGAAAAAAGGCACTGAGGACGGATTCCTCAATATCTTCTAACGTGCATCTATCGTCATCGATATATTTTTTATATAGGTATCCATATACTTGATCTGCATATTGTTTATATAGGGCTGCAATGGCATCAGGATCTTTATGATTATATAAAGTTGTCAGATTGTCTTCGCTCAAATTTTGATATTTTGGCGGTATAAATATATTATGAGTGTTTAAGTTTAAAGTCATGTTTGTGCTTTTTTAATTTTCAATAAACATGAAGATTAATGCAAAAAAATAAATTATGCAAACTTAATGTGATATGGAAGAGGCTGCAGATTCTGCGTGCGCTAAGAGCGCGAGAAAAATTGGTTTTTCGGGGCGATAACGAATTTGAAAATCACGTTCCAACTTTTCAATCTCAATACTAAGAAGCATAAGGCGTTTTTTTCCATCGCGAATAAATTGTATGTTTCGAGTATTTTCAGGCTTAGCAGCCATGGATCCAAGTGTATAAGCCAATTGCACCCCTTCTAAAAACGCGGCAGCGCTTCCCATACATTGCGAAATATTTAAATCACGATCCGAATGTTCACGGCAACGCGCGGAGAAGTTAAATGTAGAAGCCTTATCAATGCCGCGCAAAATAATACCGCATCGTCCTTGTCTCTTATCAAATGTTAATGTGAGCGCGACATTCGTATCATATTTAACTTCAAGATTTTTTCCCGTTCTCTTTAATAAATTTTGCGCTTTTGGGATGGCAAGCTCATAGTCTTGGTTATGATCTTTATCGCATAGCTCCATCATATCCAAAAACGGATGATATTGCCCACGTGAAAAAAGAGCGTGCCCTTTATAATAAATGGTGATCCAGCGCTTTGGGTTAGTGATACATTCATAATCCGACAAGGCATTATCACATAATAAGTCCCAATCATAATGTTGAAACATGTATCCCGAAGCGCCGCGATGATGAAATTCGTTATAAATACGCGCCGCCATTCTAACAACGCTGTGCATATTGTGGCCGCGAATGACAAGGTGCTCAACGGGCTGGGCGCCAGAGAACTGCAGATTCAAGACAATCCTATTGCTCAAGGCAACAGTAGAATTGGAATGAGAAAAATTATTACGATCTATAATCGTAAATTTTTCGCGAAGCATGGTTGAAATGAAATCAGGCATTTATAAAATCTTTACAATAGAAAATCCTATTCTATATCAAATGTTCATGCTTTAGAATTTAAAATCAAACTGCCGCAGGGGAGTAATCAATGGCATTCATTGAACGTTTAATGCCGTCAATGACATGATCCAGATGTACAATGGTGCTTTCAATATTTTTGCGCTTGCGCAAAGTGCTTTGAAAGGCTGCTTGCGCCAGAGAAACTGGTTTATCATCCTTGAAAATATTGGCCATTTTCTTATGCGTGCCTTGAGCAAAGCTGCCTCGGCCATGAAAATCAAATTCTGCGCGGCGCTCGTCCTTAAGACGGGAGCGTTGGTTAACTGCTTCGCTCAAAATATCGACATCATCGCGACGTCCACTCATGGCTGAACAAACCAAAGCAGTGGTCGTCATGTCGTTTAAGGAATTGTCATTGGCCGCAACGGCAAACGCATCCATCAAAAACCCGCCCATGATAATAGAGCCGAGCATGCCGTCATAATCAGATGTGGGTTGATATACGGATTTTAATGAAATAAAAGCTGGCCCTGCACCACGATGAGAATCAGGATCTGCTGCCATGTGGAATGTAATCCCCGCGAGTTGGCGAATACTGCCTTCCAATAAATGAATCGCATTTAATGCGCTTGTTTGTGCGTTTAACGCCGATGATCTCCCCATCATCTCCCCCTATATTTTTATTGGGTTGTTTCTCTAGAGAGTAGATGGGGGAAGTAAATATATTGTTAATTATGAGTATAATTTATGTTATTAACAAATAATTAATGCATTATGTTAACTTAACTATTAATGTAAAAGGAAGATAATATTTGTAATTACTGTGCGATGGGGTTTTAATACTCGTGTGTAAAATTAATTACTTAATATTTACTGTAATATGGAATTTATACAAAATGCCTAGAGAAGACCGTCGTATAGTATTTAGCAATGAAGAAGTGTATAAAGCGATTTATTCGCTGTCCACGCAGCAACAATTGCCAAAACCACCTGCGGGCATATTAAAAAGCGTGGAGCAAAGCACAGTTGATAAAAATATCTATGAAATTAAGCTGGAAAATCCCGCGCAAGACGTCAATGAAACCCGCGAATATGGCAGTGATTTCATCGCCGCTGCCCTCATGATGTTTTGCCGCGGCGCCGGAATCCCGCTACCGCGTAGCGCTCAAAAATCAGTGATGATCCGGGATGGGGAAGTGATTTTGAGGGTGCAGATTTAAGGCTCAAAATCTACGGGTAAAAGCGGCTTGGGGGCATTTTTTACAAGAAGCTGAAGTTGGGCAATTCTTTCAAGATTAATTTCCTTATAGCCCTCTGATAATCGACGGGTTTGACTGCCTTTATCGCAAACCTCAATTATAACAGGGGCGGCATTTATGCCGATCTGGTATTGTAAACCTGCATCCCTAACAATCCGCCTGATAATCTCTGCTTTTTGAATTTCACCAGCGTCACGATAAGCCTGTTCAGCAAGCTCATATAGCTCACAATTGATCATAATGTCGTATAAAAAATCTTCAATGATATCGGAATCTTCGGACATCTTTTACTCTACATCGTTATCTTTCTTTTTCGCCATATCAGCAGGTTGATATAAATCAAACACGTCGATAATCTCTAATATCTGCTCAATCTCTCGCTTGCATTGCAGCGCATGTTGTTTGGTGGCAACCGGCAGATGAATATTCGACGCTTCAAACATATCGCCGCTATAAGGGATCATGAGGAAAATAAATTTCTCTTTAAAAAACGCGGCGCTTAAAGGGGCATTGTCAAAAATCTCCGAGGCTTCGGATAATTCTTTTAATAAACGATCACCAATCAATAATTTCGCACTTTCAGGGTTGTCGGAAAATGCAGAAAATTTACCCCAATCTTTGCCCTCAGTCGATAAAGATAAAGGGCTAAGTTTTTTCCATCGTGTGCTTGCCCACTTCTTAACTGCCCGCCTATCGGCTGTTAAAATGGTGTGGCCTTCAATCACCGAAGTCGGAATTTCCAGCAACACAAAAATACCATCAAAAATAGGCTCCGCGCTCTTGCGCTTAGGCATAAGGCGCGCCTCGGAAAACAAGACCTTCACACCTTTATAACTGCCCATAAAACAATCCTCGGCGCTATAGCTATGATATTTAGGTAAGATACCTGTGCGTGAGATAATATTTTTTCCTATCCCGCGATTGGGATGGAATTGAAATCCCCCCAAAGCTTTGGCCAGTCGAGGCAAAAACGTTGTTTTATAATTTTTCTGATAATCGCGAATAACGCTGGCATGCCAGACATGCAATATCGCGGGCAATACTATCGCGGCAAGCATGCTCAAAACCGCTGAAATAATATCCATACGCATCAATAAAAACCAGCCAAAGCCCATAGCACCCATCGTCATGCTGATTAACCCAAAGCCAAGCGTGATATTACCGCGCATGCGGTGACGCTTCATATAGCTTAAGCGGCTATCTTCGGCATCACGAATAAGCATTTCAATACGCGCGGAAAAATCCTCATCTCGTGTGCGTGCTATCTCTTCGCGTGCACTCGCTGCAACGGCATCCGCTGCTTTCATTCGTTCATCACTCATTTAAATACGACTTTCATTTTTAATTTTGAACTCTAATATAAACGTTCTATTTTAAATGCCTAACCTTTAGAATACGCGAAAGTGACCAAGATGCGCATTTTTTTATCCTTTATAGTAATAGTAACATTATCTGCCCCCATTTCCATTCCCGCATTTGCCAGCAATGCCGATGTTTTAAAAGAAAACATGACAATGGCGCAGCGGCTGGAAAATATTGTTTCTCCGATTTTAATAAATAACCCTGAAATTTGCGGCAATAATAAACGCTTCTATAGTGGTGCGGAATTTATGACACAAGATGGCGTAGGCAAAAGCTACCAGGATTTGGTACGTGATATGTATGGCGTAGGCAAACAGCCCACTGTGACCATAATCGGTCAAGACTCGCCAGCATCCAAAGTGCTGCAAATCGGCGATCAAATTTTAGAAGTTAACCACAAAGCTGTCCATGCCAGCAAAGATGGGCAATATATGATCGAAGATGCGATCGCCGAAGGCCGCGCTGTTGATTTAACAATTAAGCATCGTGGACAGGATGCGCAGCACACGGTGACACTCACGCCCGCATCGGTATGCGCGGTTAAAGTGCGCCTGGACAACGCGCAAGGCAATGATATACGCAGAGACAATGAAAAAATCATCGTCGAAAAGGGCGCGATGAATACAAAAAATGATGCGCAATTGGCAGCGGCTATAAAGGGAAATCTGAAGGCTAATTAAACCTAACGCAGCAGCGCCTTCGCACTCACTTCCATCGTTATACTCGTCTCACCCGCAGAAGCAACAGGCGCGGCCATTTTGGAATCCGCCGCCATTTCCATCATCGCGCCACGGGCATACATCGCTGGCTGTGGCATATAATTATTTTGTGTGTTGATCTCTTTCAACTCTGCTGTAGTTTTACCTAGCGCTTTGGCCGCACGTTGCGCACGGTTTTGTAGCTTCTCCAAAGCCGCCTCTAACATTTCATCTTGAACCTTGGCGGCCACTTCGGGAGAAAGCGTATAGCTCAATCCACCCATAACAAAACCAGCCTCTTGAATTTTACCAGCAAGTTCCAACAATTTGTCCGCATTCTTTGATTTAAGCTCAACGGTTTGCTGACCTTTCCAGACAATTAATTCGGGCATATCCTTACGACCACCGTTTTTATCATAAGATTGCACGTTATATTGACGCGTGATCGCCTTCACATCCGGATAGTCTTTCGCAAGCTCCAACGCCTTTGCCATAGAAGTATTAATAGTGTTTTGTACTTTTTTGTTGCTGGCATCTTCTGATTCAATGCGCAAATTAGCAATCAACAAATCCTGATCGACTTCGCGTTGCTCATTAGCGGAAATATGCAACAGACTCTCATTTTGCTGGAGCTGGAATATAGGATCTTCAATTTGCGCAAAAGCGTTTGTTGTAATGCAGAGTGATAAAGCAAAAACCGAGAGTAAAACCAAGCGCATATGAAATCTCCTATTTCGTATTGTGATGTTTCAGATGGCCTCACTCTATCGCTTATAAACATGTCGCGCAATTTTTTTCGAAGGATTTTCAAGCCTCGTTCGTAAAGTTAAGTGAAAGAAAAAACTTGATAGGAGATTTCAATGAAATACAAATTACTACTCATCGCCGCCCTAGCAGCTATGCCGTTGTTCGCATCGAGCCAAGCATTTGCACGCGATTCACGTGAATATTGCCGCGAATACACTAAAACCATCCGCATAGGTGGCGTTTTAGAAGTGGGGGTTGGTCAAGCGTGTAAACGCGGGCGTGATCGATCAGGGGACGACATTTGGGAAATTGTAAACCTAAAAGGGCCACAACCCGCAACCGAGCATGTGCGCGAACGCATTTATGATGATTTATATCGCGGTAACACGCGCGTAGTGATCATTGATAATGGTTACCGCGCGCATCGTTACGGCGATTATTACCGCGCCCCGCGCCACCCACATTATGCGCAACGCACATATGTGTACTACGATGATCACGGCCACAAAAAATATAATAAACACGGCAAAAATAAAAATAAGGGGCACAAACATCATTAATGCCCCAGCCCCATGATAAAGCAATAAAAAATCCGGCTAGTCTCACAACTAAGCCGGATTTTATTTTAAGATTGCAAGGCGTATTATGCCGCTTGGCGATCAGCCGTTGTATTGATATAGCTGGTTGCAATTTCAGTCAGCTTTTTATCCAACGTATATTCTTCATCCAGCGTTTCTTTCAAAAGCGCAGCAGCTTCAGGATAACCACAAGCATCAGCAAGGGCTACGGCTGAACCATATGTCGCAATTTCATTATGGATTTTACGTTGCAACGCAATAATCAATGCCGCATCACGCACAGGGCCTTCTTTTGCGCCTTCAACCAAAACTTTGCCTTCACCACAAATCGCTTCAACGATCGGCGAATCAACGTCTTTGCGCTTAAGATCGGTTATTTCAAACGCACGCTCTAAACGATTAAGCTGGTTTTTCGCTGTCAGCTCATGCGCTTTAAAGATAGAGGCAATCTCGCCGTTTTTTGCGGCATTCGTCATATCATTGGCTTTCGCGATGATATTTTCTTCAGCCTTATAAGCGTCACACAATAGGGTACACAATACTTTTTTAAGTTCAACGGTTTCCATTTGGAAATCCTCCTTTAGTTAGTGGTTGTATTTCGCTAACGATGGAGATGGGAAATCGTTCCAAATTGTAAATGTGGACTAGAAAACTGGACTAAGTCCGTTGTTTTGCGGATTATTCGCGCGCAATGATAAGGCTTTGATCCTATTATGCGAGATTTTTTATAATTTGGGAAGATCGCTTTTTATATTAAAGCTGCATCGACTTCCAAATCTCTGACATTTCTCGTTTGTTTCATAAATGATCGTGCTTCGTCTTCATAGGCTAACGCTGTTAGCTCTAGGTATATTGCAGGATCGTATAGTCCGCTAAATGTATTAAAATGTTGCTGAACTTCGGGGGTATTGGCAACGGCGGCGCATGTAAATATTTTTTTCATGATTGCTTCGGTCGTTGTATGTAAATTAATAGAGGCAAAACCGTCTTTTTTAAGGGTTAAAATGGCGATAGGGGTAAATTTTCTGATCGCGCAATCGGTGATACCATCAACTCCACGAAAATCATCCCCAAGCATCGGCAAGGTGATATGCGTGGATTCATATAAATCTTGTACGGCTTGTTCAAATATATGCTCGCTCTGTGCTTGGCGCTGTTCGTAACGGCTCATGATATGCTCCTTAATATATGTTGTAAGAGAGCATAGATGAATTTTCAACTTATGTCAATTAAACAATCGCAACAACTTGTCGTTTCTTTCTCCGGCGCTTTGGTCACAAATGCATTAAGCGACATGCTGAACATTATGTGATGCAATTTTGTCAAGCTTTTTGTGCATCAATGAGCCGATCCCAAAAATCCACCCCTTGTTTATCAATGTGTGCTTTAAGCGGCGGGTGAGATATTTTATCGTAATGCACCACATCGAATCTATATGCAGTAGGAAGGTCTTCAAACCCACCTTTAATGCGCTGCAAAAGCTCATAATCTATATCCTTGCCCCAAATGCAAATATCAATATCGGAGTTATAACGATGCTAGCCAGTTGCGCGCAAGCCGAAAATTTCAATGCGCTCAATCTCTGGCCAACCCATGATAAACCTGCGCATATTATCCAGCGTCATCGGCGGCAGGCCAAAGGGTTGGTCTTCGTAACGGTTTTCTTCAACCATCGCGCTGCTCTTTGAGGTAAGCGTAGAGCGCAGTAATATGCGGCAAATAATTTTTTTCAATCATCTCGACGCCATCCGAAATATGCGCTTCATCATAAGTGTATGAGGTTAAATTGCGGTTTTTGAGCATATCCAGCCACGCTTCCCCGTCTTTGATTAATCCTGCCGCGTGGGCTTCTTGAATAACTTTGCGAGGCGATATTTCGATCATCTCTATCCCCGCATATACAAGGTAGTCTTTCATGACTTTCCACGATAATTCAAATGTGATCTCAAAAGCTTGGATGCATCCCATCTTTTCCAAATCGGAAAGGTCGTTAAAATCAGCATCCAGCGCATCGCGCAAAATTATATAAGCCTTCTCAAAATTCTCAAATCTTTGTTTCCAGCGTTGCGTCATTAGTTTCTAGTTCCTAGTTTCAATACTTCTTGTCAAGTTTATATCTCGTGCTAATCTTAGAGTTTGATATAGCTTTTATCAGATTTACTTTTTAGATGCTGGGTTTATTATATGAAATTTGTCTTCAATCGCATAAATCGCATCAAGGTAACTCAGTAATTCTGCAAAGGCACTGATGAGAAGTGGTTTAATGT
>JBBKXA010000086.1:0-8965 GCA_037969235.1 Bdellovibrionales bacterium | reverse complement strand
AACCGTACGATTACGCCCTACCAAGATGTGAATGGTGTGCGTGCGCCGCAGGTCACCAGTAATTCGGGGGCTTATCCCAATAATGTTGAGCCAATCAATGATCCTGTGCAGCTATATCGGGGCGGGCAGGGGCAGCCTAATGTAGCAATCAACCAAGCGCCGCTCACCAATAGCGATATGGGCGCGCCATATGCAACGATAGAGCGGGAGCCGCTGTAGCGCGTGATTAGAGATATTCACGATTTTTCGAGTCCTCATTTTGACGTAGAGCAATATATTGCGCATTTGGGCACTTTGAAGGATGAGGATATATTTCCAGCTTATGGGGCGTTGGCGCTTTCGTGTTTGACTCATGACGGGCTATCGCCTGCGCGATATGCGCATCATTTGCAATCGCTGGAGCGTGAAGTGGCGGCGGCGTATAAGGGCAAGGCCGATATTGAGGCGCAACATCTTGCGTTGAAAAGCGTGTTGTGTGATGAGTGTAAATATCGTGTTGATGATGAAAATCCCGAAGATTTACAAAATGCCAGCATGATGCGGGTGATAGATCGGGGCAGGGGCTTGCCGATTGCGTTGGCGATTTTATATATTCATGCAGGGCGAGCGCAGGGATGGGATGTGGTGGCGGTGAATTTCCCCGGGCATATATTGTGCCGTATTCATCATGAGGGGCAGCGTATCTTATTTGATCCGCGTAGTGATTGTCAGATAATGACTGCGCCAGATTTGCGACGCTTGCTTAAGGCGACATTAGGCGATGAGGCCGAGTTGTCAGTGGATTATTATGATGCGTTGGATAATCGCGATGTGTTGCATCGATTGCAAAATATCATCAAGTTTCGCCAAATTGCGTTGGAAGATTATGAAGGGGCGTTAGAGACAGCGCTTAATATGCATATTATTGATCCGCAGGAATATCGTTTGATGTTAGATCTTGGGGTTTTATACATGCGGGTTGATCGGTTGGATGCGGCGCGGGATATGCTTTTGCGTTATATTGAATGTGCGCCGCATTCACGTGATCGACAAGAGGCGGAACTTTTGCTCGAGCAAATGCATTTGCAAGGGGATTGAGCGTGAAAATATGTGTGCTTAATTAAAGATCGCTCTTGCGAAAATCATTGTAACCTCATAAGTATAGAATACGAATAAAGATTCGGATTCTCAATAGTAGAATGTAATTTTAAGGAGATAAATCTATGACGAATTTTTCTGTTTCTAAACCTAAATCTAAGAACGGTGTGCGTTCCGTACTTTCACGCACGATCATGATTTTTGCTGTTCTGGTCTTGGTGTCTGCTTGTTCGTCGAAAGATGATGAAGAGTTGGTGCTTGATGGCCAAGGTGGCATGGGTATGGACCAATCTATGGGCCAGCCGATGGATGATGGTATGTATCAAGGCGATACTGGTGCTCCGGCGCCAGGCACGCAAGCGGATTTGGTTGTTAATGTTGGCGACCGCGTTTTCTTTGAAACTGACAGTAGTGACTTAAACAGCGAAGCGCGTAGAATTTTGGATGCGCAAGCGGCTTGGTTGCAACGTTATCCTAATTTAAGTGTTGTGGTCGAAGGTCATGCTGACGAGCGCGGTACACGTGAGTATAACTTAGCTTTGTCAGAGCGCCGTGCAAATTCTGCCCGTACATATTTGTCAGCGATGGGTGTGCCTAGCAACCGTTTGGAAACAATCGCGTATGGTAAAGAGCGCCCAGCAGTTCCTGGTGCAGACGCTTCTGCATGGTCACAAAACCGTCGTGCTGCTACACGCGTAGAATAAGGATAATGATCGTATGATCTTTTCTGAAAATAAGAAGTCGAAGGCCTGGATTTTTTCAGGCCTTTTGGCTGTTCTCGTGTTGGGTGGAACGCCGAATATTGCTATGGCTCAAAGTAATTGGGGGACTGACTCCAATGTTGAGGGGCGCATTAAGCGTATTGAAAACGAAGTGCAAACATTAAGCCGTGCAGTTTATCGAGGTGAAGCCCCGCCTGTGGATGCGATGGGTGATGCTGGAGCGGCGAATAACGGTGAGTTGGTTGTGCGGATGCAACAGATCGAGACTGAAATGCAAAGTTTGCGCGGGATGATTGAAGAACAGGCGCATGAGATTCGGCAAATGAAAGCTGACTTGGAGCGTAACGTTAGCGATATGGAGTTGCGGTTGAATGATGTTGAGGGGCGCAGTGGCGGATCTTCGTCGGCGTCTTCTTCTGAGTCTGTGATACGCTCGACGTCTTCGTCGTCTGCTGATGAGCCTACGGATCGTTATGATGATTCTCGTGGTTTGGATGCGAGTGAAAGCACTGAGCGTAAGGATGAGGACGGCTACAGCTGGTCTACGAATAATAAAAGCGATTCTGGCGTTTTAGGGCGTTATAATACGACGAAAAATGAGGGCGGCGATCAGGCTTCTGCGGCTTATGATAGTGCGTTTTCAATGGTTAAAAACCGACAATATAAAGGCGCGGCGGATGCTTTTGGCGATTTTTTACGCGATTATCCTGATCATGCTTTGGCGGGGAATGCTAAATATTGGCTCGGTGAGACGCATTATGTGCGTGGTAATTTTGAAGTGGCTGCGCGCTTATTCGCCGAAGGATATAAGCAATATCCCAAAGGCGCGAAGGCGGGTGATAATTTGTTGAAGCTTGGTTTGTCTCTTGAGGGGATGGGTAAGAGCGAGGATGCTTGTGTTGCGCTGGGGCAATTGGATAAAAACGGCGTGGGCGGTACGCCATTAAAGCGTCGGGCTGAACAGGAAATGAGTCGTATAGGGTGTTCTTAACGCCTTAATGCCTGCGGTTTTGATTGTATTGAGCGGGAAGCTTTTTTCATGGCTCTATCATCTGAAAAATTTAATGACATGATTCTGGGGTTGAGGATTGGTTTGCAACCCTCACAGCCCTTAGCCGTTGCCGTATCGGGTGGGGCGGACAGTACGGCTTTGTGCTTTTTGCTTAATCGTTGGGCGGGGGAGCATGGTGGGCATAAGATTTATGCTTTGCATGTTCATCATGGTTTGCGCGTCCATTCGGAAGGGGAGGCGGAAATTATTCGTGAGACTCTTTCGTCTTTGGGGCATGTTGAGTTTGTATCTTTAAAATGGGAAGGCGATAAGCCTGCGGCGGCGTTGCAAGAAAAAGCGCGCCGGGCGCGGTATGGATTGCTGGCGGATTATTGTGGGGCGCATGATATTGCTTATCTTTTTTTAGGACATCATTTGGGTGATCAGGCAGAGACGGTGTTGTTTCGATTGGCGAAAGGCAGTGGAATTGATGGTTTGGCGGGGATGAACGATGTGCATGATTATAGCGAAAATTTACGAATTTTGCGGCCTTTGCTCGATGTGTCAAAGTGTGAATTGATTGATGTTTGTGAGGGGGCTGGTGTGGGGTATATTGACGACCCTAGTAACGAAAATAGAGATTTCGCCCGTGTGCGTTTGCGTAAAAGCTATGATGTCTTGGCGGCGGAGGGCTTGACGCATAAACGGTTGGGGGTGATGGCTAAACGCGCGCGGCGCGCGCGGGTGGCATTGGATTATTATAGCGGAGAAGTTTATGAGCAATCCATTTTGTTTAAGGATACGAAGCGTATCGAATTTATTTTTAGTGTTTTGCTTGAGGCCCCTGAAGAAGTGTTTATTCGATGTTTATTAAAAGGATTTAAGCATTTTGATTTTGGCAAAGACTATGCGCCGCGTATGGAGCGTGTAGAGCAAATTACTTATGATTTGTTATGTGACAAGCCGTTTCGAAAACGGACTTTGGGCGGGGTGGTTTTTATGCGCGATGATAAGCGACAGGTTTTTACCATGTTGCGTGAGCAATAGAATAATCGCAAATATAAAGCTTGTTTTCCGCGTGCAACGGTATAATTTTAAAGAGTAATTATAGTTTTTTATTTATGCAAAGGGCAAAGACGTGAACGGATTTGGACGCAATATTATTTTCTGGGCAGCGATTGGTTTTGCTTTAATCATTCTTTTTAACATTGTGCAGAGTTCGCAGAATGGGGCTCTCAATGGGGGATCGGATTTATCTTATAGTGAATTTATGAGCGATGCGCGTGCGGGGCGGATATCCAATGTGGTTATTCGTGGCTCCGAGGTATCAGGGGCATATGCCGCAGATGGTAAGCCTTTTACAGTAGTTGTGCCGCCGAATGAAAATGTGGTGGATCGATTGGATGGCACGGCTGTGCAGATTTCTGCGGGTAAAGAAGCCCAGCAAAGCGTGATGATGAGCATTCTTATTTCGTTGTTGCCAGCGATATTGATTGTGGGCGTTTGGATTTTCTTTATGCGTCAGATGCAAGGCGGCAAAGGCGGCGGCGGGGCGATGGGCTTTGGGAAGAGTCGCGCGAAAATGCTGACGGAAAAGCATGGGCGTGTGACATTTGATGATGTAGCGGGCATTGAAGAAGCCAAACAGGAATTAGAAGAAGTTGTAGAGTTTTTGAAAGATCCGCAAAAATTCTCGCGGCTTGGTGGGAAAATTCCTAAAGGCGCGTTGTTGGTTGGTCAGCCGGGTACGGGTAAAACATTGGTGGCGCGCGCCGTTGCTGGTGAGGCGAATGTACCGTTTTTCACGATTTCGGGTTCGGATTTTGTAGAAATGTTTGTCGGTGTGGGCGCGAGCCGTGTGCGCGATATGTTCGAGCAGGGCAAGAAAAATGCGCCATGTATTATTTTTATTGACGAGATTGACGCCGTTGGACGCCATCGTGGTGCGGGGCTTGGCGGCGGGAATGACGAGCGCGAGCAGACGCTGAATCAGTTGCTTGTGGAGATGGATGGATTTGAAAGTAATGAAGGCGTGATTATTCTGGCGGCGACGAACCGTCCTGATGTGCTTGATCCTGCATTGCTGCGGCCTGGTCGTTTTGACCGTCAGGTTGTTGTGCCGCTGCCCGATATTCAAGGGCGCGACAAAATTTTGAAAGTGCATATGAAGAAGGTGCCGCTGGCGAATAATGTTGAGCCAATGGTGATTGCGCGTGGTACGCCCGGCTTTAGCGGTGCGGATTTGGCGAATTTGGTGAATGAGGCGGCTTTGCTTGCTGCGCGGCGCGGTAAGCGCGTAGTTGCAATGGAGGAATTTGAAGAAGCCAAAGATAAGGTGATGATGGGATCTGAGCGCAAATCCATGGTGATGAGCGATGATGAGAAAAAACTCACTGCCTATCATGAGGCGGGGCATGCGTTGGTGGCTATACATGAGCCTGCGTCGGATCCTATACATAAGGCTACAATTGTGCCGCGTGGGCGTGCGCTTGGGCTGGTGATGCGTTTGCCAGAAAATGACCGTTTGTCGATGAGTTTGGAAAAATTGGAGGCGGATTTATCCGTGGCGATGGGCGGACGTGCGGCGGAGGAAATTATCTTCGGTCATAATAAGGTGACGACGGGCGCGAGCATTGATATTTCTATGGCGACCAATATGGCGCGCCGTATGGTCATGGAATGGGGATACTCGGAAAAGCTCGGCACTATTCGATATGCGCAGGATCAGGAGGAAATTTTCCTTGGGCATTCAGTGGCGCAAAGCAAGAATATGTCTGAAGAAACCGCGAACTTAGTCGATGCCGAAGTGCGCCGTATTGTGGAAGATGGATACAATAAAGCGCATAAAATTTTGACGGATAATTTGAAAGATCTGCACAAGGTGGCGAAAGCTTTGCTGGAGTATGAGTTATTGTCTGGTGATGAGATTAAGAGCATTTTGGCGGGTAAGAAGATTATTCGCGATATTGACGATGCTCCGCCCAGCGATGATATGCCCAAATCCTCCGTGCCTTCGGGTGGCGGGATAGGTAATGGCGGCGCAGTGCAGGAGGCTTGATTTTCTTTTGACATAATTTAAAATACTTGCTATTCTTCTTTAGTAATTAAGGAAGAGCAGACGAGCATGGATATATTGGATGAAGAGCATAGTGATTCTGTATCTATTTTAGATAGAATCGGTTCTGAATTAAAATTTCAACTGGGCAAAGCAAAATGGCCTGTTATTATGACGGTCGGACGCATGGCGGAGGCGGCGGGTTTTAATTTGCGTGGCGGCGATCTGGACGTTACGCATTACCGTATTCAAAGCTCCCAATGGCCAAATCATTACAAACCTTTACGCATCGCTATAGCGGCGGATTTTCATGTAGGGTGTTTGTCGGTGAATGCGGATTACATTAAGAAAAATCTTGTTCCTATGATTAATGCGCAAAACCCTGATCTCATTTTATTGCCTGGGGATTTTTTAAATTCACCTCATAAATATAATGGTAAATATGTTGAACCTGAAATTGTTGCGGAAGCTTTTGGCGAATTAACCGCACCACTTGGTGCGCATGCAGTTTTAGGTAATCATGATTATTGGGAAAACGGGCAGGGTATTTTTGATGCTCTCGAAAATGTTGGCATTTCTGCATATTACAATGAAAGTGCTTTAATTAAGGGTGATGAGCAACCATTTACGTTGGTAGGCGTGGCCGATCACGGTACTGGGCATGAGAATTGTGAGCAGGCATTTCGTTTTGCCGCTAAGAGAGATATGCCTGTTATTACGATGGCGCACAATCCGCAAAGTTTTTCTCAAATGCCGGCGCGTAATATTGCGCTTGCTGTTGCTGGGCATACGCATGGGCGGCAATTCACGCTTCCGTTTTTTAAGCACAGAGTTCTTGATTTGGACGATCAGTCACTGGTTTATGGTCTGTCCCATGTTAAAGGCTTTAACGCAATAACTACAAGCGGCATCGGCGAGAGCGTCGTGCCTTGGCGCAATGTGAAGCGTGAAATTGTTGTCGTTGATTTGCAAACCGCACCTGAAATATCGGTTTGATCAATATACCCTTTGCACTTCATTTCTTTTCGCCTTAAATTAAAAGCATGAGCAGAAAATATTTTGGAACTGATGGAATACGGGGGCGGGCGAATGTGCATCCGATGACGGCGGATGTGGCGCTTAAGGTGGCTATGGCGACGGCGAAGGTTTTGCGCGATCGACGGGATGGGCAGCCGACGGATCGGGTGGTGATTGGCAAGGATACGCGGCTTTCATGTTATATGCTGGAGCAGGCGATTACCTCGGGGTTTTTATCGATGGGGATGCATGTGATTTTGACGGGGCCTGTGCCTACACCAGCGGTGGCCATGTTGACGCGCTCGCTTCGCGCTGATGTGGGGGTGATGATTTCGGCGTCGCATAATTCTTACGAAGATAACGGAATTAAGCTGTTTGGGGCGAGTGGCTATAAGCTGGATGATGAGATTGAGTTGGAGATTGAGGCGGCGCTGGATGGGGATTTATCCACGCATTTGGCAGCGCCTGATGCGCTGGGGAAGGCGGCGCGGCTGGATGATGCGATTGGGCGCTATGCGGAGAGTGTGAAGCGGTCATTGCCGCGGGGTACAACGCTTGAGGGGCTTAAGGTTGTTGTGGATTGCGCGAATGGCGCGGCGTATAAGGTTGCGCCGCAGGTGCTTTGGGAATTGGAAGCGGAGGTGATTTCCATTGGGATTGCGCCGAATGGACGTAATATTAATGATGGATACGGCGCGACGGCGACGGGCAAGTTGCAGGAAGCGGTGGTTGATCACGGCGCTGATATTGGCATTGCGCTGGATGGGGATGCGGATCGTATTATCATGGTGGATGAGCTGGGTAATAAAATCGATGGCGATCAATTGATGGCGGCGATGACGCTGCATATGCATGAGCAGGGGCAGCTTTCGAAGCCAGGTTTAGTGTCTACGGTGATGTCAAATTTGGGACTGGAGCGGTTGCTCAAGTCGCATGAATTGGAATTGGTGCGGGCGTCTGTTGGGGATCGCTATGTGATGGAAGCGATGCGCGAGGGCGGGTATAATATTGGCGGCGAGCAATCGGGGCATTTGATTTTGTCGGATTATAATACGACGGGTGATGGGTTGCAGGCGGCGATTAAGTTGTGCTCGATTTTGAAAGAAAGTGGTGTTGCGGCTAGTAAAGCGCTCAATTTATTTAAGCCTGTGCCGCAAATTTTGCGCAATGTGCGTTTTGCGAGCGGGAACAGGCCGCTCGATAGTATCGAAGTGCAAGAGGCGATTGCTAAAGCTAGCGCAGATTTTGCCAATGACGGACGGGTTTTGGTGCGTGCAAGTGGGACAGAGCCGTTGATCCGCGTGATGGCGGAGGGTGATGATCTGAGTAAAGTGGAGCATGTCGTAGGCGGTATTTGCGAAGTGATTGAGAAGGTCGCGGGGTAGTTTTTCATATAATGGTTGTGTTTAATTTTTTTTGTGTGTAGGGTCTTCATTTTTTACGCATTGCAAAAATAATGACAGATTTGAAGCTTAAAGATATTTTTCGTCGTGCCCTGCACAAGGCCAATAGATACCCTACAAAAACGGCGGCGTTACTTGGGGTGGCAGGCTCGCTTATAATGGCTTTTGAGGCGGGGCGGCAGGATAACTCTCTTTTGCTGTATAGCGTTGGCTTTGGCGGCGAGTGATTACATTCTGTTTAAATACAGTGATAAATTTAATGACGGGGATATGTTAGACCCCCAAGATCAGCCTTTTTCTATTAGTAATATGATTGATTTTTCTAATCATCCTCATGAATCTACGACTGTTGTTGCGACCACGATTGGATTGTTAGGGCAGATTGCGGGCGGGATTGAAGGGCATGCGCTTGAGTTTACACTTATCGCTGCCGCTGATTTGGTGGCGCTGGCGACTATTGCTGGGGTTGCGGAACGGCCTAGAGATAGTGTTTTTGAATCGGTGATTGAGCGCGTTATTAAATGTTATCCTACGGCAATTGCAGGGGCGATAGAGATGTCTGGTATTGCGGGGTATTGTATTTATAAGATGTTAAACGGTGAGGCAATAAGCGGTGTTGAGGTGGCGATGCTCGGATGTTACGCCGCATCGAGTGCGTTTTATATGAAATCGCAGAAACGTTTATTGCTTGAGCCGTTTA
>JBBKXA010000085.1:0-30831 GCA_037969235.1 Bdellovibrionales bacterium | reverse complement strand
GATCGTCGGGGGGTGGGGTTAATTCTCCCATTCATAATTCCTACGCTATGATCGCCCGATGCAAAAATGAATTTGCGCAACTCTACGGGCGCCCGTTTTTAATTTTACGCCACAATATTGCCTTAACGGCGCTAACATCATTAAAAACTCAAGCCCATAAGGCCAAAGCGCAAATGCTTGTAAGCGTGCTCGCCCTCACTTATAATATTTTCACAATAATTAAAAGGGAGAAAAACATGGGCGAAGCCGCAATAAAAACATCAGAAACACCGAAGAAAAAAACAGGCGGGCTTGCGGGGATTGTCGCGGGGGAGACGGCTATATCTGCGGCGGGCGGTGCGCATACGCTCGAATATCGTGGGTATTCCATTTACGATTTGGCGGAGCATTGTATTTTTGAAGAGGTGGCGTATTTGCTCCTGCGCGGGGATTTGCCTAATGCACAAGAGCTCGCGGATTTTTGCGCGCAGTTAAAGGCCAATCGCGGTTTGCCGAACACGCTCAAAACATTTTTGGAAATGATCCCCGGCGCAGCCCACCCTATGGATGTTATGCGCTCGGCGACATCGTTTCTGGGCAACATTGAGCCAGAGGGCGCGGAACATGACGAACACGCGGTGGCGGAACGTTTGCTCGGTATTTATCCTGCAATCCTCGCATATTGGTGGAATTTTCATCACAATAATTTATCAATCGAAACCGACAGTGACGCGCCGACTATGGCGGAACATTTTCTAACGCTTTTGCATGAACATCCTAAGTCAGAGCTAGAAATTCGCGCGATGAATGTGTCGTTGATTTTGTATGCGGAGCATGAATTTAACGCCTCAACCTTTACGGCGCGTACAATTACATCCACGTTGTCAGATTTTTATTCTGCGGTATGCGGCGCGATAGGCGCGTTGCGCGGGCCTTTGCATGGCGGCGCGAATGAGGCGGCGATGGAATTGATTGAAAAATTCGACACGCCCCAAGCCGCAACGGCGGGGATTGAAAATATGCTTAGCACAAAGCAACTCATCATGGGTTTTGGGCATCGGGTCTATAGCGAAGCCGATCCGCGCAATCGTGTGATTAAAGAATGGTCGCGCACATTGTGCGATAAGGGCGGTAGATCAGAGCTTTTTGCAGTATCGGAGGCGATTGAGCAGAAAATGTGGGATGCAAAAAAACTCTTCCCCAATCTCGATTTTTATTCCGCGAGCGTCTATCACATGATGGGAATTCCCACACCGCTATTTACACCGATTTTTGTGATGTCACGCATTACGGGATGGGCGGCGCATATATTTGAACAACGCGCCCACAACAAACTCATCCGCCCCAGCGCCGATTACACGGGGCCGAATGGTCTTCAATTCATACCCTTAGAAGAAAGAAAATAGCCATGAGTCATGCTGCCGCTTTAAATGTAGAATCTAACGAGCGTCCTGAATATGATCGCGTTCTCACCGATATCGCCGATTATGTGTGCGATTTTAAGATTGACAGTGATTTGGCGCTGGAGACGGCGCGTTATTGTTTTATGGATACGATTGGTTGCGGGATACTCGCGCTGAAATTTCCCGCTTGCACCAAAATGTTGGGGCCGCAAGTTAAGGGGATGAGCGTTCCGCATCCTGTTCGCGTGCCCGGCACTTCGCACAAGCTTGACCCGATAAAAGGCGCATTTGATATTGGCGCTTGTGTGCGCTGGCTCGATTATAATGATACGTGGCTGGCGGCGGAGTGGGGGCATCCGTCCGATAATCTCGGCGCGATTTTGGCGCTTGGTGATTATATTTCGCAATTGAATGAAGCCGAAGACAAAGCGCCGCTGACGATGCGCGATATTTTGGAGGCCATGATTATGGCGCATGAAATTCAAGGCGTGTTGGCGCTGGAAAATAGTTTTAATCGTGTTGGACTTGACCATGTGGTGTTGGTGAAGGTGGCGTCTACCGCGATTGCCACGAAAATGCTGGGCGGAAGTCGTGCGCAAATTGTGGATGCGGTTTCTCATGCGTGGCTGGATGGGCAAAGCCTTCGCACTTATCGCCATGCTCCGAATGCAGGCAGTCGCAAAAGCTGGGCGGCGGGGGATGCCACGTCACGGGCTGTGCGGCTTGCGCAAATTGTGATTCAAGGTGAGATGGGTTATCCATCCGCGCTGTCCGCGCCGACTTGGGGATTTTATGATGTGTTGTTTAAGAGCAAAGAATTCAAATTTCAACGCGAATATGGCACATATGTGATGGAACAGATTTTGTTCAAAATCTCATACCCCGCTGAATTTCATTCCCAAACAGCCGTAGAGGCCGCGTGCCGTTTAAATGCCCAAATTGGTGATCGTTTGAACGAGATTGAACGCATTGAGCTGACGACGCATGAGGCCGCCATTCGCATTATCTCTAAAACCGGGCCGCTGCATAATCCTGCGGACCGGGATCATTGTTTGCAATATATGGTTGCGGTGGCGTTGATGAATGGGGATTTGGTGGCTGAGGATTACGAAGATGATGCCGCGACCAACCCGATGATTCAAAATTTGCGTGATAAAATGGTGGTGGCGGAGGATAAGCGCTACAGCGCCGATTATCATGATCCAGAAAAACGCTCCATCGCCAATGCAATGCAGGTGTTTTTCAAGGATGGCTCATCGAGCGAGAAGATCGAAATTGAATATCCCGTTGGCCATAAACGCCGCCGCGCCGAAGGTATTCCATTGCTTCAGGCGAAGTTTGAAAAAAACATCCGTGGGCATTATAGCGAAAGCCAAGCTGATGATATTATCGGTCTATGCGTTGACCAGAGCGCGTTTGAAGCGCTGAGCGTTAACGAAGTGATGAAAAGGCTCGCGATTTAATTATGAACGACCAATCCCACATTATTTACGCATACACCATTAACGGCGATGGTACAGGTACTGTGCTTGAAGGGGATGATGTATCCAAAATGGTCAAGAGCAAAAGCTTGGCGTGGGTGCATTTGGATTCTAAAAACCCTGCGACGCGAAGCTGGCTTGAGGCTGAAGTTGGCTATTTAGATCATATTATTCTTGATGCGTTACTGGCCAGCGAGACTCGTCCGCGTATTTTGGAATTTGATGGCGGTAATAATCAGGGCGCGATGATGATTTTGCGCGGTGTGAATTTGAATGAGAATGCCGATCCCGAAGACATGATCTCTATTCGCGTGTGGGCGGATGAATCGCGCATTATCACCATGCGTAGAGAAAAATTAAAGGCTGCGCAGGATATTCGAGAATCTTTGGAAGATGGGAGAGGACCAAAGAATACTGGGGATTTTGTCACCAGTTTGGCCGCGCGATTATTTGAGAGGATGGAGCCGATTTTTAGCGAACTTGATGATCGCCTCGATATTGTAGAAGAGGGGATTTTGGAACATGCCGATGCTGCTGAACGCGCCCAGATAACAGAAATTCGAAAAGAGGCGATTTTGTATCGCCGCTATATTGCACCGCAAAAAGATGTGATGGCGCATTTGCGCGTGTCTGATCTGCCTTGGCTGGATACTATGCATAAGCGCCGCATTCAAGAATCTTTGGATCGTGTTATTCGTTATGTTGAGGATCTTGATGCCATTCGTGAACGGGCGCAGATTATCAAGGATGAATTATCCAATGCGCTGGCGGATAAGATGAATAAAAACATGTACGTGCTGTCGATTGTTGCGGCGATATTCTTGCCGCTTGGTTTCCTTACGGGATTGATGGGTATAAATGTTGGCGGGATGCCGGGCGTGGATAACGATATGGCGTTTTGGATTGTATGCGCTTTATGTGTCGCGTTTGGCGTCGGATTAGTGGCGGTCTTTCGATGGATGAAGTGGTTATAAATTAACCACATTCTTTGCCAAAAAAGTTGGTTTTAAGACACTACCCGCATTAGAGGTTTGATCGCTTTTTCACCGTCGTTATCCGCATGTTGCTTGGCAAAATCTGCCCCGATACGTTGTTGCATAGCGCGGAAAATGGTTTGAGGGATATTGATATTGCAACAGCTTTCCAACCCTTTAAAGCCAGGGAATGAGTTGGCTTCGCAGATCGTGTAATTATCTTCATCATATAATAGATCAATGCCGGCAACTTGAAGGTTGAGGATTTCTGCGGTTTGGATGGCAAGATTTTTTGCAATTTCATCAGGGATAAACTCCACGACTTCGGCACCTTGGGTATAATTGGCTTTGAAGCCGCCATTGCGGGCGCGGCGTTCCATTGATGCCACCACTTCGCCGTCAACAACAAAGAGGCGCAAGTCGCGGCCATGGCTGGAGGCTATATATTTTTGGAAAATAAGTTGTGTGTTTGGACTGGTTTCTTCGATGAAGCTCATGAGATCTTCAAATGATTTGCGGTTGTCGATTAAAAATACGCCAGTTCCATTAACGCCGAGCAATGTTTTAACCACGACTGGAAAGCCGATGGAGCGTTCTACGAGGTCAATATCAATGGGGAATTTCGCTAGCATCGTGCATGGCGTGGGGAGTTTGCTTTCCGCGAGGACTTGGTGGGTGTGCATTTTGTCGGCCACGGTTTCGATGGATGCGGAATCGTTAAATACACGCACGCCAAGACGTTCTAATTGACGGATCACAGCGAGAGAAAAATATCCCCCATCGATAACATATGTGCGCGGCAACACAAAATCTGGCAGAGACACGCTTTTACCGTTGATGAGCACAGAATCGCGAGCTTGGTCGGTCACGAGCAAATCGAATTGTTCGGGATGATAGACTTTGACATTAATGCCCATTTCTCGGCCTTCGGCGATAAAGCGACGAACTTCAAAGGCTTCTGCGCTTGAGGATTCAACTTCTTCGTTAAATAATATCCAGACTTCCATTATTTATTCTCCCCTGAAAACAGTTTTTTATGCATAATTATTTGGATGATCTTAATATAAACAAAAAAACGCTTAAGCGCAAACTTTGATACGATTTTTGAGTGTATATAGTGCAATATGACTTGCTGTGAAAACGGTATTATTTTATATATGCTGACATGAAACGCTGCTTTTATATACTTGCGATCCTTGCGCTGAGTTTGCATGTCATGGTTTCGCTATCGCCGTTATGGGCATCGAGCAATGGCGCGTTTCAGATCACGATTTGTTCGGGCTTCACATTTAAGACCATCACGATTGACGAAAACGGCAAGCAATTGCCCGATTTGCCAAAAATGAAGATGCAAAAATGTGCGATGTGTATGGCTGCGGGGATGAGCGCGTTGCTGGCTGAAGATTATTTTGTGCCGAATTTTGAGCCTTTGGCTAACTCTCGAGCAGACGTCAAATTTATTTCTCAGGTTTTAAAACCTTCCATACGATCATATGCACCGCAAAGCCGTGCGCCTCCGTTTTTATCCTAAAACATACGATCTTTATACAACATTTAAAATTTAGGATAAAACATGAAAACCTTACTTATCTTGGCAAGCGCTTGCTTGTTGACACTCTTTAATAGTGGTGCGCATGCATGTGAGCAACATGAAGCCCATCATCACTCTACAGTTCATAGTCACAATACTGCGCCCATTAGCGTTATGAATAGCCATCTTCATGAGCAAGGGGATTGGATGATCTCCTATCGTCCAATGCGCATGGAAATGAACGGAATGCGTAGCGGCACTTCTTCGATATCTCCTGAATCTATTGTTGGAAATGCAACGGCATTTCCAAATCCGAATGCGCCGCCAGCGGGCTTTCGGGTGGTTCCTGATAAAATGCGCATGGATATGCATATGTTCGGCGCGATGTATGGCGCTACGGATTGGCTGACGCTTATGGCGATGGGACAATATGTAGAAAAAGAAATGAACCATATCACATTTCAGGGGATGATTGGCATCACCCGTTTAGGTGAGTTTAAGACTCAATCCCAGGGTTTTGGGGATAGTTCATTAAGCGGTTTGATGCGTCTTTATGATGATGAGAGGCATAGAGTACACGCGAATGTCGGGATCAGTATACCTACGGGCAGCATCACTAAAAGTGATCAAGTTCTTACGCCTATGAATACCACGCCTAATCTCCGATTGCCGTATGCGATGCAGTTAGGATCTGGGACTTATGATGCCAAAACAGGTGTAACTTATAATGGCGCGGAAGGGCTTTATTCATGGGGCACGCAATATAATGCAACGATACGCCTTGAAAATGAAAATGACGAGGGCTATGCATTGGGTAATGTTCATCGGATGGATGTTTGGGCAGGCTATCAGTTTTTACCATGGCTTAACGCTACGGCGCGTATTGGTGGTATATATTCTGGTGATATTGATGGGCGCGATGCGATGATTATTGCGCCTGTAACCAGCGCGGATACGGATAATTACGGCGGAAAAACCGTAGAGGCGGGGCTTGGTTTTAAAATCACTCCCCCTGTGTTGGATGGCGTTAATATTGCCGCTGAATTTGCCGCGCCGATATATCAGAACCTTAATGGTGTTCAGATGGAGCGGGACTATAGCTTTACTTTAGGATTACAATATTCATTCTAAAGGCGGTGTATTTTTTGCGAAAACGTACAATGTGGTGCTTGCGTTTTTATTCGTGGTGTTGCATTGTGCGTTTTTTAAAACTCTTATTACAAACGATACGAATGGTTTCAAATCATGACAAATGCTGAATTAAAACAAGATGATGACACTCCTAATAATCGCCGCGGACGTCCGCGTAGTGTAAAATCTAAAAATGCGATTTTGAAGGCGACTAGCTCGTTGTTGCTTCATACCAGTGTGCAGGATCTCACGATTGAAGCGATTGCTAAAAAAGCAAAGGTTGGTAAGACCACAATTTACCGCTGGTGGCCGAATAAAACAGCGATTGTTATGGATGCTTTCCGCACACAACCTGGTATCCAAAGCCCGTTGCCTACACCGAAAAATAATGCGGATGCGTTGGTGATGCAGTTGGATAAACTGATTCGTTTGCTTGATGGTAAAAATGGGGAGACGATTGCACAGTTGTTCAGCGAAGCGCAAGGCGATGCAAAAGCGCAAACTATCTTTTCTAATAGCTTCTTGATGCCATTGATTGATGCAATTGAATATAGCATTGAGCAAGGCAAGCAGGAAAAAGAGTTTCGCAAGAGTTTCGATACGCAACTCGCGATCGATTTTTTATGCGGTCCTATCTTCTTCCGCCTTCTTTCGCGTCCCGCTGATTTGAATGACGCATTTCGTGAGAGCTATCCTAAAGAAGCGGTTGCGTTGATTAGCGCATAGTCGCGCCTACATTGTCATTGTGTGTAAGTTTTTCTTCAGATATTCTTCAGCTATTATTGTGGTGGAGAATTGTCTAGGGTAGGTCATGTTTGATGATATAGAAGATATTAATTTTATAGAGTATTTTGGTATTGCTAAAACATGGGTGATTGAACATCTGTGGACGACGAATACGATTTATCAGGCTCTGATATTTTTGGGCTGTTTCATTATAGCCAGTACGATTTACAGCATAATTCGCCCCAAATTGCGCGAACGCGTGATGGCAAAGAAACTTCCCGCGACCGTGGAGCGTATTGCCCGTAATCTGGTGCGTTTGACATTGCCTTTAATGACATTAATTTTCATGTTTATCGCAGTTCAAGTTGCGACGCTGCCAATGTTTGGCATAGAGCCTAAGCTCAGCATTGGTATTATGAAGGTGCTGGTTGCGTGGATCATTATTCGCACCGCCGTGCAATTCATTGCCAATTCTACGGTGCGTAATGTATTCGCGGTTGTGATTTGGTCGATTGCTGTGCTTTCGATTTTCGGGTTTTTGGAACAAACGACCACGACACTTGATTCCTTTGCGTTTACGATTGGCAATTTCCGGTTATCGGCTTTGGTGGTGATTAAGGGGCTGTTGATGCTCTTTGCGTTGTTGTATTTCGCGATCTTCCTTTCAAGTTTTGCGGAGCGAAAAATTTTCCAAGTCAAAGGTATGACGCGTTCTTCGCAAGTGTTGATTGCCAAAATTACGCGTGTGGTGTTGATTGTTACGGCTTTGTTAATTGGGATCACCAGCGCGGGCATTGATTTATCGCTGTTTGCAGTATTTGGTGGTGCGATTGGTTTGGGGATTGGTTTTGGTTTGCAAAAGGGTATTTCGAACCTGTTTTCGGGTATGTTATTGCTGACTGACCGCTCCATAAAGCCGGGTGATGTGATTGAGCTGCCTGATATTGGGACGTTTGGTTGGGTGAATAATATGGCGGCGCGTTATACTGAAATTGTAACGCGCGATAATAAATCCTATCTCATACCGAACGAAGATTTTATTACACAACGAGTTATTAATTGGAGTCATGGTAATTCACTTATTCGCATTTCGGTGGATTTCGGCGTTGATTACAGATCGGATATGGAGAAGGTTTTGGAAATTGCGATCGAAGCTGCAAAGAAGCCGGCGCGCGTAGTTTCTTATCGAGAGCCAGTATGCTGGATGACCGAATTTGGTGAGTCTTCAGTGAATTTTACGCTGCGCTTCTGGATTAAGGATGCAGAAGAAGGGATTACCAATATTAAGGGCGAAGTATTATTGGAGCTTTGGAAAACATTAAAAGTGCATAATATTTCCATTCCATTTCCGCATCGTGAGGTTTTTATCCACGAAGCACGTGATGAGAAGCCAGCAGTTTCTAAACCTAAGAAAAAAGTTGCTGCTAAGAAGGTAATATCCGATGAGAAGGCTCCTCCGCCTTCTGCAAAAAAACGCTAAAGCAAAAGACGGAAGAGCTTAACCGTTTAACTTAAGCCGCTTTTTCGTATTGTTCGCATGTCGCGTTTTCACCGCCAATGACGGCGGCAGCGGCGGCGATTGTTGAGGCGATGCGTATGGCCGTTTGGATTTGTTCGGCCTTAAAGCCCTCTTTTTTCAAAGCGGCTTCGTGCGCGTCGATGCACATCCCGCAGCCATTTATCGCGCTAACGGCGAGCGACCACAGTTCAAAATCCCCTTTGTCTACGCCAGGGTTGCTCATGACATTCATACGTAATTTTGCGGGAAGGCTCGCATATTCTTTGTTGCTGGATAGATGTATAAAGCGATAATAAACGTTATTTTGTGCCATGATTGCGGCGGCGGCGTAGGCGGCTTTTAAGGCTTCGGCGCTTAGATTGTCTGCGGCTTCCGATTCGACTTCAGTGATAACCGTTGAACAGCGTGTAGCGAGAGCGGACGCTAAAAATGTACCCCATTTCTGTTGGTCATTTAAGGATTCTTCGCTGGACAAAGATGACAGGTTAAGTTTGATGTCTTTGGCATAGTCAGGCATATGGGATTTTAATTCATCAATGGACATGATTTTCTCCTTAAAGGTTGGGGACGTGCGAAGTTTATACATCCCCACGAATTTTCACGCGGGGATGTATGTATTTTTTAGATTACGCGGCTTTTTTCTGGCTAGCCATATCGTTGGCGATGCCTGAAGTATCTATACCATCGCCGCCCAATGGACGGTTACATGCGCAAAGCTCATCGCTTTGGAGAGCATCGAGAATACGCAATGTTTCTTTAGGGTTGCGGCCAACATTCAGTGCGTTCACTGATACATGCTGGATGATGTTGTGCGGATCAACGATGAATGTTGCACGCAAGGCTACGCCTTCTTGTGGGTCGCGGATGCCTAATCCATCAATTAATGAGCCGTTTGTGTCGGCAAAGCCCCATTGTTGTAGACCGTTGAGGTCAGTGTGTTCGCGGCGCCATGCTAATTTGCAAAATTCGTTATCGCTTGAACCGCCTAAAACAATGGCATCGCGGTCTGCAAATTCTTCGTTTAATTCGGCGAAGGCTGTGATTTCAGTGGGGCATACGAATGTAAAGTCTTTAGGGTAGAAAAACAGGACTTTCCATTTGCCTTCAAAGCTGGTTTCCGTGATGGTTTCAAAAGCGCTTTCGCCATTTTCTTCGTGGACATTGAAGCCTGGCTTTACGCCTGTGATTTCGAATTCTGGTAGTTGATCGCCTATTCCTAGCATAGTTTTCTCCATTGAATGTTTAAGGTTTGTGTGGGATGAAATTGCCACGTGCGGGTGTAAAAATCCAACTGAAATACCAGTTTTTTAATATCGATTTTTTCGATACTAAATATATTTTATGTATGTTATAAGCGATATATGAATAGGCCATCACTACAACAATTACGCTACCTTATTGCCATTGCGGAGCAGGGATCATTTGTTGCGGCGGCGCGGGAATGTCATGTAACACAAAGCACGTTGAGTGCAGGGATTAAAGAATTAGAAAATATATTAGACCATAGCGTAGTGGTGCGCGGCCGTAAGGCAGCGATTTTAACGCCACTGGGGCATGAGGTGACCGAACAAGCACGTGAGGTTTTGGCAGGGACGGACGCGATTGTGATGCGCGCCAAAATGATGAAGGAGCCGTTGAGCGGTCCGCTTCGTTTTGGTGTTATACCGACGATTGCGCCTTATTTGTTGCCGCATATGTTGCCGTCATTTGATAATGCTTTTCCCCGTCTTGAGCTACAGTTATTTGAAGATTTAACGGATCGTTTATTGGGTAATTTACAACGCCATATTATTGATGTGGCGTTAATTGCATTCCCTTACGATACGCCCGATATGGAGCAGATGATTTTGTTTGAGGAGCCGTTTTATGCGGCGGTGGCTTCGGGAAATAAAAATTTTTCTAAAACGGTTGATGTCAGCGATTTGAAACCTGAAACATTGCTGTTGCTCGAAGATGGGCATTGTTTGCGTGATCATGCTTTGGCGGCGTGTGATTTGCAACTCCCACGGCAACGCAAAATTTTTAGTGCTACCAGTTTGCCGACTTTGGTGCAAATGGTGCGTCATGGTTTTGGCATTACGTTGTTGCCGAAAATGGCGTGTGGGGGGGGAACCCTGGCGCCAGGTGTACGGTTATTGCCGTTTAAGGGCAAGCGCTTGCCGACGCGCCAGATCGGCTTATGTTGGCGCAAAGGCGATGCGCGGGGGCGTGATTACAAAATGCTTGGCGATAAGATTGCGCGCGCGCAACAATGAACGTGACTAAACGTGCAAAAATAATTGCAAAAATGCGATGTTTGTCTTATAAACGCTGACATGAGCTATAAGGTTGCGGCATTGTATAATTTTACGCCTATCGCGGATTCGAAGGGATTACGCGATGATATCTACGCGTTTACGAATGTTCATGCGCCGAGTATGTGCGGGACGTTGTTGCTTGCGCCTGAAGGGGTGAATGGCACCATTGCTGCGCTTGATGGTGAATTGGATGCGGTGATTGAATTTTTGGATGCGGCGCTATTTGTGCGTTCGGGGGAGTTGAAGTTCTCTGAGGCACAGGAACAACCGTTTAATCGGTTTAAGGTGCGGTTGAAAAAAGAAACGATTACGCTGCGCCGTCCGGAGGCAGACCCAAATAAGTTGGTGGGGCAATATGTTGAGCCGCAGGATTGGAACGCATTGATTAACGATCCTGATACGATTGTGATTGATACGCGCAATAATTACGAGACGAAGGTCGGTATTTTTGAAAATGCCCTTGATCCGCAAACGAAAGTATTTACTGAATTTCCCGATTGGGTGGAGAAAAACCTTGATCCGGCCAAGCATAAAAAAGTGGCGATGTATTGCACGGGCGGTATTCGGTGTGAAAAAGCCAGTTCATATATGCTGGCGCATGGGTTTGAAAATGTTTATCACCTTAAAGGCGGGATTTTGAAATATCTGGAAACGGTGTCGAGTGATGAAAGCAAATGGCAGGGTGATTGTTTTGTTTTTGATCAACGTGTGTCCGTGGGGCATGGTTTGCAGGAAGGCGATTGGAAAGTGTGCCATGCGTGCCGAGAGCCCTTGAGCGCGGCGGATATCGAGCGTTCGGAATTTGAACATGGCATTTCTTGTCACCATTGTATTAATTCTTTGACGCCCGATCGTGAGAAAGCGTTGCGGGACCGTCAAAAATTCTACGCTGAAAAATATTCATAATATTCTTGCGTTTTGCGTGGTTTTTATTTATTTATAGAAATATGAGAGATGAGCGATATCAACAAGAGCCTGCGCATGCGTGTGATTTAACGCCTTCGTCGCAATTTCCCAAGATTTCTGATTTGGTGGCACACTTTAATGTGTATACGGAATCTGATGTGGCGTGGATGAATTATGTGGCGGTTAAGGCGGAGTTACATAAGAATCGTCACGGGTATATTTCTCTTTGTGAAGGGTTGCTCGAAGGGAAGTCGTCTGCTGAAGCGCTTTATGATGATGCTCGAATTTTGGCTTTGGAAACAGCATTCGATTGGAATGACCAAGTCTATATTGTGCAGGACTTTATTACAAAGGCGATTGATCGTGCTTATAATATAAATTTTGGTAATGGAGAAGCGCGCTCAGAGACACAGCAGAAAGTTTTGGCGCATCGACGCTTTGTGATTTCCCGATATGAGGACATGGTTGAACAATTTTATATGAGCTTTGCGGCGGTGGCTAATAGCTCTAAGGGGCTGACTTTTGAGCCGGAGGAAATGAGCGCGATTGAATTGCACATTGCGCCAACGGAAATTAATAGGCTTAAGGCTGAGGCGTGTGATTCAGGTCATGAGCATTTGCAATCGGGGTTGGAAAAATGCGCTCAGTTGCCGATATTTTCTAGCCCGATAAAATGGATGTATGAATTGGGTCTAGCGCCTGCGTGATTTCCCTTTACTTTTTGGCTGTTTTTTTCCATGATAAAAGAAAAAAATAATATACAGGCAGGGAATATGGATTATACAAAAACTCAGGATTTTGCTGATGTTCTGCAAGGCGCATTTCAAGATGTGATAAAGCATCAAGCTTACTATGCTGGATATAGAAAAATTATTGCCGAGCAAGAAGCGCATATAGGGCGATATATTGACGATGTGATGCGCGATTATGATCTTTGTTACGAAACTAGCACAGATATTGTTTTGCAAGCATTTGCTCGTGCTTTCGATGAAGCTGATCAGTGTCCTGATGAGCTGCGTGGCTGGATTGATGCATTTATTACTGACATTGAGAGCCCTGATTTCGGTGACGATGTTTGTGAGGCGGTTGATTTGGTTTATGAAGAAAGCGCTATGCTTGTGCTACTGCGGCAGCGTTTTCGCGAAGCGAGTGCGGATGAAAAAGTGTTTACAATTTGGGAGCAAATGGCGTTAATTGCGGATGTGTCACCCGGAAATGTTACGGTGTTCACACCTTGGTTGTTGGAGTTCACGCCAGTTGATCTTGAGAATGCTAAGCGCAAAATTTCTGACTTGCCTCAATTTAGAGATATTTACGATGATTTCTTAGATATTTAAAAGCGTATAATTTAAAATGTCAAATCCCATTCTCTATTCTTTTTGCCGGTGCCCGTATGCGATGCGAGCGCGAATGGCTTTGTTGGTTTCGGGGGTGCAGGTGGAGTTGCGGGAAATTATGCTGCGCGATAAGCCGCAAGCTATGCTGGATGCTTCGGCAAAAGGGACGGTGCCTGTTTTGGTTTTGGCGGATGGTCATGTGATTGATGAAAGTTTGGATATTATGATTTGGGCGTTGGGTCGGCAGGATCCTGATGAGTGGTTGTTAGGGGATGCTGAGCAAACCAATGCTTTGATTAAGCAAAATGATACGGATTTTAAATACGCGCTGGATCGGTATAAATATCCAAATCGATATGAGGGAGAAGATTGCCGCTATATGTTTGAACGCGGCGCTCAGATTTTATCTCAATGGAACGGGCGTATCGCCAAATCTGGTTTCTTGGTGGAGGAATATGGCACGCTGGCAGATTATGCGATTTTTCCGTTTGTGCGGCAGTTTAGAAATACAGATACGGATCGATTCGTATCGTTGAGGTTTAAGGCGCTTAATCGTTGGCTGGAGAATAACTTGCATAGTGACTTATTCATCAGAAGCATGGTTAAGCATGAGCCGTGGCAACGCGGTGATAGGCCTATTCTTCTTCGATAGGTTTGCGTCTGGGGTGCATATCGAATTTATCGTGACGTCCCATTTTTTCGATGTTGCGTTCACGGTTAACATGTTGTTTGAAGCCGCCGCCAACCATTTTGGCCATGCGCTTGGCAAAAGCTTTGCGTTCTTCGGGGGGGAGGGTTTTCGCGAGTTCCTTGGTGGTTTCGATTTTTAAATCTTTCATTTGAACGCGAATATCATCCAGTTCTTGTGTGACTTTGTCAAATGCGGCTTCATCAAACTCATCAGCGGTAAGAATTTCGAGTAGGCTTGCGCGTTTTTTTCGCATTTCATCACCCAAGGGCTGCATATCTTTGAAAGAGTTTTGCAGTGTGCGGCCAACAAGATTACGCGTTTCTGGTGAGAATTGTTCCAGTGTCGATTGTGCAGGGGCGTGATATTTGTTCCAACGTTTATAGATATGCCCGCCGATTAAGCCGATGAGCGCAATATTTAGCAACATTGAGAGCATGAAAAATGTTTTTATGGTGCGCGACATTATACCCAATCTCCTACGGTGAAATTGTCTTCAATACTAATGATGGTGGCCAAATCATCTACGCCAACAATGGCGGTGACATTGGTGATGATGGGGTCGATATCGATTTCTGCACCGAATGTAGCGCTGACGATAAAGAGTGCTATGACGGCGAATGCGAAAGCGGGTTTGGCAAAGATGCTCCAAAAGCCAGCATTTGAATTTGGTCTTTTCGGGTGGGGGGCAATTCCGTCTTGTGGTGTACGCGCAGCGGCGGCAATGATGCGCGCCGAAAGATATTGCGGCGCTTCATGAGGCTTGCGTTTTTGCAAAAGTGCATCTAGTTTTTCAAAATTATCAAATTTGTCGGGCATTTTTTAAATCATTCTTTATTTTCGTTTTGGCTCTCATTAGTAAGGATTCAAGCGCCTTTAAATTAATTCCTAATATGTCTGCCGCTTCTTTGTTACTGACTTCTTCGTAAACGCACAAGTTCAGAGCGGCTTTTTGGCGTTCAGGCAGTGCGGCGATTGCGGCTTCCAGATATTGTTGCTCCCGTTTTTCTTCGAGCTGTTTATCGGCAAGCGGCATGTGATCGACTATTAAATCTAGCGCGTCTCCGCCATTGTTATTTTTTTTACGGCGCAGATGGTCAATTGCCATATTTGTCACTACGCGGTAAAACCATGTTGTGAATTTCGCTCCTTTTGTAGCGTCAAAGCTTTGCGGTTTTTTCCAAAGTTTTAAAAACGCGTCTTGTACGATGTCTTCGGCTTCTTCGTTGTTATGACACATCCGATAAGCCGCGGCAAAGAACAAAGAGGAGTGGCGTTCCACGATGTTTGCAAAAGCCTGATGGTCACCGTTATTCACGCGCTCCATCAGGCTTTCGTCACTTATGTTGTCTTCATGCGCCATAACGGCAATATTGGTGTTACTGCGCATGATTGCAAGTGTTTATTCAGCAGTTGCTGGAGCTGCATCTTGTTTTTTCTGACGCATTTCTTTGCGCTTTTCGCGGTGTTCTTCACGTTTTGAGTGCATCGCTTCTTTTGCTGCTTTGCCTTCTTCGGCTGTGACGTTGCCGTCGCCGTTTGCGTCCATCTTGCCAAAGCGCTCTTCAGCTTGCTTTAGGAATTCATCTTTGGAAATAACGCCATCGCCGTTGGTGTCATGTTTTTCAAACATACCGCCTTTGTGGTCGACGTCTGTGCGTTCTCCAGCAAGGGCAGGGGTAAAAGATAGTGCCAATGCAACAGCAGATAATGTGAGTAGTTTTTTCATGTTTAGTTCCTTTCATGTTGTTTATAAGAATATATACGTGAGGAGGTACAAAACCCTTCGAAAAAATATGTAGGTTTAATTATTAATGCCTAAAGTGGCGCTATATCAAAGAATACGCGGTGGAGGCCAGCTTCATTTTGTCCCAGGGCGCTCGCTTGGGTGATGCTGGCTGGGCGTGGGAGCTTGATAGCGATGAGCATCGCGCCATCATCGGTGTGTTTTGCGGCGTAGCCTTCGACCATTTTTCCCCGAAGGATGCCGTGTTCGGCGGTATCAAAGTGCGATTGCGCGAAAGTGACAAGCAACACATTTTGATCGTTATCAATAGAATAGGAGTATGGCGAGTCCGCGTCCATGTCGAATACAACACGCGTGGCGTTTTCACGCTCGCCGGTGCGAACGTTTTTTATGGCGGCATTGACGCTGGGATTTGCATCGTTTTGTGCTGGCGCGTTGGTGATGATTTGAGTGGTCGTTATTGTTTCGCGCGGCAGAGTGTCTTTGATGCCTTTAAATTGTGATTGTACGGTGTTTAAATCATCTTCCATTTTGGCGAGTTTGATTTCGGTTTGTTTTTGCGATTCGGGATCATAGTTCGGATTGACCTTATTACGCGCCGCCATGTGCATTTCCAATGGCGACATTTCGCTTTCGGACTTGCTTACGGTTTTATGGCCGCTATCTAGACCGTTGTAGCTGGATGTTTTTGGGCGAATTTGAATGTTGCCGTTATCAGGAGAGGCCGAGCAAGCGGCCAGAATTCCAACAAATATCAGCAATATTACGTGTTTCATATTTTTATTATAACGCGGCTGATAACGGTTTTAAACGGTCGTTAAGCAAATATTAACAGTTATGCGCGTAAAATAGGGGCAAGAGATAAAAGAAGAGCTGAGAATCAGTTCCTTATAACCAGAAAATAAAGGTGTGCATATGATCAATACTCATGAAATTCGCCAAAACTTACTCGCTTGTTTGGAAACAGCAATTTTTATGCGAGGCGGGGAAAAGCGCTTTAGCGCGGGGCGTGATAGCATGATCAAATCTTTTGCCATTCCGATTATTTTATTGCCATTAACGCTAATGGTGGTGTTTTTTGCGCATCCCGATGGGGCATTAAGTGCGACTTCCATGCAGATATTGGCGCTTGTTTATTCTTTGCGGCTGTTCGTTTATCTCGCGGCTTTTCTGGCGTTGGTTTACGGCATGGCGAAGACGATGGATAAGCTGGATGCGTTTTATCGTTTTGCAACGGCTAATAACTGGTTATGTATTCCTGCGGCGGTGGTTATGGTGCCCTTATTGTGTGCTTATATGACAGGTGCGTATGAGTGGAGCGAGGTTTATCCGTTGATGGTGTTTGTTACGCTATATTCTTATGCGTATACCGCATTTATGGCGACATATGTGTTGCGCATACCATTAGAGCTAGCGTGCTTTATCGCAATTGCGGGGATGGCTATACATCAGACATCGCTGGGTTTGATTAAGGCGGCGGCTGTGGGGATTATTCAGTTGGTGGCTTAAATTTGTCGATAAATGGTCTGCAAGTAATGGTTATCTGCGCTTCCGGTGCTCATGTACTTAAATATACGCCCGCTTCGGTTTTCGAAAATCATCACTTTCGACTCGTTTCTCTTAAAATTTTTAAAAAGTTATTGGTCTTGAATTAATAGGCCAAATTGTTCTAGCTGCTCTATATTTGTTTCCAACATTTCGTCATCCAGTAGTGAAAAACCATATTCAGTATATCTAATATTATTTTCACCGCCTGATTGCAGGTGTTCGCTTTCTTGATTGAATTTTAGGCCATAAATATTTTTTAGGGTGCGATTAACGTTTCGTTGCTTTTTCTTATGCTCATCTTTATCAGCCTCATCTAATACGGCGAAGAGGAAATCTTTTCTTAAGACAATTTCTTCTTGTTTTGGTTTGGGTGATTTTACGCTTGCAAGTTCCTTGCCCTCAAAGTCCAAAACTTTCATGCCTTGAATGGCATTGAATTGATCAATAAATGTCTGTGCGAGTGGTTGAAGCGGCTTTGATGTGGGGAGGCAAATGTATTCTACCTTATCACCTATCTTATTTATTTCTAAAACTTCTACGCGATTTCGCAGGAGTGTCATAACTTCATTAGATGCTTCAGGAGGGAAGTGAAGATAGAATTTCGTTTTATCGGCCTCTTCGCGTTGTTGTTTAAAATGGTTCATTTAGTGGCCTATATATTAAATTTTCCAATCAGTGTTTTATAGCGCTCAGTATTTTTTGAAATTGCCATATGTGCGAGAATGCCACCAATCCAGAGGAAAGTCAAAATCGGAAGTGGCACACCGAGCTTATGACCGATTACACCAAGATCGCCGCAGAGGAAAACGACGCATAAAATAATGGTGACGGCGCGGGCGGGTGTGTGTCCGACTTCGATGAAATGATGATGGAAATGGCCGCGATCGGCGGAAAATGGGTGGCGACCTTCGCAGACACGGCGGTAGAATTGGGCGCATTCATCCCAGATGGGGATGGCGAGTATCCATGCGACGACCATGGGCTCGATGGCATGGCTTGGGGCGCTGGAGAGGTGAATTGCGTACCAGCCGATGAGCAGCCCTAAACACATGCTGCCTGCATCGCCGAGAAAGACGCTGGCCTTGCGCCGCCACGGGTTGCGCATATTGTAGATTAAAAAGCCGAGGAGCGTCGCCATGAGTATTGTGATAGAGGGCGCGAAGGCTGTGTTTGTGCCCATTATACCAGCCGTTAGCAGCCAGCCGAGTATGATGAAGCTTGTGCCGCCTGCTAAACCGTCCAAGCCATCCATGAGGTTGATGGCATTGATTAGCAGCACGACCGCGATTACCGAAAAAGGCAGGGCGATGATGCCGAGGTTTAATTCGCCCAAGCCAAACAGGTTGCCGAGGCTGTGAAGTTGTGCGCCGCCGGGAATGACGATGAGGATCGCGGCGACAAATTGGAGGCCGAATTTGATCCAAAAATGAAGATCGCCCTTATCATCGGCCGCGCCTACGGCGAGGAGGATTATGAGAGCGGTGTGAAGTGGCCAGTTATAGGTGAGGGATTGGTTATATATGAGAGAGGCGATTATAAATATCGGTATAATAACTAAGCCACCGATTAGGGGGATGTGGCCGATATGGTCTTTGCGGCCACCGCTTTTGATGTCGGGTGCATCGGTTAGGCCGATTTTGCGCGCAATTTTTCGACATAGCGGAATCATAATGGCTACGGCGATAAAGGCGATGAGCGCGGTGAGCGCGATCTCTAAATTTAATTCGAGCATGATAAAGCAGATTTATCAGAAAAAGCGATGTGGTGAAAGAGCCTTCAATATGTTTTCAGGTATGGAAGGCGAGCGATTTAATATTTGATCGCGCAAAATGCTTGCGGCGGCTAATGTGCTCAGGATTCCGTGGGAGCCGTGGGCGGTTGTGATGTAGATATTATCGCCGTAATGGCCGATTGCGGGGAGGTAATCTTGAACGGTTGCGCGAAGGGATGCGCGGTGATTGCTGATTTCGAATTCTGCGTTTTGCGGCAGGAGAGATGGTAGATGGGTTTTGAGATTTTGTAAGTTTTCCTTGTCGTCTTTATTGGTTGGCGTTATGGCATCGAATTTGCGTTGAAAGGTTGAGCCGATTTCGTGGGTGCCATTTGATGCGGGAGCGATGTAGCCGCTATAGCTGAGGGCGCATTTTAGTGCTTTTGATTGTGGGGTGGATTTTATTTGTGTGGTTTGGCCGCGAACGGCTTTGATGGGGATGTCTTTTGCAAATTTTGCGGCGTTGGTGGCGTTGGCGAGTACGATGATATCGGCATCTATGATGTTTAGATCGGTGATTTCGGTGTTGTAATGCACATCTATATTATCGAGGTAGGCGGCGCAAAGTTTTTGTGGGGATATGCTGCCGGCTTGGGGGAGATGGAGGGCTTCATATTGGATATCTATGCCTGCGATTGTACTGGCTTCGGTTGCGGTGACGATGCGCATGGTAT
This sequence comes from Bdellovibrionales bacterium, assembly GCA_037969235.1. Classification (GTDB taxonomy): domain Bacteria; phylum Pseudomonadota; class Alphaproteobacteria; order Micavibrionales; family Micavibrionaceae; genus TMED27. The sequence goes on along the minus strand of JBBKXA010000085.1, from coordinate 11,119 downwards.
CATTTGGCCATGCCCAGTTTGTAACGGCTTTGTTGTAGCGTTTTTCTTTTTTGTCATCGTGGATGAGGTGGAGGATGCCGCAGGGATTGAAAGCGACATCGTGGTTTTTTTGGAGTTGCGGGAATATTTCTAGCGCTTCATGAAACGCGGCGGTGTAAAATGTGCTATCTATGCCTGCATGGGCGCAGATTCGCGGGTTATATAACCCTAGCGCGTTGCCTGACGCGCCTGACGCAGGGTGAGGAGCGGCTTCGTAGAGTGTGACGGTCATGCCTTCGCGTTTGAGGAGGTAGGCCAAAGAAGCGCCGGCCATTCCTGCGCCGATGATGGCGATTTTGTTTTTGCTCATTGTTTTGTGCGCGCGGGTTCGGGGTTAAATTCGCCGATGGTCATTTCACGCTTTCGACCATAGCCAGGGATTTTTTGTACGGTGTAGCCGTGTGATTGGAGGGCGCGGCGCACGGCTCCTGCGCTGGTGAATGTTGCGAAGGTGGTTTTTGGTTTGCTGAGGCGTGCCATATTTTGGAATAGTGTTTCGCTCCACATTTCTGGATTGGTTGAGGGTTTGAAGCCATCGAGAAACCATGCATCAATCGGAGTGTTGAGCGTGGGGAGAGTGTCATTTATATCACCGAAATATATACGAAGTGTTGTATATTCGTTAAATTTAAAAACGCTTTGGTTCGTATTGTATATTTTGCAGAGCTTAGCTGTATAATGTTTAAGCGTTTCCCAACGCTCTAAGGCGCTTTCGATTTCATCGGCGGTTAGCGGGTATTTTTCGAAGGAGATGAATTCCATCGCTTGATCTGACGTGCGGGTTTGATCGAATAATTGCCATGCCGCGAGAAAATTTAACCCCGTGCCGAAGCCAGTTTCGCAGATGGTGAAATGTTGGTGATTTTTAAAGCGGTCGGGCAAATTATTGCCATTTAAAAACACATGTTGAGTTTCCGCTAAGCCGTCTTGGGCGGAGAAATATACATCATCAAATTGTTTAGACCTTGGAACGTCGTTCATTTTGCACCATATTAAAGGAGAAACAACCTTAACGGAAAGATATACCCATGCCAAGCAATCCGCTTTTGACACTATCCAGCCTTCCTAATCATGCGCCAGCGTTTGAAGATATTAAAACCGCGCATTATTTGCCCGCGATTAAGGAAGCGATTGAAATGGCGCGCGCGGATTATGAGGCGATTAAGAATAATGCGCAGGCTCCGAGTTTTGAAAATACCATTGAGGCGATGGAGCAAGCGGGTGAGATGTTGGGGCAGGCAAGCAGCATTTTTTATAACCAGCTTTCATGCATGGGCGGTGATGATTTGCATGCATTGACCGAGGAGATCGGACCTATTACGTCGAATTTTTCCAGTGATATAATTTTGGATGAGAAAATATTTGCGCGGGTGAAGGCTGTTTATGATGTACGGGATACGCTTGAACTTAGCGATGAGCAAGCGACGGTTTTGGATAATGCTTACAAAAGTTTTGTGCGCGGTGGGGCGCTTTTGAATGAGGCGGATAAAAAGCGTCTACGTGAGATTAATGAAAAGCTTTCCACTTTGGGACCAGCGTTTATGAACAATGCCAATAAATCGGCAGAAGCGTTTGAGTTAGTGATTGAAAATAAGGATGATTTGTCGGGTTTGCCCGATAGTGCGGTTGAAGCGGCGGCGTTTAGTGCGGCAGAAAAGGGGATGGAAGGGCAATGGCGGTTTACGCTCGATTATCCTAGTTATATTCCATTTGTGCAATATGCGGATGATCGCGTTTTGCGGGAGCAAATGTGGCGAGCGTTTGGATCGCGGGCATATGGCGATGAGTTTGATAATTGTGCGAATATCAAAACTATCATTACGCTTCGAGATCAGCGGGCGAAATTGCTAGGGTATAAAACGCATGCGGATTATGTGTTGGAACGCCGGATGGCGGAAAAGCCTGCGACGGTGCTGGCGTTTTTAGAGAAGTTGAAAGCGGCGTACAAGCCTGCGGCGCAAAACGATTTGAAAGAATTGCAAGATTTTGCAAAGGCGCAAGGGTTTGATGGGGAATTGATGCCGTGGGATTTCGGCTATTACAGCGAGAAGCTTAAGCAAAGTCTGTTTGATTTTTCATCCGAAGATTTGCGTCCTTATTTTCAATTGGACAAAACACTGGATGGGTGTTTTGCGCATTTTTCCAAATTGTTTAATATCGAATTTAAGCCTGCTAGTGGGTATCAAAAATGGCATGAAGATGTAAAGGTTTTTGAGCTTTCTGATAAGGGTAGCGGTGATTTTATTGGCACGTTGTTTGCGGATTTCCATCCGCGTACGGGAAAGAAACAAGGCGCGTGGATGACGTCTTATCGGGAGCAAGGATTGTTTAACGGTAAAATTATGCGCCCAGTGACGGCGATTGTTTGTAATTTTACTAAGCCGACAAAGGATAAGCCATCGTTGATTACGCATGGTGAGGTGACCACGTTATTTCACGAGATGGGACACGCGATTCATGGGTTGTTATCGGATGTGACATATCCGTCAGTATCGGGGACGTCGGTGTTGTGGGATTTTGTGGAATTGCCATCACAGGTTCAGGAAAACTGGTGTTACGAGAAAGAAACATTGGATATGTTTGCGCGGCACTATGAGACGGGGGAGGCGATTCCCGAAGCGTTGATTAATAAATTGCGCGCGGCGATGAATTTTATGGTTGGTTGGGGCGGCTTGCGTCAGATTGGATTGGGGACGCTCGATATGAAATGGCATACGGCTAACCCTGATGATGTGGATGATGTGGCGGTGTTTGAGGATGCGGCGACGAAAGACACGTCGTTATTTCCACGCTTTGGCGGACCAGCGTCTTGTTCATTTTCGCATATTTTTGCGGGGGGATATTCTTCGGGATATTACAGTTATAAATGGGCGGAAGTTTTGGATGCGGATACGTTTGAGCTGTTTTTAGAGCGCGGATTGTACGATCAGAAAACGGCTAAAGCGTATAGAGATGAGATTTTATCGCGCGGTGGTTCGCAGCCGCCAGCGGTTTTGTATAAGAATTTCCGTGGGCGTGATGCGGATCCTGAGGCGCTGTTGCGTCGTCAAAAATTATTGAAGGTGGATAAGGCAAAGAATGATAAAAAGGTGGCTTAGTCATTTTGAGTTAATCCTTTCCCGCTAACCCTCCCCCCATCGTGGGGAGAGGGGATTACAATAGGGAGCGCTATTAATCCTGATAGCGTTCTTGTTCTGAAGCTTTGTTGCTTTTAAGGCCTTCGTAGGCTTCTTTCCATTCGCCAATTTCGATCATGCCGCTTTTGTCATCATCCATCTCAAGCATACTCGCGCCGATAAATTCTTGGGCGGATAAACCATCCATGTTTTTATCAAAACGCGCTAAGCCAGATGTTTGGAAGAATGTGTCATATGTATAGGTGGCTTGATCGGTTGCCCCGTCACTGTTCCAATCCATATAGGTATATGTATTTTCTTCCATAGGGATGATGGTCATGATTTGGCGGTGTTTAAATTCGATATTGTCGATTACTTCGTTCCCATCAGTATCAAAGACGTAGAACAATTTTGTCCCGACTTCTTTCATTGATAATACGCCGTCCATGTTCAGATCAAACGCGCTGAAATTTGTTTTACGTGTGTTGGGGATTTCTTTTTGTGTAACGAGCGTTTCCGTTGTTACTGTTGAAATTGGCGCTTCGGCTTTGATTTCAACTTCGGTGTGTGTTTGTGCAAATGTAGGTGTTGCCGCCATAGTTATGAGGGCGGCAGCGCTTAACATTAATGTTTTTGAAAAAGTCATTTTATTCTCCTTTGTTGGTTCTGCCTTGCTAACGCGCTAGAGCCGGAGAAGTTCCTTACTTGTAGGGATTAGCTGTCTTTATCTGCGCAATCGCCGCAGGTTTTGTCTGCGTTTGAAGGGACATTCGCTTCTGCTTTGAGCTTTGCTTCTTCGATGTCATTGACGCTACCGCTGGAGACTACGGAACCATGATAAACAACTTTCCACATCCACGATTCACGTTTTTGATCGCATTCCCAATCTTGTTTTTGTTTTTCGACGATTAATTCATAGTCGCCGATATCCGTGCATTGCTTTTGCGTTACCCAGTCCATATCTAATTCCTTGAATATGTTATTGATGTTTTCTTAGTGTATTAAAAAAACCCGCTTTAATAAACGGGTTTTTTTGTCTTGTAAGAAATAAAGTTATCAGAGATTAGTTTTTACTCGCAGTATTAGGGGGGTAGTCAGATGTATCGCCGAAACTGTGGGGTAGATTTACAGCCGAGGATACTTCGGAAACATCAATCACCAATACGGCTAAGACGCCTAATAATATAATAACGATAATTGCTAATAGTCCTTTGGTACTCACAATAGCCTCTTATTAGTTTGCGGCGTCCTGTACGGCTTCGCCAGCGTGTTCAATGTCATGGCCAGCGCCGTTAATCGTATTGCATGCGGAAAGGGAAACTGCTCCGAGAGCGATAAATCCTAGGGTAAGTATTGTTTTCATTGTTTTTTCTCATTTTTTAGGGTTAAGGGTAAGTAATAAACATCATACGGTTTATAATATAATAAGTTCCATTAAAGCATGAATATTTATCGCGTATAATTTGCGGCGATAAACCCAGCTATGGCAGCCAGTGTTACGGCGGTTTTAGGGTTTTCTGATATGGATTCATGAATATCATCACTCAACATATCTTTGAAACTTTCAAGCCATTCAAGCGGATCATTATTTTGTGTGCTTACGGGCTTTTTCTTAAGTAAGAAAAACCCGGCTAGCATAATCAGTAATCCTGTGGTTAAGAGGCCAGCGGCGGTAATCGCTGTGGCTTCTAAAGGGGTTGTGACTGTTAAAAGCCACATATGTGTCGTGGAAATGCCAAACCCTAAAGCCGCCAGCAAGAAAAACCCGGACAAAGCCACCAAGCAAAGTCCGAGTTTGTTTTTTTTCATGAATGGTGCTTTGTGGCTAATCACGCCATTAATAACAGCTTGTTCGACTAACGGTAAAAGCATTTGAATATTCACGACTTGTTATCTCCGTCCGCGTAAGAACAAGCTTGCTAGTAAGCCACCGGCAAATGCAATAGCAACGCTTTGCATAGGATTTGCTCTGACTTTCAATTCAACTTTTTCAAGTTCTCTTTGGCCAGCAGCTTTCAAGTTTTCTGCTTTTTCGCCGACACGGGCTGAAATTTCTTCGACTTGGTGTACGCCGTCTTGTTTAACGTGTTGCGCCAACTCAGCAGTTTTTCCGCCAATTTCTTTGATGTTGTTTTGGATATCCTTAACTTCAGGGTATTTTGATTTTGCCGCTTCTACGGTTTTAGTTACTGTTTTTTTATTACCAGCCATTTTGATAACTCCTTTTGTGTTACATGTTTTTGTGTTGGTATAATCGCCAACATATGAACGTTTAAAAAGTTCCTGATTATAATGTGATTATTTTTACGAAGATTCTGTTGGTGGGCAAAACATATAGCCAATCCCGCGCACGGTTCGGATTATGTTTGTGCCCTCGTCACCCAGCTTTTTGCGGATACGGCCGATTTGGATATCAATCGCGCGGTCATAAACATCATATTCCCCATCGCGGGTGAGTTCGAATAATTGTTCACGGCTTAGGGCGCGGTTGGGGGCTTTGACTAAAGCTTCGAGTAATTCAAATTCGCCTGATGTGATTTCGAGTGATTGGTTGTTTTTGTCGAATAGTTGCACTTGATTATGGTTTAGAGTGAAATCTCCGAATTTTGTGTCTTCTTTAATGTCGTTCGAATTTTGCGTTAAATCGTTAGCCGAATCATTTATGCCATTTAAGCGTCGTAATATGACTTTCAGGCGTGTAGCGAGTTCGCGCATCTCAAAAGGTTTGGTCATGTAATCATCCGCGCCCATTTCCAGGCATATGATTTTTTCTGTGGTATCGCTTTTGCCGCTGAGCACTAATATGGGCGCTTTTGTTTTTGCGCGAATCTGTGGGATCAGGCTGACGCCGTCGGTATCGGGTAGTACGAGATCGAGAAGAATCATGGTTGCGGTGTTGGTGGAGATCTGTTCGATAGCTTCTGCGCCATTATTGGCCGTGATAACACGATAGTTTTCACCTTCGAGATAGTGTTTTAGTACGGTTTGAAGCCCCGCATCATCGTCAATTGATAAAATTACACCTTTATTCATAGGCTCTATCCCCTTATTATTCTTTGTTTTACACACTTTGTTACACGATAGATACAAATTATTTCACAAATATAACAATTTCGAAAAACTGGCGTTACATGAACACGATAATCTTGGATTCATCAGTGAGGTAACTCGCTAACAAATAAATGGAGAAAACGAAATGTTTAATAACCACGAACTTACAGAAACAATGCCTAGATTGGAAAAATTCGCTATGCGTTTAACACGTAACAAAGCGGATGCGGAGGATCTTTTGCAAAGCACTGTATTACGTGCGATGGAGAAGAAACATCTTTTTCAAGAAGATTCTGATCTTTTTAAATGGACATCTAAAATGATGTATAATTTATTTGTGTCCGCATATCGCCGTAAGGTGAAGTTTGAGACGCAATATGATCCAGAAAGCTACTTGGAAAAACAATCAGTTGAAGCATCACAAGATGTACAAATGGAATTGTTGAAAGTAAGCGAGAGCATGGATTTATTATCAGATGAGCATCGCGAAGTGTTGGTCATGGTGTGTGTACAAGGCATGCAATATCAAGATGTAGCGGAAAGTCTGGATATTCCTGTAGGTACAGTAAGATCGCGTTTGTCACGTGCCAGAGAGCAGTTGCAAATGCAGATGGACACCAAAACCGCGCGTGAGACATTTAAAATGTCCAAAAGCGCCAATGATTATAAAGCACCTATGAAACTCGCTGCGTAGTATCTCCCCCTTGTTACGCATGCAACAGAAAAGCCCGGCTTTCCCCTAGCCGGGCTTTTTTAATGCCTTAAGCGGCGGCGCTTTTTCTTATGAGTTTGAGAATTGTGGTTTTCAAATCCATTTCGACGATGGGTTTGGGGAGGTAGGCATCCATGCCTGAGGAGATGCATTTATCTTTATCGCCCACCAACGCATGGGCGGTCATGCCGATAATCGGTGTGTGTCCGATGTTTCCTTCTTCTTCTAATCTTCGAATGGTGGCTGTGGCGGTGAAGCCGTCCATGACAGGCATTTGCACATCCATTAAAATAATGTCGTAGTGATTATCTTTCCACAAATTGACTGCTTCGAGGCCATTTTTGGCGATGTCAAAATCACATTCCAGTTCTTCTAACATATAGCTAATGACAACTATGTTGCCTTCGTAATCTTCGACAAGTAAAATTTTATCAGTGTTGGCTATCGCTGCTTTTAATCTGTCGTTTATTTTGTGTTTGCGGGAATCATCAATGTCTTGATCGTTTTGTGAGCCTTGGACTAGGCGCATGGGTATGGTGAGCGAGAATTTTGAGCCGACACCTTTTTCGCTTTCGACATGAATGTCACCACCCATAAGGGTTGCGAGTTTCTTTGAAATGGGAAGCCCAAGGCCTGTTCCGCCATATTTACGCGAGACTGATCCGTCGGCTTGTTTAAAACGTTCGAAGACTGTTTCAAATTGGTTCTTGTCGATGCCCACTCCAGTATCTTGAATAGAGAGTTTTAAAATGGGTATGCCGTGTTTTTCGATTTGCGATGCTTGGATTTTAACTTGTCCATTTTCCGTAAATTTAATGGCATTACCGATCAGATTAAATAAAATTTGTCTTAAGCGAACGGGGTCTGCATATAAATGAATATTTTTAACTTCGTCATAGTCGAAAATAAAATCCAGCCCTTTTTCTGTGGCGCGCATGGTCATGATGCTGATGACATGTTCAAAGGTTTCAAAGAGGCTGAAATTATACTCTTCGAGTTCTAACGCGCCGCTTTCTATTTTTGAAAAATCGAGAATGTCGGAAATTAAGTCTTTGAGTGACGATGCGCTTGATCCCAGCACGCTGATGAGTTTTTGTTTTTTGGCGTCTAAGCCATGATTATCTTGCGCTAGAATTTCTGCGACGCCGTTAATTGTGGTTAGGGGCGTGCGGATTTCGTGGCTCATATGCGCGAGGAAATCGCTTTTTGCGCGGTTGGCATTTTCTGCGTTGGATTTTGCTTCTTTCAGACGTATTTCGTATTCTTTTGATGCGCTGATATCTGTGTGTGCGCCAACGGCACGTATAGGTGTGCCTTTTTTATCCCGCACAAGCTTGGCGCGTGAGCGAATCCATACCCATCGGCCAGATTTATGTTGCATGCGAAATGTATTGGAGTATTCGGAAAGCTGGTCATTTATAAATAAATTAATATATTCTAATGCTTGTTCTTTATCGTCGGGATGCATTTTGGATTCAAAATCGTTAAATGTGCCTTCAAATTCGGAAATATTATAGCCGAGCATTTCTGCAAACTGGTCGGAATAAAAGACTTTGTTTTCTTTGATGTTCCAGTCATAAACGCCATCTTGTGTGCCTTCAATGGCGAGTCGGAAAACTTCCTCTCTTTCACTAAGTGCGATTTCGGCGGCGCTTCGTTTACCCTGAACGCGGAATAAATTCGCGTTGAAAATCATTAAAATGATGGCGGTAACAGCTCCGCCGATTAGAAGGGTTAGGAAATATTGGTTTTTCTTTTTATTGACGAGTTTAATGCGTTGATTAAGGATCTGGTATTCTTCGTCTAAGAAATCGCTATTGATGCGAAAAATATTGCTTCGCAATTCGCGTATGATTTCAGTGTCATCCAATGCGATGGGGGATGCGAGTAAGGTGTCCAGGTCGGTCTTTTTTTCCAAACTTTCGGACAGTTTTACAAAGTTTCGCTCTATTTCCTCAAGACGCACTTGTTGTGAAGCGTTGTTTTTTGTGAGTTGTTTCAGTTTTGCGATATGGTTGATGACGGCGTCTTTACGCGTGGCGTATTCATCAATGAAAAGGCGGTTGGATGATATCAAAAATCCACGCTGTGAAGACACCATCCGCGATATCATGGTGTTAAGCTGTTCGGATTTAATAATGACTTGGTGGGTGTGGGAAATCCAGCTATCGGATTTGTCGATATTGCGCTCCCCAGAAATGAGGATGTAGCCAAGCGCGACCACGCTGGTTAATAAAATCAGGGTGAAGATAATATAGTTTCTTATAAAGACTTTTGGCATTTAGGCATCGTAATGAAATCATTGCTTTTTGACCACAAAAAAACGACATGTTTTGTAGACATGTCGTTTTTGTAAGGGGGTATATGGTTTTTAAACGGGGGGGCGGCCTTTGAGGGCGTGCATAATGGCGCTTATTAAAAATAATACGAGAAATATTACAAAAACAATTTTTGCCATTTCTACGGAGGCACCAGCGATCCCGCCGAATCCTAAGACTGCGGCGATTAATGCGATCACCAAAAATGTTACAGCAAGATTTAACATGGGGTTTCCTTTCAGTAGTGTTTGTCTATAATTCAAACGGTTATATAAGATAATAGTTCCTTGAATTAAGATGGAACAATATTGGAAGTCGTGCGTTAGAGCCAATGCGATGGATGATTATTTTTATACAGACTATGATTTACAAGCGCTTGTTGATAACGAGCTGGAGTATGAACGTGCAAAGAATGTGCGGCGTTATGTGCAGACGGATCCTGTGGCTGCGGAGCGCTATGAAGAGCTTTTGCAGCAGAAAAAGCTCCTTCAGTTATGGTGGAATGATACAAGTAAAAAACAAACACATTGATTTTTTCCTAGATTGATATATAATTATAAGTGTTGGGTTTACTCAACTATGGCGTTACACGCAGTTGTGGAATAAACGTCCGTGGACCCGGGGGCAGTACCCGGCAGCTCCACCATTTTCAGCTTTCGGGCTAAAAAAAATGGGGCTGAAACAGGATCGACACGCGTAGTAAAGATGACAGGCGATGCTCGGCTTTCCGCCGTTACCGGATAAATCGTTATAAATGCAAACGACAATCATGCATTCGTAGCAGCCAATGACAATCACTTCGGTGATGTTGCTGGTGAAACTAAAGCGGCTTAGTGCCAATTTAGGTTTGTTACACCTGATTCTTAGGTTCTAATGCAATCTAAGTGGGGCCTGGGTCGAGCCTCGCAACAGAATCGACCCATTTTCATCTTTCATAAGCTTGACCTTTTTTTAGACGCATACAAAAGCTATGCTTTTGCTTTGCGACGGTGCCTCGCAACAGAAACCGCCCACTTTTTTATATTTGATGTTTGAATTGTGCATCTTGTTCGAGGGCTTCGTTTTCCAAATCGAAGGCAACCATGGGGATGAATTTGTGCACGGCGGCGAGTACGAAGTCGCAGGTTTGTTTGATAGTTAAGGCGCTTTGTTTGTATTTTTTCATCATGGGTGTTGTTTTTGTTTCGTCTAAAATTCGGTCTTTAAATATTTGCCAATCCTGCTCAGTGTTATTTCTGGGAGGGGATGCGCCATAGTGGTGGGCATTAATATAGCGCATACGAAGGATTTCTATTTCGTGCTCAGACATACCTTTTAAGCATAAAAGTGTAGTTTCGTTGCGTTCTTTCATACTTGGCAGGCCTGTTGAATAATCTGGAAAACGTTGTTCTGCTTCAGCGCGCAGGCTTTTTAAACCTGACTTGATGAGTCGACGAATGCATTCTTGGCTGACGTCGAATTCTGCGGCAAGTTCAACGCGTGTTTTGGCTTCTTCGTCATCCTCATCGGGCATTAACGTTTCAGATATGGCTTGCCAATGGCGGCCTTTTTGGGTGGATGTTAAAAAGTGTTCTGCAAATTCACGCATGGCCGCCTGTGATACTGCTTCATCTTTCGCGAGGAGTGCCACTTCTGGAGATAATGTGTTTGACTCAATCGTATCGATTAAAGTGCCACCATCAACTTTATTACTTGGAGCGTTTAATGATGAATCGCGGCTAGCTTTTTGAATGTGGTAAAGTTGCAGAATCTGCATTAAAGTATGTTGACTGGTTTGGGAATGCTGGGTGCCTTTATTTTTATATTGTTGCACAACTTCTCGGTCAATCTCTGCCATTGTTATTAATGGATTTTTTTGTCGCATTTTTGTTGAAATTTCACCG
>JBBKXA010000084.1:0-2751 GCA_037969235.1 Bdellovibrionales bacterium | reverse complement strand
TAGTAATTATAGAAAAAGTTATTTACATCTTCAAAATTTCTATATAATGTTAAGTGTTATCATAATTTTAAAATTTATAATTAAAGTGCGTATTTTATGAGTGTTGCGGAAGACATATTAACAAAGCGGTTTCTAGCTTCATCGGCGCAAAATACGCCCGTCACCAGCATTTTAAAAGATGCTGACTTTGCACAATCTTGCCAAGGAAGGTACCAAATAAATGTTAAATACGAAAATGGTAAGAAGACATTCTGCGGCTTTGAGGTACTAGCAAGAGACAAGTTTGGGAATTCACCTATAACTTTCATTGACGATTTAAGAGAAAATGGCCATTTAGCCGAGCTGGATTTCAATATCTTCAAGCAAGGCTGTGCTTTTATTCAAACGTTACAGAAACTAGGATTTCCCATTAAAAACAACTTACTCAACATTAACTTGTCAGCGCCAACTATAGAAACTGAAGGACGACTTCATAGGCTAATGGGCTATCTTGAAGACCATGACGTTGAACCCAAACATATTTGCTTGGAAATTGTAGAAGATGATTTCACCTCAGCATTTACAAATTCCGCAATAGCGCTTTTAAAGAAAGCAGGTTTGAAAGTTATAATTGATGATTTCGGCACAGGCGCCTCACTGGCAGATCGCGTTGAACAATTAAAACCCGACGGCATAAAAATCGACATAACGCTCATCAATAAAATTTATAAAGAACTGGGCATACAGAAGGATCAAATAGGTTTTGACATGCTTATGACTGCACAATCGCCAATTACTGCTGAAGATATTGCAGATAAAATATGCGCGCTGCTATCTGATAAAATCTTTGCTAACGCTGCAATTACAATTGAAGGTTTAAGCCATGTTAAAAGTGATAGTTTGAATGCCAACCATGAAAGAGACATTCTAATTGATGTCGATGAAATCGGACATGCCATTAATAAAAATCTCGGGCGCCCCATAAAAGTACAATCATTCGATGCCTCAAGCATGCCATTAACCGCCGCTGAAGCTAAAGTTGCTTTCATTGGCGCATATAGCCCGCAAACAAACCCCGAAATCGCCATTGACTTATATTAAGTTAAAAGAATTTACTGATTCATCGAGTTGAAAAACTCATCATTGCTCTTGGTCTGCTTCATCTTACCGAGCAAGAATTCAACCGCGTCCACTGTACCCATCGGATTAAGAATACGGCGCAATACCCACATTTTTTGTAATGTGTCTTTATCAACCAGCAATTCTTCCTTACGTGTTCCTGATTTTTGAATATCAATCGCAGGAAAGACACGTTTATCGGAAATTTTACGATCCAATACAATTTCGGAGTTACCTGTGCCTTTAAACTCTTCAAAGATCACCTCATCCATACGGCTTCCGGTGTCAATCAGCGCGGTCGCGATAATTGTCAGCGATCCACCTTGTTCAATATTACGCGCCGCACCAAAGAAACGCTTAGGGCGCTGGAGCGCATTCGCATCCACACCACCTGTCAAAACTTTACCCGATGAAGGCACAACCGTATTATAGGCCCGTGCCAAACGCGTAATAGAATCCAGCAAAATAATCACATCGCGTTTATGCTCCGTCAAACGCTTCGCCTTTTCCATCACCATTTCCGCAACCTGTACGTGACGGCTCGCTGGCTCATCAAATGTTGATGACACAACTTCACCGCGCACACTACGCGCCATATCGGTCACCTCTTCGGGGCGCTCATCAATCAACAAAACGATCAAGTAAGCCTCTGGATGATTGGCTGTAATCGATTTCGCAATCTCTTGCATCATCACAGTTTTACCCGTACGCGGCGGCGCAACGATCAACGCACGTTGTCCAAAACCAATCGGCGAGGTCAGCTCAATCACGCGCTGCACATTATCTTTTTGCGTAGGATCATCAAGCTCAAGCTTAATTTTACGCTCAGGATAAAGCGGCGTGAGGTTGTCAAAATTAATGCGGTGGCGCAATTTTTCTGGCAATTCATTGTTAATCGTCCCGACTTTGAGCAACGCAAAATAACGCTCATTGTCTTTCGGTGCGCGAATTTCGCCCTCAACCGTGTCACCAGTCCGCAGGCCAAAACGGCGAATTTGCGAAGGCGATACATAAATATCATCCGGACCAGGAAGGTAATTTTCTTCAGGGGAGCGCAAAAAACCAAACCCGTCTTGTAACACTTCAAGAACACCAGCGCCGCGGATTGGTGTCCCTTGTTGCGCCAGTTGTTTTAATATTGCAAACATCATGTCCTGCTTACGCATCGCATTGCAATTTTCAATTTCCAATTCTTCCGCAAACGCGAGAAGTTCGGCGGGAGAGCGGGTTTTTAAATCCTGTAAATTCATGATTATTTTTTCTTAATGTGATTGATAAGGGGGAAAAGATGTATTTTTTGATACAGACTCTAAGATCATAAGGCTTCGGGTTTGCCACCATGAATTTTTAAAATAAAAGCCGTTCATGCGCGGCGCAAAATGTAATTCCCGAAATTGTATGGAGTTATCTCTCAAAGACATCTCCTTTTAATCACATGCCAAAAGCGGAGTCAAGCGAATATTATTTATTTTCATATTTTATGTTGACAGCATTTTATATTTTTGGTCATATGCCTAATAAATAAATTATAGTAAGAGACCTCAGCATAACTAGAAGATTCCCAAAGGCAAGAATATTTGGTATCTTTGGTCATGCAAAAACCATTTATCAGCCAGCCAGAACTCTTTGTCACCAGCAGTGATCTTGATCACC
>JBBKXA010000083.1:0-30927 GCA_037969235.1 Bdellovibrionales bacterium | reverse complement strand
GACGCCCCCGATCGGCACGCTCAACAACTTGAACAACGCAATAAACTCAATGCGCTTTCAAAAGAATACCCAAAAACAGAACAAGCCGCTGAAAAAGCCCGCAAAGCGCTAGATACCCTCATTGAAAAACAAGAACAAAAGCGGCAAACGCTGAAAACCACACAAAGCGCATTGCGTGATATCGAACAAGAATTAACCCAAAACCGCAATGCTTGGGCAAAAATTCGCGATAAAAAAGCACACATCACCAGTGAAATCAATCGCTTAAATGAAACGATTAAGACAACACAAAGTGATATAGATGATGTTCTAAGCACCCTCGAAAACGACCAAAAAGAACTTGCCACACAAAATACCGCCACACACGCCGATAAAGAACAACAACTTGAAACACTGCGCACAACCCTCCAAGACGCACGACAAAGTCATGCCGAGGCCATACGCGCATACGATCAGTATATCCAGCAACGCAACTCCCGCCAAGCGAGAATGCAAGCCATTGGCGATGAACGTGTAAACTTACAAAACCGTGCCATTCGATCACGCGAACGCATCAAAGAACTCACCGAGCGCAGCGCCACGCTTCAAGAAAAAATAAAATCAATGAGCGTACGCCCTGAAGATTTCGAAAACGATAAAGCGCGTTTACTAACCGCGATCTCACAAATTGAAAAAAATCGCAACGCTGCCGCCGAAAAACTCGCGACTGTTGAAAACGAAGTCACCGAAACTGGTCGCGCGCTCAAGGAAGCTGAACGCTCACTCGGTCAATCTCGCGAATCCCGCGCTCACGCTCAAGCCCTCATCAGCGCGATGCAAGAACAGCAAGAAACATTACACCAATCCATCACCGAAAAATTTGATGTAAAACCCGAAAACCTTCGCGAACATTCCGCCATAAATATGGACAGTGACTTTGACAATTTATGGGGCAACCTCGAATCACTCAAAGGCAAAAAGGATACCCTTTTGCGCGAACGCGAACAAATCGGCGCCGTCAACCTCCGCGCCGAAGAAGAAGCCACCACGCTGGAAAAAGAAGTCACTACCCTCCTCCATGAACGCAACGACCTGGTTCAAGCCATCGAAGAACTACGCGCAGGGATACAAAAAATCAACAAAGAAGCCCGTGAACGCTTAATTGCGGCCTTCGAACATGTAAACGCCCATTTCCAGCGCCTATTCATACAATTATTTGGAGGTGGCAGTGCGCACTTAGCGCTCGTCGAATCCGATGACCCGCTTAATTCCGGCCTTGAAATTTTCGCGCAGCCACCAGGCAAAACCCTGCAATCACTGTCATTGTTATCGGGCGGCGAACAAACGATGGCCTCCATTGCTCTCATCTTCGCGATGTTCCTCACCAATCCATCGCCAATATGTGTTTTGGATGAAATCGACGCGCCGCTTGATGATGCCAACGTAGACCGCGTATGCGACCTGCTCGATGAAATAGCCGAGCGCGGCGAAACGCGCTTCCTAATTATCACCCACCACCGACTATCGATGGCCCGAATGGATCGCCTCTATGGTGTTACAATGGCCGAGCGCGGCATATCACAATTGGTTTCCGTTGACTTACAACAAAGTTTTGATTTCTTAGAGGAAGCCGCATAAATGGACGACAAACTCAACGCCCTCGAAAAACGCATCCAAGCCGCCCAAGCTGGCCGCCAACTTTCCGAAGAAGAGCTTCGCCGAATCAAGCGCACCCACGAGAACAAAGCCTCCATGCAAGCAGGCTATGAGTTTGTAGGCTCCGTTTTAATATCCGCAGTAGTGGGCTACTTTTTAGATCAATGGCTCGACACCTCGCCGCTTTTCCTTATCTTGTTGTTTTTATTAGGAACTGCCGCCGGATTTCTCTCGCTCTACCGCTTATCAAAAAATTTAGGCATGTCTGTAGGATATTCACAGTTGCATAAAGCGCAAAAAGACGCTAAAAACGCGCCTGAAGATACAACTAATAAGGAAGAAGAGTAGCCGTGGCCGATCCTATTCACCAATTTGTAATTACTCCCATCATTCCTTTCGAAGTTTCAGGAATAGATTTATCCTTCACAAACTCATCATTGTGGATGGTTATTGGCGCCGTTGTGTCATCAGTTTTTTTAATGCTCGCCATTCAAAAACAATCCCTCGTCCCAAGCCGCACACAAGCCGTAGCAGAAATGATGTACGAATTTGTGGCAGGAATGGTCAGGGATAATGTCGGCAATCATGGCCGCCAATATTTCCCGATGATCTTCACATTGTTCATTATCGTATTAATGGGCAACGTTCTGGGCTTAATCCCTTATTCATTCACCTATACCAGCCACATTATCGTAACCGCAGTGTTGGCCTTTATGGTGTTTCTCATCGTGACATTATTCGGATTTTATAACCACGGTCTCAAATTTCTAACGCTTTTTGTGCCGCCTGGTGTGCCAATCGTGATGCAGTTTCTCATTGTTCCTATCGAAATCCTCTCATTCTTGATTCGCCCTGCCACACTTTCAATGCGTTTATTCGCAAATATGATGGCTGGACACTTAATGCTCAAAGTTTTTGCGGGCTTTTCCGTGATGATGCTTGGCCTTGGCGGCATCGGTTTTGTCGCGGGCCTTGTTCCTATGCTGTTTAATGTATTGCTCTATAGCCTTGAATTGCTGGTTGCTGTTCTCCAAGCTTACATTTTCGCAATATTAAGCTGTATTTATTTGAAAGATACGGTTGATCTTCATCACTAAATCTGTAGGATGCATGCGTTATTAACAAAACTTGAAACATAAATTTTAACTTCAACACTAAACTGTAAATCAAAGAAAGGTTTAACAAAATGGATATCGAAGCTGCAAAATTAATTGGTGCTGCCATTGCTCTAATCCCACTATTGGGCGTGGGTATTGGTCTGGGCTTAATCTTCGCCTCATACAATGATGCGATCGCGCGCAACCCTAAATCAGACGAAATTCTCGGTGGTAAATACCTTCTATTCTTCGCCTTGACAGAAGCACTCGCGATTTTCGCACTTGGTGTTTCATTGCTTATTTTGTTCAAATAAAGCGTGATACCCAACATGATCAGGCACAGCCTTAAAATATGGTTCATTGCATCGCTAGCGGTTTTCGCCGCAGGTGGTGCATTTGCCGCCGATAGCTCAACCAGCTATCAAGGCCTCAAAATTGAGCCCATAGATAATTTGATTGAAGAAGGTGCAGGTCACGATGCCGATCATGTGCCTGAAACAGGCGAAGCCTATGATGATGGTCATAACCCACTCGAGGCCGCCACACACAGCGAAGTCGATCATACCGAGGAGGCACATCATGCCTCCGCTGGTATGCCGCAAATGGATCCTACATATTTCCCCAGCCAGATTTTTTGGTTGGCTATAACGTTCCTCTGCCTCTATATAATTTTCTCACGTAAGGTTTTACCTGAAATTTCGGGCACACTAGAATCCCGGCGCGAAAAAATTGAAGGCGATCTTGATAATGCGCAAAAATTAAAAGAAGCAGCAGAAAATGTCCACAGCGAATACGACGCAACTCTTGATGCCGCACGCGCGCAATCAACAGAGTTATTCGTTAATGCTGAAAACAACATCAAGGCAATTACAGCGGAAAAAATGGATGCCTTCAAAGAACGTGCAACTATAGAAAATGCAAAAACCGAAGAAATCATAGCCGAAGCGAAAGCCTTAGCAATGAATGATATGCACTCAATCGCGGCGGAAATCGCAAGCGTTGCAGCGCAGAAAATTGTGGGCATCTCAACAGACATCGATCAAGCTAGAACTCTAGTAAAAAATCTGGATCGCAAAGCGGCTTAAGGTTATATATTTTCTTAATTTAAAGGTCTTAAAGGACGAAAAAAATGGAATTCTTATACGATCAAAATATCTGGCTTGTAATGTCTTTCGCCATTTTCGCTACTTTAGTTTTTAAATTCGGCAAGCAGGCTGTCCTCGATAAACTAGACTCCCGTATCGAATCCATTCGCATCGAACTTAAAAATGCCGAAAACCTTCGCATCGAAGCACAAGAAATGCTTGCCCAATATCAACGCAAACACAAAGACGGCGTTAAAGACGCAGAGGCCATCCTTAAAAACGCGCAAATCCAAGCCGCTGAAATCCAAGCCAAAGCAGAAGCAGACCTTAATGAAACGTTAGAACGTCGCGAAAAACAATTATCCGAGCGTTTGGAACGCATGAAGCAATCCGCCAAAGACGAGATTCTCGAATATGCTTCCACACTCGCCATCGCGGCCACCCGTGAAATCATCGAAGACAAGCTGGATAAAAAAGCCAACGATGTCCTTGTCGATCAAACGATCAAAAATATCGGCGAAAATTTGCATTAATATATTCTACTCAAGCCACAATTATTACATCCTTGATGTGTGAAGTATTAAAAAAACCAAAAACCACTATAATACTTCCATGAGCCATTTTCCGCCCCCAACCCTACTCAATGCAACGCGCTGGAAAAATATGCGCATTGGCTTGCTTGGCGGCTCATTCAATCCTCCGCACGCGGGTCATGTACACATCTCCCTCGCCGCACTAAAGGGCTTAAAGCTCGACGCAATCTGGTGGCTCGTCAGCCCGCAAAACCCCATAAAATCAGAAAAACCACTGCCTTTATCAGAACGCGTAAAACTGTGCGAAAATCTCGCCGAAAAACACCCCAAAATCATCGTCTCTGATATCGAAGACGCCCTAAACACTACCCTTACATACGACAGCGTCCGCAAACTTAAAAACCACTACCCCAACACCAATTTCGTATGGATTAGCGGCATGGATAATGCACTCAACATTCATAAATGGAACCATTGGCGTGCCTTGCTCAGCGAAATTTGTATGGTACACCTGACGCGTAACCCTGCCCGTTCCCTCGTCAGCGCGTGCCCTCTGCGCATGTATAGCCGCCAAAAACACGTCATTATTAACAACGCAGGTGAATACCCTCTCGATTCGGGAACAACATACTGGATGATGCAAAAGAAAATGATTAATATTTCATCCACTCAAATCCGCAATAACCAATTGAAAAATCAGCAAATATAATCGAACCATACACCCCCCATTTGAAAAAAACTTGGTGAAAGACCTTCAAATGCGATATAATGAAGTATGGAATATAAAAAACGATCAAACAGCTTTGAACGAGATTGGAGGTTTAATGCCTCGTAATCGGATTCAATATCTGAATGCTTACGATTTTAATATTCCTGCTACGCTTGAGCTGAACATTGTTGTTCGGCTTTTTTTGTGCTAAATCAAAACTGAAACAATATAAGGAGGTTTCAACCATTATAAAAACTTTGCAAAACGGAACATTGATTCCATCTGAACTGAAAAACCTTATCGAGCAGTCATTAGACGCAGATAAGGCCGAAAACATAATGAGCATCAAACTCGATGACCAAAGCGGCCTCGCCGATTATATGGTGATAGCTTCGGGCACATCTTCCCGCCACGTCAGCGCCATGACTGATAAAATTATCAACCGCCTTGCCCTGCAAGGCATCAAGAGCGTCAACGTCGAAGGTAAAGACCGCTCCGACTGGGTAGCCATCGATGCAGGGGATGTAATTGTCCATATTTTCCGCCCCGAAGTCCGCGAATTCTACAATATCGAAAAAATGTGGGGAGATTTTCACCCTTATGAGGTTGTGGATACACCCATTCACGCGTAAAATCGTGAAATGAATATCGAAATCATTGCTTGTGGACGCCTGAAAAAAGGCGCGTTCTACGATCTTTTCCAGGAATACCATCGGCGCATGGAATGGGATGTCACACTCATCGAATGCGAATCACGAAGCCGCGATCCTTCCACTATCCATAGAGACGAAACCACACAAATCTTAAATATCATCGATCCACAAGCCTTTGTGATAGCGATGGATGAACGCGGAAAAACTTTATCTTCACGCGACATCGCCGTAAAAATGCAAGACCTCCAAAACACTAATCGCACCCATATCCAATGTTTAATCGGCGGCGCTGATGGTTTAAACGATAAAATTCGCATCCGTGCCGATATGCTCCTCAGCTTTGGCAAACAAACTTGGCCACATATGCTTGCAAGAGTCATGCTTTTAGAGCAAATTTATAGAAGTCAGCAAATCTTAAAGAACCATCCTTATCATCGGGACTAAATTGCACTATGCGCACCGCCTGTTTCATCATTGCAACAATAATTGTCGCTTTCGCGTGCTTCCCCGCACATGCTGATAAGAGCGCTGAGATCAAAGCATTACAGCAAAAACTCAATCAAGCCAAAGTCAATAAAGACAAAATCGCCCGCAACCTTAAGACCATAGAAAAGGATTTGTCAGGCACTAAGAATGCGTTGGTTAAAACCGCAGAATCAATCCAAAAAAATGAAAAAGAACTGCAAACCCTTGACAAAAAAATCATCGAGCTACAAACGCAACAAACCACACTCAAAGCTAAACTGGATAAAGATCGCGGGTCAATTGCCTCACTCATTCTCGCACTAGAACGTATCAACCGCATGCCCCCAGAAGCCCTAATTATGCGCCCTGAAACGCCGTTTAAAACCGCGCAAAGCGCCATGCTTCTCAAACAAATCATTCCATCATTAAACCAGCAGGCAGCAGATTTAAAAATCACATTGGCGCAACTACAGGATATCGATAAAGACCTCACCGAAAAACGCGCTAGTGCGGCGAAAAAGACCAAAACGCTGACGGCTAAACAAAAGGAACTTAACGAATTGGTAGATAAGCGCAAAACGCTGTTTGCCTCAACGAATCAAGATTTGCAAGCCGAGCAAAACCGTGCGAAAGAAATATCATCACAAGCAAAATCATTACAAGATCTCGTCGCCCGTCTCGAAATAGAGCGCAAAGCCAAAGCCGCACAAATCGCAAAAGAACAAAGCTCTGCAGAAAATAAAACACGTTTGGTTGGCTTAACGCCGCCAAAAGCAGGACAGCCACGCCTTCCGCTACCTGGCGTGATCGTAACAGCCTACAACGAAAAGGATAATTTTGGTGCACCAAGCAAAGGCATAGATATAGAAGGCCGTGCCGGAGCCTTGGTTGTCGCACCAATGGGAGGCATCGTTCAATTTTCCGGCTATTTTAAAAACTACGGCAACATGATCATCCTAGAACACGAAAACGGCTGGCACAGCCTTGTTGCAGGCTTAGAGAACCTTGATACTAACGTCGGACAACGTTTAGATGTGGGCGAACCACTCGGCGTACTACATAAAAGCTCGTCAGGACAAAAACCTGTGTTATATTACGAGCTACGTTATAACGGTAAAGCCGTCAATCCTGCAAAAAAATTTGGAGATTTAAGTTAATGCGCATTCTATCCACACTTTTGGTTTCGGCATTTTTAATCGGAACACCAGCAATTTCATACGCGCAATCCCAAGAAGCTGGCGGTCAAGCCGAAAATTCCGCGGTCACTTCTGACAACACAGAAACATATCAACAACTCGATTTGTTTGGCGACGTTTTCGAACGTGTAAAAGCGCAATATGTTGAAGAAAAAACCGACAAAGAAATCATAGAAAATGCTTTAAACGGCATGCTTATGGCGCTCGATCCGCATTCAAGCTACCTCAATGATGAAAGTTTCGAGGACATGCAAGTCAACACCAGCGGTGAATTTGGCGGCTTAGGCATTGAGGTCACAATGGATAATGGTCTTGTTAAAGTCGTCTCGCCCATCGATGACACCCCCGCATTCCGCGCTGGTGTGCAATCTGGTGACTATATTGTACAAATTGATGAAGAGCCGGTGATGGGCTTATCATTAGGCGACGCGGTAGATAAAATGCGCGGCAAAGTCGGTACAGAAATTCATTTACTCATCTCACGCGAAGGCGAAGACGCGCCAATTGAAATGACTCTTGTGCGCGACAAAATTAAAATCCGCTCCGTACGCAGCCGAGTTGAAGGCAACACAGGTTATATTCGAATCACAACATTCAATAGAAATTCCGATGCAGGCGTGAAAAAAGCCATTGCAGAAATTAAAAAGGAATTAGGTAACAAGCTAAACGGCTATGTGCTTGATCTCCGCAATAACCCTGGTGGGCTTCTCGATCAAGCAATATCCGTATCGGACATTTTCCTCGATAAAGGCGAAATCGTCTCCACCCGTGGACGTCATGAAGAAGACACCCGCCGCGATAACGCGACAGAAGGAGATTTTGCTGATGGCTTGCCCATCGTCGTTTTGATCAACGGCGGCTCCGCCTCTGCATCCGAAATTGTTGCAGGCGCACTTCAAGATCACCGCCGCGGCATTTTGCTTGGCACCAAGTCATTCGGTAAAGGTTCTGTCCAAACAGTAATTCCAATCCCCGGACATGGTGCAATGCGTTTAACGACGGCGCGTTATTACACGCCATCCGGCCGCTCAATCCAGGCCACCGGTATCGAGCCAGATATCCTCGTCGAGCCAGCAAAAATCGAAACCTTAGTGGTGAAACGCTTGCGCGAAGCTAATCTTAAAGGCGCACTCGATAAAGGTAAAAACGGCAAAAAAGAAACTAAAGCTGCCAATGATAATAAGGACTTAGAAAATAAAGCCGGAGAAATCCTTGGGGACACCAAGGGCCAAACCAACGCATCTGAAAAAGATAAGCAAGAAGAAAATGTTGATTATCAATTGCTACGCGCACTTGATCTGCTAAACGGCCTTAATCTCTATAACCGCAGCGACGCAATGAGCGGCGGCACACCCAAGGCTGCTTCAAATGCAACAGAAGAAAAATCAGCACAACAGCCTGCACAATAAGGTTGATGATCAAAGATAGAGCAATGAACGTTCAGAATAATTTTTCCACCAAGACGTTTGCCGTTGGTATCATTCTGATCGTTTCGCTTTTTATCGTGACGGCTGGCGCATTATATCTACAAAAAAACAAAACCTTAACGCGTCTGCAAGAAAATTTAGCATCCCAAACATTATTGATCAGCGGCGAAATAGTAAATACCCACCCCCAACCCGAAGATTTAAATACATCCGATTTAGTTAAGGCCCCGCCTCATGGCGAAAATGAAACACCTGTACACGTCGATGAGGAAACTCTCGATAGTAATTTCGCTCTCACACCAGCGCCTATTCCAGGATATTTCGTAGAAACAGCATCAGGCAAAATGCCGATTAAACAAAGCGCCTCACAAACCCCATTTACCGCCTATAAACGCCCCTACCCGTTCAACATAAAACCCCCATTCCTCAGCGTGGTCATCGATGATTTTGGCTTGTCTACAAATAATTCAACACAAGCCATAAAAGACCTCCCGCCGTCGGTGAGCTACATCCTTTCACCCTATTCTGCCGACACACAAAAATGGGTCGATGACGCGCGCAAAAACGGCCACGAAGTCTGGCTCAAGCTTCCCGTTGAAAATAAAGAATTCCCACAAAGAGACCCCGGCGCCAAAGGCCTGCTGACACGCGTAAGCTTGGAGTATAATCAAGATCGCTTAAAATGGATTTTATCCAGCACAACTGGCTACGCAGGAATTGCCGCCTATACCGACCATACGCTCGCCTCCGCATCCACGATGTTCAAGAATGTAGCACGAGATATTTTTGATCGCGGATTAGGTTTTTTTGAATTAAACACCACAGAACAAAGCTTCTTCGCTCCCATTGCCGAAGATAGCAACATACCAATGATCAGCAACCCAGCAATCATAACTGATTTCAATCTCGACAACCCCGCCGTGAAAAACATAAAATCGAATATCACAAACAATGGCGGCGCAATCATTGTCGTCACGCCAACTCCACAAAATATCACAGCTTTAAAAACATGGCTTGAGACAATCAATAATGAAGCTGTAATAAGCCAGATCCCATTGTCCGCAATCGCTGCATTAAATCAGGATTAAGCCATAAAATGAAAGCTCTTCCCTACCGCCCTTGCGTCGGCATTACCCTATTTAATACACAAGGCCATATCTTTGTCGGCGAACGAATAGACACACCCGGTGCTTGGCAAATGCCTCAAGGTGGAGTTGACGAAGGCGAAGATATTCAAAACGCTGCATTTCGGGAATTGGAAGAAGAAACTGGCACAAAAAACGCAAATATCATCCGCATCTCATCTTCAAAAATCAGGTACGATATCCCCGACGACGTGCGCGCCAATTTACCATGGGGCAACCAATATAAAGGCCAAGAGCAAACATGGATCGCCATGCGTTTTAATGGTGATGATCGCGAGATAAAACTCGATTCATTTAATCCTCCTGAATTTAAAGCGTGGCAATGGATTCCGTTACAAGACACGTTAAAATATATAGTGCCCTTTAAACGTGAATTATACGCCCAAGTGATAGACATCTTCTCAGACATCAAGTAACAAAAAACCCTCCAGTAGGAGGGTTTTTATAATTTTATTGATTAAGCGGTGACCAAGCAGGATCTGATCCATCTTGAGGCGTACGAAGCCAGCGCTCGTTAAATCCAGTGATATCAACCGTATAAATCTGCGCTTGACGCTGTGTGCCACCTGGGCCAGTTGAACGCTCCTTGAAATATGTCAGCACACGACCATTCGGAGACCAGCTTGGCCCTTCCACATGATACGCCGTTGTAATCAAACGCTCACCCGAACCATCCGGACGAATAACACCAATATAAAACTTGCCACCACTCATACGTGTAAAGGCAATCAAATCACCACGCGGCGACCATACTGGATTCGCATATCGACCTTGACCAAATGTAATACGCTGCACGTTACCACCATTATTATCCATGGTGTAAAGCTGTTGTGTACCACCACGATCAGATTCAAAAACAATCCGGCGTCCATCAGGCGCATAAGACGGCGCAGTATCAATTGAACCATTCGTCGTAATACGGCGTAATTGACGCGTACTCAACGGCATTTCATAAATGTCCGTATTGCCGTTCGTCGCCATAGACATGATCACTTTTGATCCATCAGGCGAAAAACGCGGCGAAAATGTCATGTTCGGGAAATTTCCCAAAACTTCATGCCGCCCGCTGTTAATGTCATACAGGTAAACACGGGGACCACCACGACCATAAGACATATAAGTGATTTGCTGGCGTGAAGGAGAGAAACGCGGTGTCAAAACCAAATTGCTCCCATCAGTCAAATATTTATGGTTCTGACCATCCTGATCCATGATTGCTAAACGCTTAATACGCTTTTGCGGCGGTCCATTTTCCGCAACATATACAATGCGCGTATCAAAATAACCATCTTCACCTGTCAAACGCTTATATATTTCATCCGAAATAATATGCGCAATACGGCGCCAGTTATCAGGCGTCGTCATAAAAGCTGTACCAATCAATTGTTGTTGCGAAAACACATCCCACAACCGAAATTCCACGCGCGTGCGGCCATCGGCTTGCTTTGATATACTCCCACTCACCAAGGCTTGCGTGCCAATCGCGCGCCACTCACCAAACCGCGGGCCGTCATTGTGCAACGATATGACATCCTGCACAAAGGCTTGCGGATTAAGCGGCTTAAACAAGCCAGAGCTTTCAAGGTTAGCGGAAATGACTTGCGGAATGCCGCGCGCAAATTCGCTATTCTCCCCTGGCGCAGCATAAAAGCTAGACACCGCAATCGGCATAGGCTCCACAACACCTTTCGTCATATCCACGCGCAATTCCGCCAAAGCAATATTGGGCATAAAAATCAGAGTTAATAAGAGTAAAAGTTTTTTTATCATATGCGAATCCTTTTCTAAACAGGGTTTCTTTATAGCATGTTTCGCGGATCGAAATTAATGACAATCGTCTTCCATTGATCATATTTATCAGCAGGCAGTCTTAGCGGCTGGCAGCGAGGATTACGAAGCGCCCGCGTTGCAGAATCCGCCGCAGCACGAAAAGCACTGTCGCGATTATAACGTCCCTGATCCAAAATTCGTACATCGCGCACAGTCATATCACGATTCATCACAACCCGAATTTCAACGGCCAAATCCTCGGCATATTTGGCGCCTGCCGGAATATTCCAACATGGCTCTAATTGATGCCGAAAAGAATCCAACTCACTCATGGTTAATTTATCAGCGAGATTCGCAAGCTGCCCATCATCGGCATCATCACGTACATCCTTTTGCTCATTCGGTTTTTCTTTATCTTTTTCCGGCGTCAAATCTTTAAGCAAATTATCAAATGAATTATCCTCCTTAACGGGTTTAGGTTCTTCCTTTTTCGGCTCAGGCGGCTTCGGTTTTTCTTTTGGGGTTTCCTTAGGTTTTTCTTTCTTCGGCTCAGGCGGCGGCACCGCATCCTTTTTAGGCTCAGGCTTAATCTCTGGTTCAACAGGTTTCGGAGGTTCTTTTTTAAGCGGCTCAGGTTCCGGCAATGGTTTTACTGGCTCTGGTTCTTTGGGTTTAGGAATATCTTTTATCTTGCTTGGTGGCGGTTTGTTGGTCTGCGTGAGTTCAGAAATATCCACCAACTCAACACTAACAGGCGAAAGTAATAATGGCTCCTTTTTAATAAAAGGCAATCCAAACAAAGCGATCAAAAATATCGCCACGTGGAAAATAACGGATTTAATGAAAGCAGGCTTCAAATTGCCATGCGTTGAAGGCTCTTGATCATTATGATGGCTACGCGTTGCGTTCATAACCAGACACTACCTGACAGCTTGTTCAGAAATCAGCGCCACTTTCGAAAACCCCGCAGCATTGATCGCGCCAATAACTTTCATCACACGGCCATATTCCAAACCTTGGTCGGCACGAATATATATGCGGCGATCACTTTGCCCTTCAGTCATCGCTTGAAGCTGAAATTTTAAACGGTCTTCTTTCATTTCACTGTCGCCGATATATAATTTACCATCCTTGGCAAATGTAATCTCAATAGGTTTATTATCCTCATCGGGAATAGCTTTCGCTTCTGATTGCGGCAAATCCACGGCCACACCAGAAGTAAGCAAAGGCGCAGCAACCATGAATACGATCAACAAAACCAGCATCACATCAACAAACGGCGTAACATTAATCTCTGCCATTGGGCGATATTGTCCGCCTGTGCGGCGTCCGCGGCTTCGTGTTTTTGTCGTCAATGAAGCACCCATATCGTTACGCCCGCTTGCCAGAGGCTACGCCGCTATCTTGTGATTCGAGGTGCCGCGATAAAATCGCCATAAACTCATCCGTAAATGCCTCAAGCCTATCCGCATAGCGGTTAATCCCCGTCGAAAACACATTATACGCAACAACCGCAGGAATCGCTGCCACCAAGCCAAGCGCTGTTGCAAACAAAGCCTCAGCAATCCCCGGAGCCACAACCGCAAGAGAAGTATTATTACTTGCTGCAATAGCAGAAAACGAATTCATGATCCCCCAAACCGTTCCAAACAATCCAATAAATGGCGCAACAGAGCCAACACTGGCCAAAAACGTCATTCCGCGCTCCAAGGCATTAATTTCTCGTCCAATCGCTACATTCATCGCCCGCTCAACACGTTGGCGCAAAGACGCCTGCAAACTTTCCTTAACGGGAACACCACCAGACACACCAGCCTGCCACTCTTCCATACCCGCAGAAAATGTTGTGAGAATCGGATCAGGCTTAGAATTTTTCACGCGCTGATAAATTTTATCCAGCGGCTCGCCTGACCAGAACGAATCTTCAAATATATTGGCCTTTCGATTTAGCCGCGCAATCGTAGAGCGCTTAGACAGCAGAATCGTCCAGCTCCAAAGCGACGCCATTATAAGCGCCAGCATCACGGCCTTTACGATCAAATCGGCATTCATAAATAAACCGATCATACTTAAATCGCCATCAAAGCTTCCCAGATCAACAGTTTCAATTGCATCCGCCATATTAATTAACTTTCACTTTCCAGATATTGTTCAAACGCGCCCTTCAAGACGTCGGGTAATCTTACAGGCTTTATAGCCTTCGGTTCAACACAAACCATCGTTACAAGCATTTCACAAATAGGTTTTTCATCCCGGCGAACAATCTGGCGCATTTTAAAACTGGTGTTTTTCATCTCCGCCACACTGGTCACGACATCCAAAGCCTCGTCAAGAAACGCGGGTTTGATAAAATTAATCTCGGCATGCTTCATCACAAACATCATACCGAGCGTGTCTTGAATGTCGGAGCATTGGTAGCCAATATCACGTAAAAGCTCACAACGTCCGCGCTCCGCAAATTTAAGAAAATTCGAATGATAAACCACGCCGCCTGCATCGGTGTCTTCGTAGTAAACGCGAATATTATGTGTGTGTGCTAAAGCCATGTTGAATTACTTAATCTGAATTTAATCGTCGAACAGGGTGTCAGACATATTTGTTTTTGGTTGTACGCCTAAATAAGTATAACCCTTCGCAGAAATAGCCCGGCCGCGTGGCGTACGCTGCACTAAACCTTGCTGAAGCAAATATGGCTCAATCACATCCTCGATCATATCGCGCTGTTCCGAAAGCGCCGCGGCAATCGTATCCACCCCAACCGGCCCACCGCCATAACTATCGCAGATACATGAGAGATAGCGCCGATCCATCGAATCAAGCCCCGTCGAATCAACATCAAGCCTGACCAAAGCATGATCCACCATTTTTTTATCAATACTGGCATGACCATCCGCATGCGCAAAATCGCGTACCCGGCGCGTTAGTCGCCCTGCTATCCTCGGAGTCCCGCGCGAACGCTTGGCAATTTCAAACGCGCCATCATCATCAAGCTGCATTTTCAAAAGACGAGCGCTACGGGCAACAATCAAAGACAATTCCTGCGCATTATAGAATTCCAAACGAAGCGGAATACCAAAACGATCACGTAATGGATTGGTGAGCAAACCCGAACGTGTAGTCGCGCCAACAAGCGTAAAGGGCGGCAAATCAATTTGCACACTCCGCGCCGCAGGGCCTTCGCCGATTATAAGATCAAGCTTTCCATCTTCCATCGCGGGATACAAAATCTCCTCCACCGCGGGATTGAGCCTATGAATTTCGTCAATGAATAAAACGTCGTTGGGCTCCAAATTGGTAAGAATAGCCGCCAGATCTCCAGATTTCGCAATCACAGGTCCCGAAGTGGCGCGAAAACCCACGCCCAATTCCTTCGATACAATTTGCGCCAAAGTGGTTTTGCCTAACCCCGGAGGACCAAACAGCAATACATGATCCATCGCATCGCCGCGTGATTTACAAGCATTAATAAAAACCCGCAAATTATCCCGAAGCGCAGGTTGCCCAATAAATTCATCAAGGCTCAATGGCCGCAAAGCCCCCTCCTCACCTTTTTCAAAGTCTTGGAGCGTTTTTTCAAGATCAGGGTTTTTGGCGGCTAGATCATTCATTTACTTTGTTCTTTACATACTCGTACCATTTATCCGTGCTTAATCCTTGGGGCATTAATTCAAAACTTTTTTGGTGATATGGTTTATCTAGAAAAATTAGATATGTTTGTCCTACTAAAAAATCAGGTCTTATATTACATGTGGGTTCATGGGAAACACGCCCTATGTCACTTTTCCAAAAGGTTTCATCATTATGATATTCCGTTTGTTCGAACCATTTCTTAGAAAACATTTTTACATTATTATCCAGAGGCTTTACAAAAGCTGTTTGCTTTTTATAAGGTGAGGTATTAGAGCCTAAAATATTAAATGTTTTATCAACCTGCCCCTTTAAACTCTCAACATTCTCAAATTTATAATCGACAACATGGTACTCTGGAAATGATCTGTACGAAGTAAGTTTGGCTTCAATAACTCTTGCGACAACAATATTATTGGTACGTGATATTAACTCATCAATCGGCGCTATTTGTTCTGGCGGTGTTACGTAGCATGCAAATGCTTGCATGGGAAAAACACATAGAATTAATATAAAAAAAACCCTCATCATGCGCTCAATTCCTTCAAAGCAACGCGGATTAAATCTTGGAGATTATCATTCGCCTTCGCGCTTGCGTTTAGAACGGCGGTGTAGGCGTCGGCGCGGGAATAGCCTAAATTTATGAGCGCAGAGATAGCGTCATTATTATTGTTGGATTCGGAATCTGGACTAGAAATACGGGCTAAGTCCGCATTCTTTGCGTTTTGCGCAGATGTTAGTCCGCTTTTCGGTGAAATATCCATATTCGCGGCTTTATCCTTTAACTCCGTCAATATGCGCGTCGCTAACTTAGGCCCGACCCCATCGGCCTGCGTCAGCATCGCTTTATCCTGCGCCGCAATCGCTAGGCCCACTTTTTCAGGTGGGCAGACAGACAGAATCGAAAGCCCCGCCTTAGCCCCCACACCCTGAACGCTCGTGAGCAGTTTGAACCAGCCTTGTTCAGCGGCATCGGCAAAACCAAATAAAGTGATGGCATCCTCACGCACATTGGTTTCGATCAACAAACTCGCCTGATCGCCAACTTGCCCGATTTTGCCCAATGTGCGCTGGCTAGCGCTAATGAGATAGCCAACCCCTTGCACATCCAAAATCAGATTCGCCGAAGAAATGGTATCAATAATGCCAGACAATTTACCGATCATTTACACTCACCTTATGTTTTATCGCCCCATAATGCGCATGGGTAATTGCAACAGCAAGTGCATCAGCTTCATCTTCGCTGATTTGCCCACAAGCAGGGAGCAACATTTTTATCATCATACCAATTTGCGCCTTCGCCGCATGCCCCGTACCGACAACCGATTTTTTAACTTTGTTGGCCGAATATTCCCCAACCGCCAAACCATAAAGCGCAGGCACAGCCAGCAAAACACCGCGCGCCTGCCCAAGTTTTAAGGCGCTCGCGGGATTGTTATTTACAAATGTTTCCTCAATCGCCGCCGTATCAGGCCGCCATTGCTTAATTATATCGGCCAGATTTTGATGCAAATGCGCGAGGCGTATACTCATGGGTGATTGAGAATCCGTCTTTATCAACCCGCTGGACACATAAGCTAAACGCGCGCCCGTGCTCTCAATCATTCCACATCCCGTCTTTTGCAAGCCAGGGTCTATCCCTAAAATTAACATGAAACAAGTGTCTCATATTTTTTGGAACAAATAAAGAACAAATTAATATTGTTGACATATCAAGGGATGTAGATTAAATATTCATATATAAACAATAACCAGGAAGAAAAAATGTATTATAAAGATCAAAATTTAAAAAAAGCTGACAATTATAACGGCGACCTTACAGGCAAGAGTGTGGTCGTATTGCCCAAATATGCGCAAATGTTTAATGTCAGAACACAAGATACGGCGCTTAATTCAGCTTCTGAATTAAGTGTTGTGCGTGATGCAAGAGCTGCTTGGAATGGTGAGGCTATGCAGGGGAAACTTATTGTTACTGACCCTACACGCCAAACGGGCATTAATCGTGCAATTGATGCAGATAATATTGCCACCGTTCCTGCTGAATATTTATGTGTTGTAGTAGGTTAGCCCTCACTCATAATTTTTTCCACCACGTCATCGCTGGCTTCAAAGTTTGTTGTGACGGTTTGGACGTCATCGCATTCTTCTAAAGACTCGATTAATGTTAAAACTTTTCGCGCACCATCTTCATCGACGGGGGCTGCCACATTAGGTTTCCAGATTAATCCTTGAGAGTCAGGCTCACCAAATTTAGCTTCTAGCGCATCGCGCACATTAGCAAAATCATCTGGCTCACATGTTACTGTATGCGATTCATCATCGCTTTCGACATCCATTGCGCCAGCTTCCAATGCCACCTCAAATACATCATCATGGCTAGCTTTATCGGCCAATATTACCACTTCGCCTATACGGTCAAACATGAAATTAACGGAGCCCGTCTCCCCCATATTTCCACCAGCTTTAGCAAAAATAGAGCGGACTTCGGCGGCTGTGCGGTTACGGTTATCGCTGAGGCATTCGACGATGACGGCAACTCCGCCATTGGCATAGCCTTCATAGCGAATTTCTTCGTACTCTTCCCCTTCGGTATTGCCCGCACCTTTTTGGATATTCTTCTCAATACCATCTTTGGGCATGGATTGCCCACGCGCCGTGGCAATCGCCAAGCGCAGACGGGGATTCATATCAGGATCAGGCCCACCCATTTTGGTCGCCACATATATTTCACGCCCAAGTTTTGAGAATTGTTTGGCGCGCACAGCATCGGCGCGTCCTTTACGGTGTTTGATATTTGCCCACTTGGAATGTCCAGCCATTTATTTTTTCCTTATTCAAATGTATATAATGAAAATATTGTGATAAAGTTATATTTACAAGTGATTTTAAAAAATACGTTGATGTTGTGTTATGGCCTATGATTTTTCCGAAGTATCTATTTTAATTGTCGAGGATAATATCCCGATGCTCAACTTGCTTCGTTCTTTGCTTGAGACATTTGGCCTGAAGAAATTATATGTCGCCAAAGATGGGGAAGAAGGCTTTGCTTTGTTTTGCAAAGAAAGCCCAGACATGGTTATTACCGATTGGATGATGAAACCCACGGATGGAATCACTTTGTCTATGCGCATGAGAAATGACCAACTCTCACCTAATCAATTTGTACCTATCATCTTAATGACCGGTTTTAGTGAGCGCCGCCGCGTTATGCAAGCACGTGATGCAGGAATTACCGAGTTTTTAGTTAAACCATTTAATGCGCGCGATTTATACAAGCGCATTGTTCAAATCATAGAGCGCCCCCGACAATTCATCCGCGCAGAGAGCTTTTTCGGCCCTGATCGCCGCCGTAAAACCTCAGCAGAATATAAAGGCCAAGAACGAAGAAAAGCGAGAGATTAAATATATGCCTGATCATTACAATCAAAAAAAACTACGTGACGCGGAATTTATTCGCCCGCCAAATATGATTAAACAAAAGGTCGGGCAAGGCGGTTTAAGCGAAGCCATTTTGAATGAAGCGCAAAGGACGCTGGATAACAACAATCAGGATTTTGAGCCGCTTGCGAAATCATATTTGGCAGCGCTCATGATTGGCATTGATATGGCTAAAGAATATTCACAAAATGACGACCCTGAACATGTGATCGCCAGCATGATCTATCCTTCAATGCAGCTTAAAGCAAATGGCGGGATGTTTAAATATGATCTCATCACACATATTGCGAACAAACTCATTCAATTTCTTGAAGTTATCACTGAACCAGATGTTGAGACTGTGGAAATGATTATTGCATTTCACACAACTATGGATATGGTGATTAAAAGTAGGCTAAAGGGTGATGGTGGAGTTAAAGGCGAGGAGCTAATAAATGCTCTAACAAAAGCTTGCGATCGATATTTCAAAAAGCATGTGGCTTATATTTAACACTAAGCTTGAGATAAAACTCCACCGCGGCGTATAGGCGTAATGGATTGCGCCAAGCCAGTTGAATCATCCGATATAATAAATGTACCACACAAAGTAGCCTCCCCGTTCGCAGGAATCATTCGCTCACCTGGCAATTGCGTAACAAATTTTTGCAACGGAATATTAGTGCGTGCGCCGATGATGCTATCATAATCCCCGCACATCCCTGCATCACTTTGATACGCACTCCCACCAGCCATAATATGATGATCCGCAGTCGGAATATGTGTGTGTGTACCCACAACTGCAGTAACTTTCCCATCTAAAAATTTTCCCATCGCCATTTTTTCAGATGTTGCCTCCGCATGGAAATCCACAAAAATTGCATCTATATTTGCACTTGTTAAGGGATGCCTATCCACAATCGCTTTGACCGCCGCAAACGGATCATCAATAGCATCAATAAAAACACGACCAAGCGCATGAACCACAAGGCAGTTTTGCCCATTTTGTGTTAGAACAATGTGATATCCTTTACCTGGCGTGTCTTTAGGGTAATTCGCAGGGCGCAAAAGCTTTTCATCACGATGTATATAACTAAGCATTTGGCGCTGATCCCAAATATGATCCCCGCCCGTCACGCAATCCACACCCCAGCTATAAAATTCGGCGAGCTGTTTGTCCGTAACGCCGCGTCCGTTTGCCGCGTTATCGGCATTAATAATAACAATATCAGGGGCAAGGTCGGCTTTGAGTGCGGGTAAATGCTTTTCTAAAGCCTCGCGCCCGCTACGTCCGTATATATCGCCGATGAATAATATGCGCACTGTGCCGCCTTGCTAAAATAATGTTGTTCAAAACCTCATGGTTTTAAATTGCATAGGCTCATATGTGCGATTTGTAAAGCCATCTTGTTTGAAGTTACTCTGCGCACCTATAGTATTCCAGAATTGATCAAGGCTATTATTTTTGCGCCCTGCAAACCATAATTCACCATCAATATGATGCATTTGCAAATCAGGACGAAGCTCTCTGATCACATTCACGGCAACAACCGTAGCCGCACGAATAGCATCAACATCTTCTGGGGTTAGTGTTTTGGCTTCAATTCTATCAATCAAATCATCAGATAAACGCAATATACCTATATTGTTCAAAGTCTGCGGCAATCTATAGTCAGCAGGAGCGCAAGTATCCATAGTGACCTCAATGCCTTTTGCATGCGCATATCCAGCAAATAAAATAGGAAGCAAAAATGCTTTTTTCAAAAACGGGTCTTCACCAAACCCATTGGAGAAAATCTGCGCAATTCGCACAATAGATTCAAAAGAGAAGTGATATGCATCTTTATCTTTTGCTTTACACTGCGTATTAAATTCAGTTTCAAGAGACTTGGCCTTACAGACATTAGCAAACTCCTGATAAATTTTAGTACGTATTTCAGCGAAGGGCAAATCCCGAACGAAAACTTCTTTCTCCAGTGCCTGAAGATCCGCATAAAAAGTCAAGCGCGGCATAATACCTTGCGCATAAAACTCCTGATGCAATTCAACCAAAGCCGCTGCGCCAGACCCTTCCTTTTCCCATTTCTGCATCACCCCATCACGTTCATAATAATATCCCGCATTTTGCGAGGCATTTACTGCTAGGTCAAAGAAAGCCTCACTTATGTCGAGATTACAACTCTCGGGATGCAAATAATCTTTCCAATCAGGAATAAATTTAGGCAGAACAATTTGCCTAGCATAATTTTCTAAAGACTCCTTGTCGATTTTAATGCCGCTATGGTGTTGATACAATGTTTTGCAACATTGAACGAAAGCTTCTCTTGATGTTTAATCCATTTCAAATATCTGTATAACGCGTTATCCCAAGCGGCGTAAGGATATAATCCATCCGCTGATCATGGGGTTCGATGGGAAGATTAAACAGAACACCTTGACTTGTAAAGCCAATACCTATGGCAATTATATTTTTCAAACTTCGTAAATGCTCGAGCGTGGCATCGTAATACCCACCGCCCTGTCCCAAGCGATAGCCTTTGCGATCAAACGAAAGCATCGGCACAAGTAAAATATCGGGCAAAATTTCTGTCGTATCCTCTGGCTCCATGATGCCAAACGTAGATTTTTGCAAAACTGTATCTCGCTTCCATGGCATAAATTTTAAGCGCTGCGTTCCTTTTTGAATTTTAGGCAGGGCACAAACATGCCCACGATCAAGGCATGCCTCCAAAATATGCGTCGGATCAAATTCCCGCCCTTTCGGCCAGTATCCAGCAACAATATGTGATTTTTCAGGCTTGATCGCATCAAAGAATATCGACGTCGCCGCCTCAATATCTTCAGCAAACACATCATGTGAATCACGATGTTTACGCGCTTGTTCTCGCAAGAGGGATTTTTGTGTGTTCATAGTAATAGAATAATATGATTAAACCACGAAGTCACGAAGTAGACGGAGTATTAAAATATTTCTAAACCGCCAGTTAAATAGTTAAATCCTGCATAATGTTCAATCCACAGCTTGGACGTATATGTTTGCGCTATTGTATACCCTTAACACAATTTCCTTTTGTTTCATATTGATCTCTCCAGCTATCAAATTAAAATAATATGGGTCGCTATTGACCTGATTTTTAACGCTTCCTAAAAATAAGAAAAAACCTTCGTGTCCATTTGTATTGCCTTCGCGTAATTCCCAACTGCCTTGAAGCATGTTTTCTGGATCTAAAAATTGCGCAGTAAAGCTATTATCATCATGGAAATTTATTTTATCAGGTTTGTTTTCCAACCCCTTAGAAAATAACGTCCATGGATGGGATGTCAGAAATACAATAGCATTTTGTAATGTTTGCGAATATTGTACTGATGGAATATGTGGGGTGGAATGCGGGGGATTAATGAATTGGTCAATCTTGCTGAGCAGCATATTTTTATCCTCATCCGCGCATTTATGCCATTGCACACTTTTGAAATGCCCAAGCGGATCATCAATAACAATCTCATCCGTGTTTACAAATGTAAGATTATCGGCGCTTCCCTCACTATATTTTATAACCCAGCTATTGTTTTCACCTTGCTCCAGACTCCAGAATATTTTTCCTTGTTCACTCGGGTGTCTTGCCCGATAATTTCCAATGCCATTATACAGCCCGTCAGGATAATATTTTCTCATATTCGTATAAGTTGCAGACCCATATCCGCCATTACACATAAATGATCGCTTTTGCGTACACCACGAATTATTCGTAAGAGCATTAATCGCTTGCGCATAGGTCAAGGTCGCAGGCACAGAGTGTCGAGATTTAACATTAAATTTGACTATGTAGAGCACACACAAAGCGGCCAATATAGCACCTGATATTATAATAATTTTGGAGGCTGATTTCAAAATGCCCTCAAGAAACAATTGATGCTTAATATTAACATACAAATGCAATGAAGAACAAACGGGAGTAAGAAATGTGGGCGCCGCGCGAGCCGTGTACTAGCGATATTCGCGTGTGGCCCTGTTAAACAGGTGGGCGCCATATAGCCAGTCCCCCAATGCAAATGCGTCCGAAAACGCGAGAGTGGTTCTGGTCAGGGACAGCTCCCTATGCGATATGCATCGGCCTCCGGAATAAATTGAGTATCACGCAAAACTCCGCAGCGAACCCACAATAGTATATGTGGTGTTTTATGAGGAAATTACAAGGAAATAAAGACGTATAGCGTTCTTAAAATTAAGAAGGGGGCACAATCTCGGGAAAATTTTCACGTAAATAAGCGTAGTTACCAGTAAAGATATTTTCACTGAGCTTATCAAATTGATCTTGCGTTCCACCCGCTTCGAGGAAATCTTTGTAAATTTCTAGCTTCTTCAACTCTAAAGGCGCATTAGCAGCTTGGATTTGCGATAGGGTTGCGTTGTATGGCAATTTTGATTGAATATCACGCGCATTTAAAAAGTGCTCCCTCAATGCAGGCGCTGTCATTTTTATAGCATCCGCAGGAATGGAGAGTATATTATCAAGATTTTCTTGATCGTATGTCCCAAGTTTTGGTGCTTGTGTAAGTGTCTCCATTGCGCTCTCCGTTATATGAAAATAAACAAATTGCAAAAATTGTCAAGCTATATTTAAGCGTTTTGAATACGCTTTGCTATTTGATCTATTCGTCCCGCAAGATCTTCTATCGCGCCCGCTACGGCTTCTTCGTTATTTTCGTTAGATTCTGCGCCTTGCACTCTGGAATTTAAAACGCCGATATCATCACGCATATCAAAAACCTCATCGGCCAATAACAACGTTGTCAGCACAAGCAAATGCGATTCACTGCTCGCCGCGCCCGCTTTGGAAATTTCCGATAAACGCGCATCAACATATTCACCAAGCGCAATAACGCGGCTTTCCTGCCCATCCTCGCACGATATTGCGAATGAGCGCCCATGAATATTAAGATCGACCTGAGCCATTATGCCGCGCTTTCCTGCAAGATTTTCTCCGCAGATTCAATAATCCCGTCAAGCTTATTAATCAGCATATCCTTATCAACTTCATTGGTATTCGCCGCTTCCTGCACCGCCGCAAACATATCTCGTTGCTGCCCCGCAAGGTTGCGCTGCATAATATCCGTGCAATTTTCAAGATTGCCAATAGCCGCGTGTAATTTTTGTAATGCATGTTGAACAGCGGACATCGCACGCTCCTTTGATAAAAATGTTAAGTGTAGAATCACGCTATCAGGTGAGACAAAAGAGCGTCAAGAGAAGGTATGACTTTTCCCCAAGAAATAAAATTCAAACTTTAATCAGTTGACATATCGATATAAATGTTTTATGTATTCTAGGGGGCATATATGAGGTTTTTATGAATAACGAACTAGAAGAATTGCAATATGATTTAACAAACGCCTACATTATGGCGGGTGCAACATTAACTGCGGCGGTTGCCAATGGACTGGTATTCGCATTGCAAATTGCTGAGACACGCGAAAAAGCTTACGCTTGTATAAACATGGAAGACAGCGAGTTATTGCAAAACCTCCCTAATATTTCCATATCATTAGCGACATTGGCAGTATTAGGTTTTACTTTAAGGCCTATCCTTGATGGGAGGGCAGATGCGTTTGAAATTCTCAATGAGGCCAAATCAAATTTAAGCAACGCTAAAAATGAAGAACCAGCGTCCACATTATAATTCTTGTTCATCACCACAATAAAATACGATCCCCACCTTGACGCACGCCAATGTACGCGGCATGTTACACACATTCGAAATTTTTAGATGAAAGTTTGTATTCATGACCGCCCCCATGTCCTCCGAGGCCGCCGTTGCACACAATTCCAATAAATCCCTTTCCCATTCACAATTGAAAAACATGAGCAACGCCATTCGCGCCCTTGCGATGGATGCGGTACAGGCGGCTAATTCCGGGCATCCGGGGATGCCGATGGGCATGGCGGATGTGGCGACTGTGCTGTATTCAAAATTTCTGAAATTCGATCCCCAAAACCCCGAATGGGAAAATCGCGATCGTTTTATTTTATCAGGCGGGCATGGCTCGATGCTTCTCTATGCGCTTAATTACCTCACCGGTTACGAAAAAATGACGCTCGATCAATTGCAAAATTTCCGCCAAATGGGCGCAATTACGGCTGGCCACCCTGAAGTCGAACATGACGCAGGGATAGAAACCACAACCGGCCCCTTGGGGCAAGGTATTGGCAATGCTGTAGGCTTTGCATTAGCAGAACGCATCCTCAATGCGCGCGGCAAAAACATTGACCATTATACGTATGTAATGTGCGGCGATGGGGATCTCATGGAAGGCATCAGCCACGAAGCATGCTCGCTCGCGGGACATCTCAACCTCAATAAAATGATTCTGCTGTATGATGACAATTCGATTTCCATTGATGGATCAACGGATTTATCATTCATCGACAACACCCCTGCCCGCTTTAAAGCGTATGGCTGGAATGTTGACAGCATCGATGGCCATGATTTCACGCAAATCGAATCCGCAATCGCCAAGGCAAAAAACAGCGACAAGCCAACGCTTATTTCTTGCAAAACTAAAATCGGATTTGGCGCACCAACCAAAGAAGGCAAATCTTCCTCGCATGGCGCACCGTTGGGATTGGACGAAATTAAGGGCACACGCGAAAATATCGGCTGGCCACATGCGCCGTTCGTTATCCCCGAAGATATTCTGGCCGACTGGCGCGGCATTAATACAACGCGCGGTGAAATAGTCACAAAAAGCGATGCACTTACCATTGATCTTTCCAAACTTGATCGCATCATCGCCGATCTTAAAACCATGTTCGCAAATGAAAAACCCAGCAAGGCAACCCGTCAAACCTCTGGCATGTGTTTGGAGAAATTGGCCGAAGCGATGCCCGCATTGGTCGGCGGCTCTGCGGATTTAACAGGATCAAACAACACCAAAGTCGCGGCTTCCAAGGTTGTAAATAAAGAAGATTATAGCGGCAATTACATTAATTACGGCGTGCGTGAGCATGGCATGGCGGCGGCGATGAATGGATTGACCTTGCATGGCGGGATTATTCCGTATGCGGGGACGTTCCTGCAATTTGCCGATTATTCGCGCCCGTCAATTCGTCTGGCCGCACTGATGAAGCAACGCGTTATTCATGTGATGACGCACGATTCTATTGGCCTTGGCGAAGATGGCCCAACACACCAGCCTGTTGAGCATCTCGCGGCGCTCCGTGCCATTCCAAACACCTATGTATTTCGTCCATGCGATGGCATAGAAACGGCGGAATGCTGGGAGATTGCGATTAAAAACGAAACCGCGCCAAGTGTGCTGGCGTTAACGCGTCAGGGCTTGCCGACCTTGTGTAAAAATAGAAGCGAAAACATGACCGCACGCGGCGCATATATATTGCAAGATTGTGACGGCGAACCAGATGTAACGATTTTCGCCAGTGGTTCCGAAGTATATTTGGCCGTGGAAGCCGCAGAGAAAATTGATGCCGCCGTTCGTGTCGTATCCGTGCCCTGTATGGATTTATTTTTTGAACAAACGGGCGAATACTTCCAAAGCCTCGTATGCA
Source organism: Bdellovibrionales bacterium (assembly GCA_037969235.1). Classification (GTDB taxonomy): domain Bacteria; phylum Pseudomonadota; class Alphaproteobacteria; order Micavibrionales; family Micavibrionaceae; genus TMED27. The sequence goes on along the minus strand of JBBKXA010000083.1, from coordinate 4,607 downwards.
ATTCCAGTGTAAAAATCGCGGTAGAAGCTGGAATCCGTCAAGGTTGGGATCGCATCATCGGCGGACACTCACCCTTTATTGGTATGGACAGCTTCGGCGCCTCCGCCCCCGCAGAGGAGTTGTACGAACATTTCGGCATAACAACCAAAGCCATCGTTGAAGCGGCGCATAAAAAATTAAAGAAATAACCTAGGAGTAAATTAATATGAGAGTAGCAATTAATGGATTTGGACGCATTGGGCGTTTGGTATGTCGTGCGATTATCGAAGCCAACCACGATGATATGGAGTTGGTCGCGATCAACGATCCCGGCGGGAACTTCTTCCCTTTGCTAAAATATGACTCTGTACACGGGCGCGCACCATTCGAAGTCGCACGCGAAGGCAATGACGGTATTCTCATTGACGATATGCATGTCCACCGTTTCCGCAGCCGTGACCCCAAAGAAATTGATTGGGCGCAAGAGGGTGTGGATGTTTTGCTGGAATGCACCGGCAAATTCCGCGACCGCGAAGGTGCGGGCATTCACCTCGCCTCCGGCGCGAAAAAAGTTTTAATCTCTGCCCCTGGCGATGATCCTGATTTGACTGTCGTATATGGCGTGAATGACGACAAGCTTAAGGCCGAACATAAAATTGTCTCCAATGCGTCTTGCACAACAAATTGCTTAGCACCCATTGCTTATGCCTTGAACGAAGAAATCGGCATAGAACATGGTTTTATGACCACCATTCATGCGTATACAGGCGACCAAAACACCGTTGATTCCTCTCACTCCGACCCATTTCGCGCGCGCGCAGCCGCAATCAATATGATCCCCACATCCACAGGCGCAGCCAAAGCGGTTGGGCTTGTGTTGCCAGAACTTGATGGCAAACTCGATGGTGTATCTATTCGTGTGCCAACCCCAAATGTATCCATGATCGACCTCACCTTCACCGCCTCAAGAAAAACAAGCATCGAGGAAGTGAACGCTGTGATGACTAAATATGCAAACGGTAAGCTAAAAGGCATTCTCGGCGTTTATGATGATCCATGCGTTTCAAGCGATTTTAACCACGATCCGCATTCTGCAATGTTCAGCCTCGAAGGCACTAAAGTAATTGACGGCACATTCGTTCGCGTTATGGCGTGGTATGACAATGAATGGGGCTTTTCAAACCGCATGATTGATACCGCGTTGAAGATGCATGCGCTGGGCTACAAATAAATTTAAAAGGGAAAAAAATGAAAACAGAACAAGCAAAAAAAATTCAATCTGCCAAAGGTTTCATCGCAGCGTTAGACCAAAGCGGCGGCTCCACACCCAAAGCATTAAGCGCATATGGCGTTGATGAAAGCACGTATTCTGGTGATGGTGAAATGTATGCCGCCGTCCATGAAATGCGTACGCGCATCATTAAATCCCCCGCATTCAATGGCGAAAAAATCATCGGCGCTATTTTGTTTGAAAAAACGATGGACGCAGCAATTGACGGCATTCCAACCGCGCAATATTTATGGGAGAAATTGGAAGTTGTTCCGTTTTTAAAAGTGGATAAGGGCCTTGCCGATGAGCAAAACGGGGTACAACTCATGAATCCCATGCCCGAACTTGACGCGCTCTTGCAACGCGCAAATACTAAAGGCATCTTTGGCACAAAAATGCGCTCCGTTATAAATAAAGCCAACCTCGAAGGCATTCAAAATGTAGTCGAACAGCAATTTGATGTAGCCAAAAAAATCCTCGGACACGGCCTCGTGCCGATCATTGAACCAGAGGTAAATATTCACGCCGGCGATAAAGCCAATTGCGAAGACATTTTGAAAACTGAAATTTTAAATCAGCTTAATTCTTTGGATGACGATCAAAAAGTCATGCTGAAATTAACGTTGCCAAAAAAAGCAGACTTGTACCAAGATTTAATCCAGCACGCGAGTGTGCTTCGGGTTGTTGCGCTTTCTGGTGGGTATGACCTCGAAGAAGCATGCACGCGCCTATCTCAAAATGACGGCATGATCGCCAGCTTCTCACGCGCTCTGGCTAACGATTTACGGTTCAAACAAAGCGACGAAGAATTTAACAAAACGTTGGAAACCGCTATCAATAAAATTTTCGCCGCATCTTGCGATCAAAGCGCAAAAACGCAAGCGGCTTAGCTGTTAATGAATAAAGGCATTAAATACGCGATTACGCTGGTAATTTTACTCGCGCTGATGGGGGTGTATTGGTATGAAGCGCAACCGCAAAATCCATTTACCGCGTCAATAGGCAGCAACAGAAACGAAATCATCATCACCGATCAGCGTGTTCATCATATTTTGCATGGTAATGGCACAAGTGGTGGTCACAAGTTCGGCACAAACACACCATGCAAAAGCGAATTTCCCGCTGATTGGGATGATAATCAAATCATTGAAACCGCAAAACGCATCGCGGCTAATGATAACCTTGATTGGAAACAAGGCAAAAACGGATATTTTGTCGCCGATGAAACGGTCAACGGTATCAAAGTACGCGTCGTATTAGGCGAACAAAAACGAAGCATAATCACCAGCTATCCGCTCAACGTCAAACGCAATCCATGCAAACGCGAAGCGGCTAATGATCCGTGATCATATTAAGGTCTAACGAAGTCAACGCCCATTTCTTGGAGCTGTTGCCTTACACTCCAAACGTCTTCAATACTGTTATCATTTACAACAGCTGATTTAACTTCATTTGTAATAGCGGCTCTATAATCATCTGTGAAACGCTTTGCATGCAATGCGAAATGCTCCTGCAGATCTTTTGGGCTAGCACTCATTTAAATCTCCATATTTATGAATGTACAACCTTTATACGCCTATTTTAAAACCACACTATTGCTATAAGCTGCACGTTGTTATGCATTTTTTGCATGGCTCAGATTGGCGCCCATAACACTTGCGAAATATCTTCCGCGCCCGTAGCCAGCATAATAAGGCGATCCACGCCAAGCGCAATCCCCGCAGCCTCAGGCATCCCTAACTCTAGCGCTGCAAGAAATTCCTCATCAAGCGGATATTGCTCACCGTATAATTGCGCTTTTAGCGCCATATCTGCTTCAAAACGCGCGCGTTGCTCCTTGTCATCGGTCAACTCACTAAACGCATTGGCCAGCTCCACACCGCACACATACAACTCAAAACGTTCTGCAAACCTCGTATCATCAGGCTTCCGACGCGCAAGCGCCGCCAGACAAACAGGATAATCATATAATATAGTCGGAGCACCCTGCCCCAGATTCGGCTCAATCTTGGCCGCCATCACCGCATGAAAAACATCATCCCATTGATCTTGCGCTACTGCCCGAACGCCAATGGAACTCGCGCACTCTTTAAACGCATCCAATTCATTCAAACACAGCGCCAGATCAATACCCGCATAGTGCGCAAACGCCTCACACACCGTAATTTTTTCCCACTGCGCATGCGGATCGCACACATGCCCATCAAAGCGATATTCATCGCTAACGCTTTGCAACAAAGCCACGCAATCATCCATAATCGCCGTGTAATCCGCGCCGCTCCTATACCATTCTACTATAGTAAATTCAGGGCTGTGAAGGCGAGAACCCTCGGCATTTCTAAAAACAGGGCAAATTTGATAAATCTTATCCATTCCCGCCACCAGCAATTTCTTCATCGCAAATTCAGGACTGGTTTGTAAGTACAAATCCCGCGCATGTGATAGATCATGATTTTTCAGCGCCGTTTTAAATCCATGAATATGCACATCCGCGCACGGCATAACCTGAAGCACTGACGTTTCAACGGCATGAAAATCACTGCTGTCAAAAAACTGCCGAAGTTTACACATAGTATCACTCCGCGCCATAAGAAAGGGGAGTTTTTGTGCAAAATTCTCAGGGACAAACCAATTCATAGAATTATTTAGCACATGGCATCATGGCTGTGACAGATTTTTTACAATAAAACTTGTAATTGCCATCCAAAATGCGTATAAACACATTTCAGAATTAACAGGAGAACTGCGATGAAAGCCGATACACACCCAGATTACCACGAAATTAAAGTCGTGATGACCGATGGAACTGAATACACAACCCGCTCTTGCTATGGCAAGGAAGGCGATGTTATCAAGTTGGATACTGATCCATTGAGCCACCCTGCATGGCAAGGCGGAACAGGTAAAGTGGTCGAAAAAGGCCAACTTTCAAAATTCGAAAAACGCTTCGGAAGCTTTGGGTTGGCCGAAACTGCGGAAGAAAAAAGCAAAGCCGAAGATAAAAAATAAACCTCCGAAATCTCGCAAATTCAAAACGCCCCAGCAAATTTTGCGGGGCGTTTTTTAAGTTGTTGTCGTAATCGTCGGTTAAGCCGCTTCCAACTGTTTCAAAGCCGCATCCAATTTCTCGCGGGTTAAAACCTTCTCTGCCACCAACAATTTTTGCTATTCTACCAATTCTTCTGGTGCATTCTCAATAAACTTTTTGTTATCAAGCTTTTGTGAGATGAGGTTAATGTCATTGTTGAGCTTTTCGATGCGTTTGTTTAAACGTTCACGCTCCGCATCCAGATCAATAATATCTGCAATCGGAAGAATGAGGGTCACGGGCGCGACAATAGTTTGAATGGAGCCGTTA
>JBBKXA010000082.1:0-6324 GCA_037969235.1 Bdellovibrionales bacterium | reverse complement strand
CCGCCATACTGCGCCAAAACGTCAGCGCGGCTTATCCCCGCAAGCGCCGCATAAATCGTCACCAGATTGCTCGCCCCCGCGCGCCCTTCCAACCCCGCCAATTCACTCGGCAAACCATCAGGATCTGTCTGCGCCTTTTTGATGCGCTTTGAAATCGTATCGGCATCATCATTCAAATTAATGCGGCTTTTTTCCGCTGGATCGGATTTACTCATCTTCTTCGTGCCATCGGCCAAACTCATCACCCGCGTGGCTTCGCCCATAATATACGGCTCTGGCGGCATAAAATAATCCTGCCCGTATCGCGCGTTAAACGTGGCAGCAACATCGCGCGTCAATTCCAAATGCTGCTTTTGATCCTCCCCAACAGGCACGTGGCTCGCCTTATATATCAAAATATCCGCCGCCATCAATACGGGATAAGCAAGCAAACCAAGGCTCGCCCTCTCCGCATTTTTGCCCGCTTTGTCTTTAAACTGCGTCATGCGCTCCAACTTACCCATCTGAGTAATCGTCGCCAGCAACCACATCAATTCCGAATGCCCCGCCACGCTTGATTGCACAAAAACCGAAGATTTTACAGGGTCAATCCCCCCCGCAATAAACGCCGCAGCAATCTCCCGCGTCGCCGCGCGTAAAGCCTCTGGTTCTTGCGGCACTGTAATCGCATGCAAATCCGCCACCATATATAAACATTCAGCATTCGGCTCGTCCTGCAACGCAACCCAGTTTTTAAGCGCGCCCAGATAATTACCCAAATGCAAATGGCTCGTCGGCTGCATGCCTGATAAAATGCGTTTCATTATAATTGCTCTTTCTTAAGCTGGCGTTTTAAATCACTGATTTTTAATGCACCCGTAAAATGCACCGCCATAGCATAAGAAATCACACCCGATAGAACAAGGGCAATCAAAGCAATAACCTCAACCACCAAAGCCCCGCCATAAATATAAGGCGCAAGCACAACCGAAGCCCCATAAACCACGGCGCACATCACAACCGTAGAGCCAATAATCTTAGGCACTTTATTCTTAAAATGCTCATCAAACACAATGCGCTTATCCCGCCGCAAAATAATCACATACAGCGCAAATTGCAGCCACCCCGTCAATCCCGTCCCCAGCGCAATCCCCGCAACACCAATAAATTGCACAAGAATAATACTTAACGCAATATTCGCAATCGTCCCAATAACGGAAACCTTAACAGGGGTCGTCGTATCCTGCCGCGCCCAATGCGCTGTCGCAAAAACTTTAATACATATATAAGCCGGTAACCCAATCGCATAGCTCTGAAGCACCAACGCGGTCAACGCCGCATCTTCCGCGCTAAATTCCCCGCGCTGAAACAACACACTTATTAACTGGTTCGGAATAATCGCAAGCGCCAAAGCCGCAGGCAACGCCAGCAACAAACACATCTCAAGCGCTCGATTAAATAACCGCTGGCCTTCTTTGATATTCCCCTTCGCAAGCGCCCGCGAAAACATCGGTAACAACGCCGTCCCCACGGCAATCCCTACAACCCCCAGCGGCAATTGATTCAAACGATCCGCATAATACAAATACGAAATCGATCCCGCCGTTAAAAATGACGCAATAATCATATCGGCAAATAAATTAATATGCATCACCCCCGCGCCCACAACGCCAGGCCCCATCAGCTTGAAAATCTTGTGAATATTGGCAGTATATTTCGGACGGCAAAACCGCAAATAAAACCCCGCCCGCCGCGCCGCCACATATAACCACACAAGTTGTAATACCCCCGCCGCAAACACCCCATACGCCAGCGCATGCCCCGCACTCTCAAAATGCCCACTCAACAAAAGCGCGGCAATCAAACACACATTAAACAGCACAGGCGAAAACGCAAACGGCGCAAACCGATCCCGTGCATTCAAAACCCCACCCAGCAAGGCCGTCAGTGACATCAGCAACAAATACGGAAACGTAATACGCGTCAACTCAACCGCCGCATTATATCGCACAGAATCATCACCAAACCCCGGCGCAATCGCCATGATAATCCACGGCATCGCGATCAATCCAACCAATACGAAAACGCTAAGAATACTCAACATCACCATAAAACTATTGGATGCAAATTTATCCGCGTTTTCTACTCCGTCTTTTTCCATCATTTCGGAATAAAGCGGTACAAACGCAACGCTAAACGCACCCTCTGCCGTGATACGACGAAATAAATTCGGCAGCTTAAGCGCCACAAAAAACGCATCCGCAATCGGCCCCGCGCCCAAAATCCCCGCCGTCAAAATATCCCGCGCGAATCCCGCAATACGCGACAAACCCGTCAACCCCGCCACCGTAGCCATCGCTTTTGCTAATTTCATGGCGAGATAATAACGCTAAGTCTCAAAGATGCGAAGTAATTTTTATATGTAGTTTTTATTTGTTTAAAACTTGAACTAGATTATTACAAATGGTATTAAAAACTACATATAAAAATGCTTGGGCCATTTATGCTGGCGATGAATTAAATCCACGATGGACAGGAAAATCGTTCTTTTGAATACTCAAGAATACATTTAGATGAATATTAAATACCTAATGTGTGCTTATTCAAATGTAAAATATCCGTGTCCATCTTCGTTGATCCGTGGTAAGAAAAAATATGAACCAAACTTCAAACCCAGAGCAAACACAATTCGGTGAACGCGCCGTCACTGCAGCTGAAAAAAACACCCTCGTGCGCGGCGTGTTCGATTCAGTAGCCGACAATTACGACATTATGAATGATCTAATGTCCGGCGGCCTGCATCGCGTATGGAAAGACCGCCTCATCCGTATGATCCGTCCACGCGCAGATCAACGCTTCCTCGACGTCGCAGGCGGCACAGGCGACATCGCCTTTCGTATAAAAGCCAAAGCTCCAGAAGCAAACATAACCATCTTCGACCTCAACCCCAACATGCTTTCCGTAGGCCGTGACCGCGCCATTAACAAAGGCTGGATCGATGATTTTGATTGGGTCACAGGCAACGCAGCCGTCCTACCCTTTCCCGACAACCATTTCGATGTGTATACCATCGCATTCGGCTTGCGCAATGTAACATTGATCGACGAAGCGCTCAAAGAAGCACACCGCGTCCTTAAACCCGGCGGACGTTTTTTCTGCCTCGAATTCTCACACGTGCGCAACCCGCTGTTCGCCAAAGCCTACGACACATACTCCCGACACGTCATCCCGCGCATCGGCAAAGCTGTCGCCAAAGACGCAGAAAGCTATCAATACCTCATCGAATCCATCCGCAAATTCCCCAAACAGCGCGCCCTCGAAAAACGCATGAGCGCCTCTGGTTTCACCAGATGCTCGCACATCAACCTCAGCGGCGGCATCGTTGCCATCCATAAATGCCTAAAAATCGACAATTAAAAATCGATAAATCATTACGAACAACCACTTAAAGTTTTTTATTGACTCTATATGGCATATAAGGCATTGCTATGTTCTGCACTTAAATGCTGCGTAACATTTAATTTAACAAAGAGGATAAACTCTAATGAATAGCTTTACAAAATCAGTTGTATACTCTGGCGTAGTATTGGCCGCTGGCCTAGTCGCAATTTTCGCGATCTACAATAATTCAGGCACAACATCCGACATGTCATATATTGAACCCGCCGCTGGCGAAGAAATAGTTGTTGAAACAGATGGCGACATCTCCGCAACCGTTCAAGACATCGCTAACGAAGCTGGTGAAGCCGCTGTAAACGCAGCTGAAGCTTCTGGCGACGCACTTGACACAGCAGTTGAAAACGTAAAAGAAGCCGCTGGCAACGTATCTGACAATGTTAAAGAATTGACAATGACAGACGATGAAATCGCCGTACAAACTAGCGAAGAAGCCATCGAAGGTGCCGCTGCTGACGCAGCCATTATTGCCGTTGAAGAAAACGCTGACGAAATCAAAGCCGCAGCCGAAGAAGCCGCTACTCAAAAAGCTGAAGAAATCGCAAAAGAAGCCGCTGATGACGCCGTAGAGCAAATCATCGAAGGCTCTGAGCCAGCAGCAGGCCACGCTGAAGATGCATTGATCAACAAAGCGAAAGATATGGCTGAATAATATTTTAGCGCTATCAATTACAATTTTTAAAAGCCCTGCTGGAAACAGCGGGGCTTTTGCTTTATATAATTAAATACATGGATAGCACACTCAAAAATAAATCAATTCTTCTGATCATCAGCGGCGGCATTGCCGCATATAAATCGCTGGAATTGATCCGCCTCATGCGTAAATCAGGCGCGCGCGTGCGATGCATCCTCACCCAAGGCGGCGCGCAATTCGTCACCCCCTTAAGTGTCTCCGCCCTATGCGAAGAAGAAGTCTACACCGACCTCTGGTCACTCAAAGACGAAGCCGAAATGGGACATATCCGCCTATCCCGCGAAGCCGACCTCATCCTCATCGCCCCCGCCAGCGCCAATATCATCGCACAAATGGCGCATGGCCTCGCTCAAGATTTGGCCACCACAACACTACTGGCCGCCGACAAACCGATCCTCATCGCCCCCGCCATGAACCATAAAATGTGGCACCACCCCGCCACCCAAGCCAATATCACCACCCTAAAATCCCGTGGCGTCCACATCATTGCCCCCACCGAAGGTGACATGGCCTGCGGCGAATATGGCATAGGCCGCATGGCAGAACCCACAGATATCATCGCCAACATTCCTAAATTCCAACATTCCAACATTCTAAAAGACCGCACAGCCCTCGTCACCTCTGGTCCTACTTTCGAACCCATCGACCCTGTGCGCTTCCTCGGCAACCGCTCCAGTGGAAAACAAGGCCACGCCATCGCCCGGGCCCTCGCCATACATGGCGCAGACGTCACCCTCGTCACTGGGCCGGTAAATCTGCCCCCACCCCACGGTGTAAAAACAATATCCATTGAAAGCGCGCAAGACATGCTCAACGTTTGCGAAAGCGCTCTCCCCGTAGATATCGCCATATGCGCCGCCGCCGTTAGTGATTGGCGCGCCACCAACACCCAAGATCACAAAATTAAAAAAGCGCACGATAAAGCGCCCCCCAATCTGGAACTCACCGAAACCCCAGACATCCTCAAAACCATAGCCACCCACAAAAAGCGCCCCGCTTTAGTCATAGGCTTCGCCGCAGAAACGCAAAATTTAGAAACCAACGCCAAAGCCAAATTACAATCAAAATCCTGCGACTGGATACTCGCCAACCTCGTCGCGCAAAAAGATCAAAAAACCTTTGGCGAAGACGATAATCACGTCTATCTTATCAATGATAAAGGTGTAATAGACTGGAAAAAAATGAGTAAAACCGCAATCGCCGATAAACTCGCAACCGAAATTGCGCACTACTTTAAGGATCGAAAATGAGCGAAATAAAAGTCAAACTAATGCCCCTTCCCCACGCGGTTGGCCTGCAATTACCAACATACGCGACCGACAAAGCCGCAGGCATGGATCTCTCTGCCGCCCTCGAAGACGCCATCGAATTGGGCGCTGGCGATCGCATCCTCATCCCCACAGGCCTATCCATCGCCCTCCCCGAAGGCTACGAAGCGCAAATCCGCCCGCGTTCTGGCCTCGCGATTAAACACGGCATCACCGTCCTTAACACCCCCGGCACAATCGACGCCGATTATCGCGGCGAAATCAAAGTTGTACTCATTAACCACGGCAAAGAACCTTTCACCATCGAACGCGGCATGCGCATCGCGCAAATGGTCGTCGAAAAATATGAAACCGTGAATTGGGATGTGGTTAAATCATTGGAAGAAACGGAACGAGGCCAGGGCGGCTTCGGCTCAACGGGTAAAGATTAGACTGGTAAATAAAGATCTTCTACAATAGCATATTTTTGCGAGTCATCATTATCACGTAAAGTAACGACTACATCTTGTCCAAGATGCAAAAACCGACCTTTACTCTTCGGAACCATGGCAGTTCGGCATATCCAAGAGCTATCAGGTATTGTTACATCTGCAAAAACCACCTTTAACCTATACTCATCAGAAGGACCAATTTCTATTTTTCCCCTGATCAAATCTTTCATTTAAATCTCCTTTTACAAAGCATTGCTTAGTAATAAGCATATACAAGCAATATGTCAACATAATATATTTTACTTTCATATTTATTCGTAATTCTTATACTCATCATAATGGCACAACCACAATTAAAAACCGAATCCGACTTCACATCCGAAGGCCACACGCCAATGATGGCGCAATATTTATCCATCAAAGCGCGCTATCCCGATTGCCTTCTTTTCTATCGCATGGGCGATTTTTATGAGATGTTCTTCGAAGATGCCGTAAC
>JBBKXA010000081.1:0-10324 GCA_037969235.1 Bdellovibrionales bacterium | reverse complement strand
AAGATATTGTATATACAGTAGTGGTTGAGGCGATGCCCGAATTTAAAGTGGCGCCCGTTAAAAATATTAAGCTAACGAAATTAATTGCTGAGCCCAAAGACAGCGCGATTACCGAAGCTTTGGAGCGTATTGCATCAAACAATAATTCTACGGTAGTTGTGGAAACAAAGCGCGGCGCGAAGGATGGCGATACATTAAAGATCGATTTTCATGGTCGTACGGCGGATGATAATGTTGAACACGAGGGGATGCATGCGCATGGTCACATGCTTAAGCTTGGTTCTGGTCAATTTATTCCCGGATTTGAGGAGCAGCTACAAGGCCAAAAAGCTGGTGAGACTGTCGAAGTTAAAGTTAAGTTTCCTGAAGCTTATGGCGCCAAGGAACTTGCGGGGCGCGATGCGATTTTTGATGTGAAAATTCATGAGATCCGCGAAGATGGCGATGCGAAAATTGATGATGATTTTGCTAAATCTTTGGGTATGGACGATGTTAAGGCGCTAAAAGCTGCGGTTAAAGAGCAGTTGCAAAAAGAGCTGGATGGTCATGCGCGTATGATTTTGAAAAAAGGGCTTTTGGATCAGTTAGATGATGCCAATAAATTTGAAGTTCCTGCGGGCATGCTTGAAATGGAGTTTGATCACATTATTGGTCAGCTTGAGAATGAGCGTAAGCAAAATGGAGAAGAAGGCGAAATTACTGCGGCGGAGAAAAAAGAATATAAAGATATTGCCGAGCGTCGTGTACGTTTGGGCTTGATTCTGGCTGAATTGGGTAATGAGCAAAATATTCAGGTTGCTGAGGCGGATCTGCACAAGGCAGTGATTATGGAAGCGCAGAAGTTTCCTGGGCAAGAAAAAGAGGTTTTTGATTTTTATTCGAAAAACAAAGATGCGCTCGATTCTTTGAAAGCACCGATCTTTGAAGAAAAAGTTGTGGACTATATTCTTGAATTGGCAAGCGTGACGGATAAGAAAGTCAGTCAGGAAGAATTGGTCAAAGCGTTGGAAGACGAAGAAGACAATACCGACGTGAAAAAGACGGCTGAGAAAAAATCTGAGAAGAAAGCCGAGAAAAAGCCAGCAGCCAAAAAAGACGGCGACGCAAAGGTTGCGGCTAAGAAAGCACCGGCAAAGAAGACTGCCGCTAAGAAGTAGTTTCACCTATATTTCATTTCAAAAAACCGCGCCTCATTTTAAGCGCGGTTTTTTATTGCATCCCCCTTGCCACCATGCGTTTTGATGCGTACCATTTGAATCGTCTATAGTTATTCACTCAATGAAAGTCTTTCAATATGTATGATCGTGATCCTCTCGAAGTTTATAATAATTATCTCGTCCCTACGGTGATTGAGCAGACAAACCGCGGAGAGCGTGCGTTTGACATTTATTCCCGCTTGTTAAAAGAGCGTATTATTTTCCTGACGGGGGAGGTGAATGATCATGTTTCTTCGCTGATTTGTGCGCAGTTGTTGTTTCTCGAATCAGAAAACCCGAAGAAGCCTATTTCTTTTTACATTAACTCTCCTGGTGGGGTGGTTACGGCAGGCTTGGCGATGTATGATACGATGCAATATATCAAGCCTGACGTTTCTACGGTGTGTGTAGGGCAGGCGGCTTCTGCGGGTTCTATGTTGTTGATGGCCGGAGCGGCGGGACAGCGTTATTCGCTTCCGAATTCACGCATCATGATTCACCAACCTTCGGGTGGTGCGCGTGGGCAAGCGACGGACATTGAAATTCAAGCGCGCGAGATTCTACGTTTGCGTTCAATTTTGAACGATTTATATGTGAAGCATACAGGGCAGAAGATTGCCGATATTGAAAAAGGTATGGAACGCGATAATTTCATGAGCGCGGATGAGGCTAAGAAATTCGGTCTTATTGATAAAGTTGTTGAGAGTAATCCTCTTCCATCTCCGGATGATAAGAAGAAGTAAGTTTTTTCTCATTTCTTATTATACTAAACGGGGGCTATTGATTTTATATTCATTCGCCCCCATTTCATTTAGAGTTCAAACCCTTTTAGCCCTGTGAGTGTATCGATGTTAGGAAGCCTGAAAACCCCTTCAACACCAAATCTAAAATATGCGGTATTGCCTTTGCGCGATATCGTGGTTTTTCCTAATATGATTGTGCCGCTTTTTGTGGGGCGCGAAAAATCGGTTAAAGCGCTTGAGAATGTAATGCATGAGAATAAGAAAATTCTTTTGCTTACGCAGAAAACACCAACGGACGATGATCCTAAATTTAAAGATTTATATGAGGTTGGTGTCGTTGGTACGATCTTGCAGCTTTTGAAATTGCCAGATGGAACAGTAAAAGTTCTCGTTGAAGGCGGCGAGCGAGTAAAGGTTGAAAAATTTTTAGAGCAAAAAGATTTTCTTGAGGCTGAAGTTAACTTGGTGAAAGATGACGCTACGGTTAGTGATGAGATTGAGGCGCTGTGTCGTGGCGTGACCATGCAGTTTGAGCAATATGTGAAGCTGAACAAAAAGATACCGCCTGAGGTTATTGTTTCCGTTAATCAGATTGAAGAGCCGATAAAAATGGCGGACACGATTGCGTCGCATTTGGCGTTGAAGATCGACCAAAAGCAGGAGTTACTTGAGCTTGCGTCATTGCAGGAACGTTTGGAGCGTATATATGGCTTCATGGAGGGCGAGATTGGCGTGCTTCAGGTTGAAAAGCGTATCCGCGGCCGTGTGAAGCGTCAGATGGAAAAAACCCAACGTGATTATTATTTGAATGAGCAAATGAAAGCCATCCAAAAAGAATTGGGCGAAGGCGAGGACGGTCTTGATGAGTTTGGTGAAATTGAAAAGCAAATAGAAGAGGCGAGTTTACCGACGGACGCAAAAGAGCGCGCGTTGAAAGAATTGAAAAAATTGCGTCAGATGTCGCCGATGTCTGCGGAGGCGACAGTGCTTCGCAATTACCTCGATTGGCTGGTTGCTGTGCCGTGGAAGAAGCGCAGCCGCGTCAAAAGTGATATTAAGGCTGCGCAAAAAATTCTTGATGAAGATCATTTCGGTTTGGAAAAGGTTAAAGAGCGTATTCTTGAATATCTCGCTGTTCAACAACGCACGAAAAAAGTTAAAGGGCCTATTTTATGTTTGGCTGGGCCGCCAGGGGTTGGTAAGACTTCGCTTGGGAAATCTATTTCTCGCGCGACCAATCGTAACTTTGTACGGATGTCGCTTGGTGGTGTGCGTGATGAGAGCGAGATTCGCGGGCATCGGCGTACATATGTTGGTGCTTTGCCGGGTAAAGTAATTCAAGGCATGAAAAAAGCCAAGACGGTTAATCCGCTTTTTCTTTTTGATGAGATTGATAAATTGGGCAATGATTATCGTGGCGACCCATCTTCGGCGTTGCTCGAGGTTCTTGATCCGGAGCAAAATTCTACATTCCAGGATCATTATCTAGAGCTGGATTACGATTTATCCGATGTGATGTTTGTGTGCACGGCAAATAATTTGCAAAACATGCCGCGTCCACTACTTGATCGTATGGAAGTGATTTATATTTCTGGTTATACCGAAGATGAAAAGCTGGAGATTGTTAAGCGTCATTTGTTGAAAAAGCAAACGGATGCGGCTGGGCTTAAGAAGGGCGAGTTTTCAATTAGTGATAATGGCATTCGTGATTTGATCCGATTTTATACGCGTGAGGCGGGTGTGCGGAATCTTGAGCGTGAAATTGCGCGATTGTGCCGCAAAGCCATTAAAGAAATCTTAATGAAAAAGAGCGTTACAAAAGTTTCGATTACACCTCGTAATTTAAAAAATTATGCTGGTGTGAAAAAATTCAAAACCCGAGAGATCGATGAGCATGACAATGTTGGTATCGTAAGCGGTTTGTCCTATTCGGAAGTTGGCGGGTCTATTCTACAGATTGAAGCGGTGAGCTATGAGGGTAAAGACGGCAAGGTTTCAATGACTGGTAATTTGAAAGATGTGATGAAGGAATCGGTGACCGTTGCGGAAATGTTGATTAAGTCACGTGCGCATACGCTAGGCATTGACTATGAACGCTTACAGAAGCAACAAATCCACGTTCATGTACCCGAAGGGGCGGTGCCTAAAGATGGGCCGTCTGCTGGAGCGGCGATGGTGACATCGATTGTGTCATGTCTAACGGGCATTCCTGTTAGTAAGGATATTGCAATGACGGGTGAGGTGAATTTGCGCGGTCATGTTACGGCGATTGGCGGCTTGAAAGAAAAGCTTTTGGGTGCTATGCGCGGGGGAATTAAAAAGGTTTTGATACCAGAAGATAACGTTAAAGACCTTGAGGATATCCCCGCTAATGTGAAAAAGAGCTTGGAAATCGTGAGTGTTGCGAACATTGAGGAAGTGCTTGCGCATGCCTTAACTGAACCAACTGTTCCCATAATGCGTAAAAAAGATGATGAAATTGAAGAAATTTCGTCAAAAACTGCAGAAAACAAGGGTGAAGACGTCATTTGTCATTGATTTTGGATTAGAATCAAGGAACACTGTATGAAGTTGGATTGCTTTGTATCTCTTGGTGGTCAAGGGATGGAGGTAATCAATATGATTTTTTGAATATTTCGAAAATCTATTTAACCAAACTAAACCTTGAAGGAGTTCTGTTATGAACAAACAAGATCTTGTAAGTAATGTAGCCGAAAAAGCTGAAATCTCTAAAACAAAAGCTGCTGCTGCTGTTGATGCTGTTATCGAAACTGTGAAAGCAGCTTTGAAAAAAGGCGATGACGTACGTCTCGTTGGCTTCGGTACTTTCTCTGTTGCTGACCGTGCTGCGACAACTGGCCGTAACCCACGCACAGGTGAGCCGATCAAGATTCCTGCTTCTAAACAGCCTAAATTTAAAGCTGGTAAAGAACTTAAAGAAGCTGTGAACAAAAAGAAATAATTCACATTCTTTTTAAAAATTTTAAAGCCCTGCCTTACGGTGGGGCTTTTTTATTCAATGCGCGTGATTAGCTCTTGATTTATGGGCGCAAATTTATTAAATAGTACACACTCTTTCTTATATATTTGGGAAAGGGCGATTAGCTCAGTGGTAGAGCGCCTCGTTTACACCGAGGATGTCGGCAGTTCGACCCTGTCATCGCCCACCATTTTTTTATCTTTTCACATTATTTTTTTACTTGCGCCTCAATATCCTTTGGATGCTGTGAGTACGCGCACATAAACCTTGATTTATAAGGCGTTCACTATTAAATAGTGGCTATGGTAGCCCTTCCTCAAATTCAACGCCACAAAACGCATGCGGTGCGTGTGCGTAATATTACTCTTGGTGGCGGTGCGCCTGTGGTGGTGCAATCAATGACCAATACGGATACAGCGGACGTTGATAAGACGTTTGAGCAGGTGCAGGCGTTATTTCTCGCGGGTTCTGAAATTGTTCGTGTGACGGTCAATAATGAAGATGCCGCGCGCGGCGTTATTGCTTTGCGGGAGCGATTGATAGCGGCGGGTCTTGATGTACCACTTGCGGGGTGCTTTCATTATAATGGGCATACGTTGCTTAATGATTTTCCTGATCTTTGCGCGGCGCTGGATAAATATCGCATTAATCCCGGCAATGTCGGGTTTGGCAAAAAACGTGATGCGCAGTTTGAGAGTATGCTTGAAAAGGCCGTTGAATATAATAAGGCCGTTCGTATTGGCGTGAATTGGGGCAGTTTGGATGCGGGGCTGGCGACAAAATTAATGGATGAAAATGCCGCGCGGGATGTGCCGTGGGATGCAGATAGTGTGATGCGGGAGACTTTGGTGCAATCTGCATTGATGAGTGCTGCGCAGGCGGAGCGCGTGGGGCTTCGTAAAGATCAGATTATACTATCGGCCAAAGTTTCGCGTGTTCAGGATTTAATTGCTGTTTATCGCGCTTTGGCGGCGCGTTCGAATTATGCGCTTCACCTTGGCTTGACCGAGGCTGGGATGGGCAGCAAGGGCATCGTCGCCACCGCTTTGGGCGAGGGGATATTGCTCAATGAAGGGATTGGCGACACTATTCGCGCCTCGCTTACGCCAGAGCCGAATGGTGATCGCGTGATCGAAGTAAAGGTTTGCCGTGAGATTTTGCAAGCGTTGGGGCTGCGTTCTTTTACGCCAGAAGTCGCGGCTTGTCCGGGGTGCGGGCGTACAACGTCTACGTTTTTTCAAGAGCTCGCGCAGGATATTCAACGTCATCTGGATATTAAAATGCCCGTATGGAAGCAGCAATATAAAGGTGTGGAGATGATGAAGGTTGCTGTGATGGGGTGCATTGTGAATGGCCCGGGGGAATCCAAGCATGCGGATATCGGGATTTCTCTGCCAGGCACGGGGGAAAGCCCTGTAGCGCCGGTCTTTATTGATGGTAAAAAGGCACATACTTTGCGCGGTGATAACATTGCGGTGGAGTTTCAGGCGTTGGTTGAGGATTATGTGCTGAGGCGTTACGGATAATAATTGTTGACGTAACTTGTCTGCTGTGATATCTATATTCCACTTTAAGTGATTATGGAGAATATTATGGACGAAGGGCGTTTTAAATCGATTGTGTCGGATGCCTTACTTAATGTTATTATTAGCGTTGGTGAAGAGAATATAGCTATTCCGCCTCATAAGATCGAGGGTAAAATTAAGGCGAGTACGAACAATCTTTTTGCATTGAACAAGGGGTCTGTAACGGGGGATGCAGATTGGCTGGATTTTGAAAAACGATGGAATGAAGTTGCTGAGTTATGGGATCGAGACGTGGGTGCGGTCGCGACAATTATGTTGAAACACTACAGTATGGCAATTTGCCTTCCAGAATCATTAGATCAAAACCCTAATGAACTTTCCGATCTTTTAAAAAAGAGAGAGTATACTGTAACCAAAGACGATTTGATCGATGCTGTGCTAAATGGTAATCCTAACTTATGCACACAGTCTGCTAAAACGACAATGCCAAAAGTCTTGCAAGGACTAAGACTTGCAACAATGTATTTCAATTTACAAGGGCAGGAGCCAATCTCTGCTGTGATGAAATGTTCTCAAATGACTAGTTGTAGCCTTGAAACAACAGCAATGCGCGCCATCGCGGCGAAGGTTGCAGGACGGTTTAATACGCAATCACAATATCATGATGACGGAACGTCTTCTATCATTCGAGGCGACGGTGCTTTGGGGATCGGTAGTTTTTATACAAATAAAATGTGGAGAAAAAAATCTGTAGCTGAGGCTATGGTCACTGATGCTTTCCGCGATGAATTTAACAGTGGTGCAGATGGTCGTGCGCATGCCGTTGAAGGGATGCAGTTATTGGTTAAAGCGGGTATATTGCCGAGGCTTCCCGAATATGCGATTGATGACGTGCCTGAATTGGATATACCAGCGGCCTAACAGTATCTTACAACATTCTTTGATCTTTCACCTTCGGACGCTATATTAAGTGTCTGGAGGATTTACATGAAGCTTAACAATCAAAAATTACTGACGGATAAAGCGTTTATTAATGGCGGATGGGTCAGTGGCTCGAAGCAATTTGATGTCACGAACCCTTCTACGGGTGAAGTTATTGCGCGTGTTGCCGATATGGGCAAGGGTGAGACGGATAAGGCCATTGCGGCGGCCGATAAGGCTTTTCCGTTATGGGCAGCTAAAACGGCCAAGGAACGCGGGGCTATTCTCAAAAAATGGTATCAGCTCATATTGGATAACAAAGAAGATCTGGGCGCGATTATGACGGCGGAGCAGGGTAAGCCTTTAGCCGAGGCTATCGGTGAGGTCGTTTATGGCGCGGCATTTGTCGAATGGTTTGCCGAAGAGGGCAAGCGTGTTTACGGGGATGTTATTCCACATACTAAGGATGGTACGCGTATATTGACGCTTAAGCAGCCTATAGGGGTTTGTGCGATGATTACGCCGTGGAATTTTCCATCTGCCATGTTGACGCGTAAAATGCCTCCTGCTTTGGCGGCGGGGTGTACGGTTGTGGCTAAGCCTGCGGCGGAGACGCCTTTGTCTGCGCTTGCTCTAGCGGTTTTGGCGGAGGAGGCTGGCTTTCCTAAGGGTGTGATAAATATTATCACCAGCAGTTCTTCGTCCGAGATCGGGCAGGCGATGTGCGAAAGCGATATTGTGCGAAAGCTTTCATTTACGGGATCGACAGAAGTTGGCAAAATTCTCATGAAGCAAAGCGCGAATACGATGAAGAAAATCTCGTTAGAGCTAGGCGGGAATGCGCCATACATTGTGTTTGATGATGCTGATATTGACGCCGCTGTTGATGGCGCTGTGGCGGCAAAATTCCGTAATTGCGGGCAGGTCTGTATAGCGCCTAACCGTTTTTACATCCAAGATAGTGTTTATGAAGAATTTACGAAGAAATTGGTTGCGAAGGTTAAAGAAATCACGGTAGCCGATGGATTTGAAAAAGATGCCTTTATCGGCCCATTAATTAACAAAGATGGTTTTGAAAAGGTGCAAGAGCATATTGATGATGCCGTAGCGCATGGCGCGAAAATTGAAACTGGTGGCAAGCCTCATGAAAGGGGCGGAACGTTTTTTCAGCCTACAGTTTTAACGGGCATGAATGATAAAATGAAAATAGCGACCGAGGAGACTTTTGGCCCTGTGGCGCCGTTGTTCAGTTTTAAAAATGAGGATGATGTGATCGCGATGGCGAATGATACGATTTATGGCCTGGCATCATATTTCTTTGCGCGTGATATGGGCCGTGTTTGGAAGGTCGCTGAAGCGTTAGAATATGGTATGGTGGGTGTGAATAGCGGGATTATATCAAACGAAGTCGCGCCGTTTGGTGGCGTGAAGCACTCTGGCATGGGGCGTGAGGGGTCGAAATACGGTATTGATGATTATGTTGAGATTAAGTATGTCTTGATGGGCGGGTTATAGGTGTGCCCTGTTTCACATACCCTGTAGCCCAGAATATTAGAGCAAGCTTATTGCCGATGACGCAAGAAATATCTTGGTGTTAATATTGGTAAGTGTTTGGCGACCCAAACTCAAAAGAGCTTAAATCTATATTTGCCCGCTCAGAACTAAATTCAATAGGCGCAACTTTTACTGGTAAATCCTCAATTAGATTCTTCATCTGTTCTAATTGCGAGATACCTATCCCTTCCTTGTAAGGTTCTCCTGATAAATTCTTAACCTCCAAAGCAAAAGATATTTGAGCCTCTTCGTACATTACTCTATTAGATTCACTAGGGTCACTTTCCTTCAATTCCCTTACAATTTCAATATGATTAGATAATTCAATCACTTGAGAAAGGTTTGCAGGGATAACGGTGGTATTAATTTTGTTGAAATCTAATGCTTGTAATTGACTATGTAACTCTCTGGCAAGCTCAGTAATTTGAGAGTTGTTTGCTAGTAACGAATTAATATCAGTGGTTTCAGCAAGATCGTTATAGCTTACACTTAAGCCTTGATCAGCCTGTGTCAAGGCATGAACTTCTTTAGTTAATGCATCAAGTCCGCCAGTTGTGGCTATGTTTTTAATGTGCTCTCTTATTTGGCTATCTATAGCATAACCAGCATAACTACCATGCAGTGCTTTGTTGCGCCTCTTTAAGTTCCAGCAAGATTCGTAAATCATTAGACATTTGATAGTCTTCAGGTAAAAGGCCAGTGTCTTGATAAGCATCGACAACATTCAGCCATTCAGCGTTAAGCATATTGTTATTAAGCCACGCATTCCCTAATGCCGCGTTTTCAACATCAGTTAATAAATCAAATTCCGCATCTAATCTATAAAGCCCGCCTTCTTGTCTTATCTCTTCTAAATAATTATACATACGCAATTTTATACCAGCGCTTTCAAGGCCTTCAGCATTTACGGCTTCTTTTACTATCTCTAATATGCCTCTCATTCCGTCAGACATTTGATAGTCAGCAGGTAAAACTCCTTCGTTTTTAAAAGATTCAACTTCATCAAGCCAATTTCCATT
Organism: Bdellovibrionales bacterium; assembly: GCA_037969235.1. Taxonomy (GTDB): domain Bacteria; phylum Pseudomonadota; class Alphaproteobacteria; order Micavibrionales; family Micavibrionaceae; genus TMED27. The sequence continues at coordinate 385 of JBBKXA010000081.1, read as the reverse complement.
ATCAAACTTGACGAGTAAATCACTATTCATCATATATTCAGCATATAATTCGTGCTGTATTTCTTCGTATTTTTCTACCGCAACCTCAAGCGCCACCAAATCTTCACCAAAGGTTCCCAGCCTGCCTTGTTCGAGCATGCTGTCTCTATGTGCAGTAATCCGAAGTTGTAATCTTCCAATTTCTCTCATATCCATCGCGCTTCCAGACGAATTTTCATTAGCTTGTTCAAGTTGCTGCTTAAGATCAAGCATATGATACATATCTGCGGATAATTTATAGTGCGCAGGCAATGTTTCATATTCTTTGTAGGCTTCAATATCGTCCAACATGTTACCGTCAATAGCCTGATATAGCTCATCCTAAATAAAATGATTCAATTTTAAA
>JBBKXA010000080.1:0-34134 GCA_037969235.1 Bdellovibrionales bacterium | reverse complement strand
AATTATAAGCGGACAAATCTTAATAAAATTTTAATTTTTCTCAGAAGTTTAATTATTATACGCTTTGCCTGTGTTGTTTTCATATGCTGTATTGATATGAGACAGCCGCATAAGTGGATCAAACAGTTGAGGGTTTTGCATGGCATGTTCCAGCGGACCATAACACCCTTTTGCATTGTAAATGCCCATCATTAAAGTGCGACGCTGCTTTGCAATGTCTTGAATCGCATCGGCTTCATTCTCAGTTTGATTAATATTGTGATCTAGCAAAAGCCCTCCTACAGCCAGCCCGACGCCACCCGTAACCGAACCTATTAAAAATGAACCGACCGCCCCAGCCGCCGTCACGCCATGACTGCGCAAGACGGCACGATCTTTAATATCTTGTGTGGTATAAATAAAATCCCTCATTTCCAATGCCTCACTAGAAAGTGCGCCGCATGTTAATTCAATATCCCCTAGACGACTGATGGTTAAGGTCTCCATCGTTACAGGCTCACGCGTATCAAAGGCTTGTGTGCTTTTGAGCGGTGCAGAGGCGGGTATAGCCAACTTACGTCGCATCTCAGCCAATAAGCGCCGCGCCTCTAACATTGCCTCTTCATCTTGCGTTAGGTGGGCACGGTCTATAGGGCTCATATCATTTGCAAAAGCTAAATGAGGTAGAGAAAATAAGATAAGTAAAGCCGTAGTGGCGAGCGTTATAAAGATTCTCATGATTGATGCTGGCATTCTATATGGCTTTAAACAAGGGATATGCCGCTTTATCCACATAATTATACAGGCCCCTTGTGGATAATATACATTCAGAGTATATTAATTATACGCATTCGCGTTGCCCAATTTTCTGCTTTCTAGCAATTACTATTTTTTCTGCCGTTTCAGGCAAAAAACAAGGAAGACCATTATGATTAAAAAAACGCGTTTTTTATTATTAGCCACGCCCATAATGTTGTTTGCGTGTGATGGATATGAAATGGTTAGGACCGATGCTTTTCCCTACGGGAACCAACGTACAGCAGGAACGGGCGTAGCTTATGTTTTGGCTAAAATGCTACCTCCTAAAATTGAGCCAAAACTGCAAGCCGTAGAGCCGCGTCCAGCCCCACAGCCTATGGCTGCACCACCACCTCTTCCATCTCCAATTGCACCGCAACCAGCTGATAAAATTTTCAAAGATCAATTGATGAAATAATAAAAAAGAGGATGCATAAGTTCGCTTTAATCTTTAGGCAATTTTTATATTAAGCATTATGCCTGCAATTTTTCCGACGCAAGGGGCTGGCTTTCAGATACGGGCGTATCCGCTATGCTCCAAAGTTGTTCAAAGCGTTTGGTCTCGGCGTTTTTAGCATCCATACTATTCACTACAATCACCATGGATTGATCGCCAAGCTGGAGCGCCGTTTTTGCGCCGTAAACAAATCCTGTCAATCGCCCAACCATATGCTCTTTAGATAACCATCGGCATTGGTCATGCGGACTAAGGATGTTTTTAGTACCCTCGGCACATAATACGCGCGTGGTAATTTGCGATTTTTTAGCAAATTCCAAATGATCTAATAATTTTTGCGTAGAAATTTGACTAGATAAAGTATTATTCGCATGACTAATCAAAAGTTCTCCACCACTAAATGAAATGCTCGCGTGAATATCGCTAAATAAATCATCTATAGATGTTGAGCCTTTAAGAATTTTAATATTATCCGTACGCTTGCGAAGGCCATTATCTTGCATAAATTCTATTTCCGCACTTTCAAAAGACATGCGAATTGAACGTAGTGATTCAGCCTTAATATCGGAGTGCCCTTTTTCAAAATTATTAATAGCTGTTTTGGACAGGCCGCAAGCATCAGCCAAATCTTGCTGAGTCCAACCCAGCATACCGCGGGCAGCACGACTTTGTTGAATAGTAATCATGGAATTCTTCCTTTTACTGTTATGAAACACTAATAATAGGGGGCAAAACTAAAAAGTCAATTAAGATTGAAAATAAGCTTGATTTTATTGGTAAAGTTTACTAATAAGCAACTATGGTTGAATTATATTGCGGGGAGGCAATGATGAACAAAAACCAATTAGAGTCTGCGTTGGCGTTAGAGCGATGTCGAATATATACAGCGCACATTGCCGCGTTGAATCATTTTTCGGACAACGTTCAGGAACTTACAAGTCATGAAAATAATATAAAAAATGAGATATCGATAACAGGACTAATTAAAAATTTACAAAGAGATTTAGATATATTGTCATTATTTTTATGCGATTGTGCAAAAAGCACTGAGGAATAAACTGGTCAAATCTTTGAAAATTCAGTAGAATTAATAAACGCATTTTTATTTTTGATTGATAAAATATGCATTTACAAAGAAACGAAGGTTTTGAACGTGTCAATTTGGTTAGCACTCTGGATTTTAATATCACTCGCGCTTTTGGGTTTTTTGGCTTGGTCTCTTTATGTATTACACCAGCAAAAAACGGTTTGGAAGAAATTCGCCGCCGAAAATAAGTTGCGCTATAAAAAAAATGAAACGATGCAAAGTCCTGAGATGGAAGGCACGATTGGTAAATATAAAATCAGTTTTTTTACCAGTGAACATCAAACCCCAGACGCGCGGGCATATCGTAAGCTCACCGCTATCGAAGTGCCGCTTGAAAATATTATGCCTTCTGAATTTGGTGTGGCCAGTGGCGGGATGATCCCCGTGCTCAAAACTCTAAATTTTAGAACGGAAGTTCAGCCAAAAAGCGAGCTATGGAGCAAGGCCAATATGGCCGTGGGAGAAAACTCTCACGCGCTTAAGGCATATCTGACCGAAGAACGAATTGCAATTTTGACCAAAATGATGCGCATTAAAAATACGTGGGTGATCTTGATTTGCCGCAAAGATCGCATGTTGCTACGTCTTGACACGGCCAACCCTTTATCATCCACGGCACACTTAGATAAGATTAGTAAAATTATGCTGCAAGCGGCTAAAATCCTTGAGGTTTCTGGGCAGGAAATGAACATCTTAAAAGCCGAAGCTTCTCGTGAAGTTGTTACTAAGAACACAATTGTGATTGAAGAAAGTAAAGCCAAAGATGATGATGTCGCTTTAGCGTTTGAATTAGAAGAAGACGAGAATGAAATAGAATTATCTACTGAGGAGCTTGAAGATATCGAGGAGACAACAGTGGAGCCCGTTGAAGCAGTTACACCTAAAAAACCAAACTCCTCAGAGAAGCCCCAAAACAAAACTAAAAAATAAATTTGACAAAATAAAACAAAAGCAAATATATTTTATAAATAAAGGGGGCAAGCCAACGCTACGCCCCCTTTATAAATTAAATAATTATTATTATTCAGCGGCTTTAGCCTCTTCAGCCATAGTTTCTTCTGGCTGAACAGTTTCCGCAGGTTCACCAGCTTCTTGAGACGTATCGCCAGCAATCACAGCTTTCACAATTTTATCAGGATTAGCAGGAGGCTCACCTTTTGTAATTGTATCGACATGTTCCATCCCATCGGTCACTTGCCCCCACACGGTATATTGACCAGTCAAAAAGCTACAGCCATCATCAGTAAAGCAGATAAAAAACTGTGAATTCGCGCTATTGGGATTGGCTGTACGAGCCATGCCAATTGTTCCGCGTTTGTATGGGTAGTCCGTAAATTCCGCAGGCAAGTCGGGCTCATTGCTACCACCGGTGCCCGTGCCTGTTGGGTCTCCTGTTTGAGCCATAAAGCCATCAATAACACGGTGAAAAACCACGCCATCATAAAAACCTTCACGTGTAAGCTTTTTAATGCGCTCTACGTGTGCGGGCGCACGGTCTGGCAACATTTCAATTGTTACCCGTCCACCGGATGAAAGATCGATATACATTGTATCGGCCATATTTGCAGCATGTGCTGATGTCGACATGATGAGTAAGCTCCCTGCGGTCAAAATTAAATTCTTTAACATTTTTATCCTAACTGTTGAATTAAATAAACTCTAGAGTTTATTCAAACTAAAGTAGTTTAGCTGCAAGGCATCGTCAAGAGAGATAAAATCTAAGCGCTTATTGCTTTATTATGCGTTTTAACAATATCTTTCAATGTTTCAAGGCATTGACAACAGTTGGGTTTTTCACCACCGGAGCACGCGGAATATGTTTTTGAAACGCTGGTGCGCTTTTGTTTTTCACTCAAATGCGCTTTGACGACCTTGTCGCTAAAGGGGTGGCAGAGACATACAAACATATCAAAAAACTCTCATCTGTGAATCGTTGTAACTTCATTATGAGACTTTATGCATGTGATTGCAAGTCATTCGCAAATATGTTTTAGATCGCCCATACGCGGTCGACAGGGAGAAGGTTTTGCTTCTCAAAACCATCGCCTTGCAATATCACTTCTGTTTTTCCTTTTGATATTTGCCGGGTGACAAACCATTGCCCAGTGCCTTCATCCGCATATATGACATATCCTTCATTATTACCATCGCCATTCCCATGACGCGACATTTGAGCCTGAGACAATGTTTCTAATCCATCTTGCTCGTATTCACTCTCGTTAAGATAAAATGTGCCTTCGGCGATATGGCATGCCATCATGCGGCCAGAAATATAATCACCATTTTCGTCGACTCCGGTTGCTGATTTAAATACATTTAAAAGCGTCCAAACACCAGTTGTCTGATTAGCAAACATCTCATACCTATGTGCTATCTGATAATCTTGAAGGTAGAAATCTTCCAGTGCTGCATTGTCACAAGGCAATTCAGAAAAAACGATTTTTGTTCTACCTGACTCAGCATCATGATCCTTGCCATACTCTTCATCGCTAGCCTTATCTCGAATACAGCCAGAACTTTGAAGGGATTGGCCACCTCTTTCATTTTCCGTCTTGCCTAAATCATTAACGATAACATTATATGGCGCACATCGTTGTCCATTTGCCGCTTGAGCAACGCTAGCAGCGCTAAACGTGAGTAATAAACCTATGCTGGCAAATGTTGATAATTTCGTAATTGTTGTCATTAGTAAGCCTCACCTGTTATTATTTTTATTTTATTAAAATCTATAGACGTTGTATTTCTTTTAATCGTATTTAAATTTCCCAAACCATCCCAGAGGCTACGCTATTGATTTCTTCATAATTGTCGCCACTCATGAAAACTTCAGGCTCGGCATCGGTTCCTGATGTTTGACGCCTAATTTCCCAATTGCCAGTTTGTTCATCGAGAAAAACTGAGTATCCCTCATTATTTTCATCATCATTTGCACGTAACGCCATAATTGATTGAAGCGATAAACCAGATTTATCTTTTGGCGCACCGTCACCTTGGTTGAAATATATTGAGCCTTGAGCAATGTGGCATGCTTTAGTGATAGTATATTCCCCATATTGCGAATAAGTGGTGGCTTTAAACACATTTAATAATGTCCAATCCCCGCTATCTATATTCGCAAACATTTGAAAACTGTGAGAAGTGAGATAGGTAGGAACACCTGGTTCACTTAAAGTAGCTGCGTCACAAGGCAATTCAGAGAATATCGTATCTGGCAGGCCAGTTGTATGTGTTTTGTCTAATCCATAGTCTTCTTTGTATGATTTTTTTCGAATGCATCCAAAGCTTTGCAGGGATTGCCCACCTCTTGCCAATTCTGCATTCCCTAAATTATTGACAATTGTATTATAGGTATCGCAATTTTTCTCAATCTTCGTCTCCTCAGCCACAGCCCCGAAAGCAAGTGCCAAGCTCATGCCGATTGCGGATGTATATCGCGTAAAATTAGCCATAGTAAAACCTCCTGTATTATTCTTTTTTATTGATAATAAAGTCTAAAACACGATCAATTTCAAGTCATTTATACGTACGACCAATTTATAGCTCAAATTTTTCTCTTGAATCGTTTGCAATTTTATATGAGTGGGGCTAACATCTGCCTTAAATATAAAAAAATAAAACAGGGATAAAATAGGTAATGGTTCATAAGCGTAGGCGTTTTTGCGGCAGTGTGTTCGGTTTGGCGGCATTAACGGCGGTATCTTGTTTCTCAGAAACCGCATTAACAGGAACCTCGGCTTTTGCAGCGACTTCCGAAAAAGCCAAAGTAATTGATGTTCCACCCGAAGAGTACCTCCACCCCACACTGTATTCCAAGAGCAAAGAACCCGTAGGGGTAGGCTGGATTTTCGCTTTAGACATTAGTAGTTCAGTTGAGAATCCAGAGTTCCGCGCGCAAATGGATGCAATAATAGAAACAGTGAGCCGCGATGACTTCCGTGAACAGATTTTCAGCGGTGGCGGCCCTGGTTCGGCATGCATAATGATTGTCGATTTTGGGTCTGATTCAAAAGTTGTCATGGGTGCTGTTGACCTTCGAGAGGATGACTCAAAAAAAATCGACGACCTTGTCGCCGCACTTAAAACTATTTCAAGGCGCTCATCACAAGGATCCACTTACCATACAGGCGCAATGAAAAACGCAGGAATTTTCATGGAAGCGCTTCCTTTTGAAGTGGAGCGTATGAATCTTTTAATCTATACCGATGGAACTGGACCATCGGATAACTCATCTTTGGAAGAATATCGAGGTTATAAACAATCACTTGCTGAACAAGGTGTGGTCATATCGACTTTAGTAACCCGCACTAATTTCAGCGGCAAGACTGATGTTTATGACTTTGCCCTAGCGAATATGACCACACCACCCAACACTTACAAAAAAAATGGCAGCGCAGGATTTTTGAGCGCAGGCGTCACCACCGAAGTTGCACATGAAGTTGCTATAAAAGGCAGCAACATAGCGCGCTACGCCAACAGGGTCGCAGACATTGTTTATGGACAAATTAGAACAGACACCTCCGCGCTGGATATGTATATTTGGAGATACGCCGAACAATCCCCTCAAATAATCACATCAGGGAATCATTTAGACAATGGATGATGCTGACGATAAGCCTGCTTTGATAGAAAGCATAAGAAATAAATTCGGCAACGCCGTGCGGCGAGAGCAAGTCTCTCTAAGCTGTGAACGTGCGACGCCGTATGTAATGTCCTTGGCTGTGAGCACGTCATTAATAATTAATACCGTGGCTATAAATATATTGGATAAAACGTCCCACATATGGGACACGCTTCCCGAGCAGGGGCGCATAATAGGCGTTGTAGCATTGCTCGCCGCGAGCACGGCGCCTCTTATTAAACGCGCTTTAAAAGGCGAAAACCCCATTGCCACAAAAAAAGAAGGACTGAACTCCTTCTATGAAAAAATGCCGTTTGCTGAAAAACGTCAAGCTCGAACACTCTATGAAGCATTAAATACGCTACCTCCAAAATCTTCAGTTAAAACGAAATCTTCAGATCACAGAAATTTGTTTGTGGAAAACGCTATTACTAACGCGTGGGACAATTTAGGGGAAACGCGTACATCTCAACCAGTGCGCAGTGGTTTAGGCTTATATTATAAAGACAGCTACAAAAAAGCATGGGCTCATGGCATTTTCGCAGCGATTACTGCAATAAATTTAAGTTTAAATGGTGACAATCTCAGCGACAAATTCGCCGCCGCTTTTGATTGGACACCGCGCCCTATACCTTTAGAGTACTACGCTTCAATCGCCCCCCCGCCTGGGATCGTCGGCAAGACCGTCGCTACAGATCTGCAAATCAAAGAAGCCGCGCGCAACCAAAAAACTTTGATTGCGCATGAAGACAGTAAGCTGGAGGTAAAAGTATATGGACGCTCTGCTGAAATCAAAGTCGATGGAGAGGTTTTAGAATTTATACCGCATAATGACTTGGGGAAAAAGACGTCTAAAAATGATTATATATACGCAACGCAACTTCCCGTAGGAAGTTTTATTGTGCAAATTGAAGATGTTATGATTCCCATTCGAGTCGAAGAAGACATGGCACCAAAAATAGAGATTTACAGCGCCGCTCCTAGCCTTAATAGAAAAGAAAATGTGGAGATAATTTATTCTATTGAAGATGACAACTATGTAACCGGAGCCAGCGCAAAAATTAGTATACCCGGAGTAGGGGAGAAAAATGGAAAAACTGTTTTACCGATGAACCAGTTGCCCGAAGAAATAACCATTCCGTATTAATTTTAGCTCAATATTAAGGGCTAGGATCAATTCCTAAAAGTCTTCTCTGGTGATCGCTGGGGCCAGTGGAGCCATCGGATTTGCCTTGAAGTTCCATTAAACGTTTTCTTGTTTCAGCTCCGCGAGATTGTTCTGATTCTTTTACGTCCAAATCATTTTCAACGGAAGGGCTAACAAAATTACCCTCCCCATCTACAAGAGGCGTATCACTTTTTAAGTCACCACCAGGCCCTTGTCCAAAGGGAGAATTACCACTTTCATTTCCACCACTGCCCGCACCAGGTGCTTGGGCTAATGCGGCTTCGGCATCGTTTTGCATATCATTAAGCTGATCTAAAATCTCATCCATAACAAGCACCGCATCACCTTTTCTATTCTCTTGAAGATGCTTAAGCGCTTGTTCCATTAATGTAAGCGCTTGGCTGTACTTATCAACATCCATCTCGTCTTTAGTCATGGCGGTTATCATAGCCTTAATTTTGTTAATGATAACCCTCTGTGCGGTGCCAAGGCTTAATGTCTTTGCTTTGTCTTCTTCGGGCGGTAAAAAATTTCCGAGCCCTTCTTCCAATGCTAAAGATGATGTCTCATCCCGCAATTCTTGCTGTGAATCAATGATAGCGTTGAGGTCTTTGATATATTTAACCATTTTTTGCATAAATAGGATTTTTTTCTTCATCTCTTCAAGCATTTTTGCAAAATCTGGTTGGCCTTGGTCTGCTTGTTGCTTTTCCGTACCGGTGGCAGGGGGCTTGCTTTGCATCTGAGACGCCATATCACTCAATAACTTGGCATAATCTTCGAGCGTTAATCCCATCTCCTCCAGAATTTTTTTCAATAACTCAAAGTGTTTTTGCATGTCGCCTAATATTTTGCGATCTTCGGCGCTCAATTGCTGATTTTGCATTTGATCTTCCATGTAATCTTTCATGGCTTCTTCTAACGCTTTATTAAGCTGCTCAATAAATTCGTTATCGGCACCATTATTCAAAGCTTCTTCTAAAGCCTCACGCGCGTCCCGCAAAGCTATTTCACTTCGCGGCAATAGATCATCTTCGAGTTTTTTAGTTATATCCTTTAAATCGTCAATGATTTGAACAAGTTCTGGAAAATTTTTGCTTTCCGCAACGTCCAATAATTTATGATGCTTGTTCATGAATACAACCAAAGTTTCATGTCGTTGAAAATCCACAGACACGCTATTCATAAAATTTTCAAAACTTTTGGCAACCTCCATAGCCACGCGATAAACTTCGTCAGGCAAGGGCAACCCATCCTCACCAAGCTTAGTCTCTTCAATTGTGAACGCCAATTCACATCGCAAATCTAAAACTTTATAACCGATAGGATTATTCAAGACTGGCAAGGGCAACTTAGTTTTAGTCTTTGATGCCGTTGTTTTGCCCAGCCCATCTGTGGCACTTATTTCGATTTCAATTTCTTTGCAAATAAGCGGATGATTGGTTAAATCTGGCAATAAAGTCTGTGAAGTAACGCCGCCATTGTTGGATGAGGGAGAGGGTGGAGCATCAAAATCTTGCGCGAAAGCGGAAGCGGCTAAAAATATGGGCGCGATCAGAGCTGCTTTGAATAAATTATTAAATGATGGTGATAAACGCTTCATTAATTCCCCCCTCTAACCCAATCCATATTCATATTCATTAGTGGGAGTATTCGTAGAAAGACCGAAAATATCTAATACCATTTCTAATGGCTCTTGATCTGTCGTAAAAAACTTTAATGAAAAACCTAACGATTTAGCCAGATCTATAACATCTTTCTCACGTTGCTTCATCAGTTCTAAATATTGCTGCCTATTAATAAGTGGATTTTTTAATCTCAGGACGGTTTGTCCGTCGCTTCCTTTAAACAAAGTATCTTTTTTAAAAGGAAACGTGACCTCAACCGGATCTCGCACCATATACATCGCTCCAGTAACGCCGCTACCGCTTACAATGTTTAAATGTTTCTTAAGCTCGTTAAACTCCTCTTTACTCTCGAGAAAGTCACTAGCCATTATAAAACTACTTCCCGTGGGAATTTTTCGACTCACTATAGGCATTTTACCTGTCATAAACGTCGCGTCCATCAATTTAAGAGATAAGTGCTGCGAAGCACTCCGCCCTGAATACAATCTTCCTTCGTGATCTAAAACACCAAGTTTATCTTCCGATGAGGCAAGGCTTATCCCCGTAGCAATTAATGCGACATCCATCCAATGTTTTTTAGTCAGACGGTTTTCATTATATGGAATATTAACATCACCATGTCCCTTGCGCCATATAAGAACAGGATGTTGGCTGTCTTCATGGTAAACCCGAGCAATATCATGTTGAGAGCGGGCACTTAATTTTTCATCACGGTATTTTATCGGTTCACCTTCTCGCATAACACGCGTATCAAGGTGATTCATCCCACCACCTCGAAACGGAGAGTATCTCGCACCAGCGCCTAAATTGTTTACACGTGTTACAGCCTCTATGATTGCATCTTGAGGAAGTTGCGAATAAGTTTCATCAGCGTAACTAAGTATTTCTAGAGTTTTATCAGGGTATGTTTTCATATCATTAATCCCTTATGCGTTTAATTCGGGCGTGTTGTCTGAATGTGCCGTAGGTATTTTTTCATTGCGTCGTCCATTACTATGATGAGCAGACATCCAAACCCCACCCACGAGTAAAAATGCTGCTGCTGCTAGCCACAAATAATCTTGGTTTTCTTTAGGGCGTTCCATGCTGTAGTATTTTCGCTCAACATTCTCTGGCAGCGTGCCAAGCGGCTCCACAGTCGTAATACCATCGGATAGATTAACGGGAACCTCCAAAAGCGAATTGCCGTACATTCCAGGTTGAGTTAAAGGCCCAATAACCAAGTCATTAAGTATCGCTTGGGTTAATGGTTGCACATTTTCAGATGGCGCAACTTCCTGTCCCCTAGCGTTCAAAACAAACATCGGCGGTAAATCAGGCAATGTGTAATTTTCCGTCTGTTCAATGCTGTTACTTTCCTGAATAGACTTCGCCAACAAAACAGGAAAACCGTCATAGAAAGGAAAATCGGAATACGAAAGATTTGCCGATGTATTAAAATAAACAATGCGTCCATTACCTAACGTCGCAGTTACCACTAACGGTGTATTATCCGTAAGCTTTGCCCAAATATTTTCTTCGCGTAACCGGTAGGCTGGATCTGGAATAAGGATTTTGGAAATGTTTGGATCAGGTTTTTGAATCTCCACGCCATAAAATGGGGATGTATTAGGAAACTCGGCGATTTCTAATGCGGGCTCTCCAGAAGCTCTGTCCTGTTGCACAGGGGCAGCACCCTTTAAAAGGTCTAAAGGTAGCAGAGGGTCATTAATATGTGCATCTCTCGCCAAGTTAGGGCCAGCAAAACGGAATTGTGCTCCCCCTTTTTGCTGCACCCAATCATGAACAATTTTTGCATCATCTTCTGAAATATGCATCTCATCAGGAATTATCAGGTTAGAAATATTTCCAGATCCAATTAATTCTGCGATCGTTCCAAAATGAATTTTGGCAATTGGCTCCAACGCTGCAATTAAATAAGGCATTTCGGTATTTAAAGATAAACTTTCAAAATCAAAATTTTCATTTTTAAGCTGCTTATTCTTCGTCGCAATACCTATAGAGCGAGGCTTGTTATTTCCGCTGACCAAGACCGTTGTGTTAACGGCACTTTCTTCAGCAAGACGAAAAGCCGTAATATCGTTTATATTCACGCCATGCTTGATGGGAGAGAACAAGATACTCGCTTCACGTTGCCCGTCTTCAAACACAAGCTGTTCCGAACCTACGGCTTGTGTTCCTGCAAAGCCTGTAAGTGTGAATGATTCTGCTTTGGTGTCGGCGCGTTTGGCGCTCAATTGATATTGCCCATTTACTATTTGAGCAGGCATCATCAGCGTGGACTTGTCTTTGTTATCGTAAACGCTAAGCGGGCCTTGCTCATTTAGCGCTTGGGCAAATTCATACGTTAATTCATGTTGCAAACCATCACTCATATAAAACGTGGCGGAGATTTCACTGTTCATCCCGTTGATGTTTTCTAAAGCCGCTTGCAAATCGACACCCCAAGAAACGGGTTGCATTTTTTCAAGCTCCGATACCGCTAGCGCCGCATTCATAGGCTCTGTGGTAAAGACTTTTCCGTCCTCACCTGGCGCAAGGTATGTAAATATTACATCGCGCTTGTCTTCATAAGCATAGCCGATGATCTCGCGGGTATTGTCCACAACCGTTTCCCACCCATGCGCATTGCCCGGCCCATTATCAATCGTGATATGCACAGCACCTTCTTCGGGAAATGACGGAGCAGATGTGAACTTTGGCCCAGCAGCGGCAGTAACCATGCCCGTTACGGCAGCGCTAAAAACTATTTTTGCTACTAAATCTGCTTTGTTCGCAACAGCATTAGTAGGCGCCAGTTGCTCTATGATAAACATAGCCCCAAATTCAATTTCTTCCGGCTTTGCCGCCGTTGTTCTCATCGCCCAGAACAAAGCCAAAAGGCTGGCAGGTAAACCTAAGAAAAAAATGAGAGGTTCGTCGAAATCTATTGGTGATCCTGCTTTTTCCAAAAATGAATGCTCAAATAAATCATCTGCATTCAATGCCGCTATATTTTCAACATCCACCACACTCGGCGTAGTGTCATTCGCTGGCTGACCATATGCAGCAGCCGTAGCAAAAAGAGATGCGGAAAGCACCATTGCGCTTGGCGTGAATTTGGACAATGCTGAGGATCGCTTTTGTATTGTATTTCTCCCTATCAATTATAATTCTGGCGTTTGTAAATCGTCTTTTTTAAAAGGCGAGGAAAGAACCTGTGCAATTTGTTTTTGTCGAAATGAGAGTAATAAACATGAGCCTGAGGCTAGCGCAAACGCCCAAGACGGCAGATATGGTTCTCTTTTACTTCCAACTTTTTCTTGTATATTACTCATTTGAATTTGCATGACGGAACTGTTGGCCTCACTCGAACCATCACTTTGCGCCGCAAATTCTGGCATAAGCAACTTGCCCGCTGCATCTGATATCCTCACAATATTCCCAGAGGTCTGATCCATCAGCGGCCTAAAAATTTCAGTATCCGAAAGCACATTTTCGTATTCGCTGCGGTTTGGGTTGCCAACAACAACAAAATCTTCCGTAATCTCTCCATTCGCACGCCTAACTTGGTAAACGCCAGTTTCTTCTTTGTCGATATTTGCTGAATAAATGCCGTTTTCTCCCTCTGGGGTTGCTTTAATATGTTTTCCAGATGGTGTGATAAATTCTATGTCCTCGGCATCCTGCATTGAACGTAAATCAGCCGTGATCTTGCCCTGAACATTGCGTAATGTTAGTCGCTCATCATCATATCGCGGATCCTTCATCGCCCATGAGGCCATAATGCGATATAATGACGCACCTGAGCCGCCCCCTAGATGCGCTCTATCCCATGCAAATGCTTGATTGGAGGCCAGCATTGCAACATGTCCGTCACCATATTCCCGCAAAGCCAAAAGCGGCTTATCATCCACTCCTGTCAAAATGACAAGACTGTCTGCAACAGGTGAGACATCCGTCATACTATACCATGGCCCACGATTTTCCCAACCTTCCGCATCATGCAATGCGCGTCCAACGGGATGACGCAAAGCGAAATCTGTCATTTGAGGAGTGAAAGTAACCGCGAGGCCATGTGTCCCGGGTTTCATGGGGTATAAGTCAAACAATGCTGTTTGAGAAAGAGCCTTATCCGTATGTGCCAAAGTTTCAGAGCCTACTATAATTAGCCCACCACCGCGTTCAACATATGACCTGATATTTTCAAAATACTCAGGCGCAATATTTCCCGTATACATTAAGTTATCAAGTATAATAACGTCATATTCATCAATATGATCTAACCCCAATAATTCTTTTGCAGGCATGGGAATAATGGCATGATCCCGCATAGGGATTGCGGCACTTCTTTTATCTTTTGGTCTCAAAAACGGGAGATGATCTATAGTAACTTTATCATTTTCCAATAGCTTGCGCCATAAGTTTGAACCTTGATGCGGCTCTCCAGTGAACAAAAGCGCTTTGATTGACGAGTTAACACCCGTAATTGATGTCACAATTTGGTTGTTTAAAGTCGTAACCTCATCAGGCTGACCATCGTTATCCATATCCATTTTCGCCGATCGCGCACCATTAATGCGATCAATTTCAATTTCAATTGTGTTCTTACCAATTAGCAATCCCTCAGGGGCAAGATCAGAAATCTTGACGCTCACCGATTGATTTACAGGCAATTGCATATGTTGGGTGTTTGCCGCCGCAAAGGTGATATCAACGTCTGCTATTAAATCGTCGCTATCTGGTGTTCGAGCATCGACGATGCGGAAAGTAAATTCTATATCTTCATCATCCGTGTAACCGCTGGCGGGCATAGCTTCCAATTGTATTCTAAAATCTTCTTCTTCCGCATGACCTACAATCATCCCGTGAACTCGATGTTCAAAAGGAGTTTGCAAGAAATATCTTTGGTCACTTTCTACGATTATACCATCGCTCAAAATAAAAGCCCCGCCCACACGATCCGTGGGCAAAGTGATTAATGTGGACGCAAATGTGTTGGAAAAATACGTCCCGTTTTGTGATTGCGCGTCCGCCGAGCTTCCAAATTCAATACGCCGAATATCAACAGGGCCTAAAGACGATAACTCCGTCTTTAACGCTGTAAAAGCTTCCTCAATCATCGGCGCGCGATCACCGACTGAAGCGCTTTTATCTATGAATACAGGTACAATGGTAGGAGGTGTTCGAAATAAATCCGTGCCATATTCTGCGCTTGCAATGGCCGCAAGACAAAATGCGACAGAAAGTGTTCTGGCAACTGCCCCGTCAGTTTTTTTGTAGACCGAAAATCCCGCAACGCCTAAACCAAGCGCGCCTACAGCCAATACAAGTTTTAAAGGAAGATCACTCGTGTAAAAATCTCTGACTTGCTCACTATGGGTTTGATCAGAAACCCCATTCAATGCAGCGTTTTGTCCTTCATCCCCAGTCGTTTCAATCTGGAGTGAATTGCTTTGCACATCGGGAATTAGCGGAGGCGCGTTGTCATCTTGACCCAACGCTTGCGCTGAGCCACACATAGCCAGAGCCACAACGGCAGCTTTTGCCATTTCTTTTGTTAAAGCATTTTTTATCATTTTTTCCCTGCTTAGGTAACATTGCTAAAGATTTTTTATTATCGCGTCAATATAATTCACGCACCTTATTGTTCTGTAAAATAAGGGAAATCTTTTGCACTTCCGCGCAGATTTGTATAAAGATTAATTAATAAAAAAATATAAACAGGGAATATCATGAAAAATTCAAATCCTATGTGGAGTTCTGCTATGGCTGGAGTGCTGTGCATAACTTTTGCCTTATCCGCAATGGCGCAAGAAAACCCATCCACCGAAATAGCCGCTAAAAAAGTAGCAATCAATGCAAACATAATTGTGGACCTTCCATTTGCAGTTCATGATAAATTACATGAAGATCCTGGCGTATATGCGCGCGGAATATATATAGCGTATGCGCTCACGCCTGACGAAAAAGCAAACACACTTGTTAAAAATGGCCTGACAAATTTTGCTAATACAATTGCAAAGCAAGGCAGCCTTGTGCTAGATGGCATCGTTGCGATTGATCTAGAAAATATTTCGGCGGACGCGTTGGCTTTTTTGCCGATTATATATGTCCCTGTCATTCAGCAGACTCAACTCTTATCACGAGACGCGGGCAACAAAATTCAAAATCATGCAACAAACGGCGGAAAATTCATTGTAAATGCAATCAATGGTTTAAAAATGAATTCAGACATTTACAGAGGATTGGTAAAAGAAATGGGCGTTGGCCGTGTAGAACGTGTAGGTAAAGATCACGCCATAACAAAATCATTTCATTTGTTTGATGATCTCTCGACCATCGCTCATCAACGTGAAGTTTATGTAGAAGATATTTCAGAAGCCCAAGAAAGATACCGCAGCTCGTCCTTCGTCCTGAGCGATCAAAATTGGCCATTAGCTCTGGCTGGCGCGACTGGTCCCGATTTGGTTGAAGATACTATTGCCGCGGTAATGAATACATCATACTGGGCTATTATGGGCGAGTACGGCAAGGATGCGATTCGACAGCCTTACGTCATTGAGCGTCGCGGATTTCAAGAAGACCAGAACCGCAAAATAAATGGTTTGCCCCCGTTGGGAAAAGATGTTGCACCTGCACCAGATCCTATGCCAGATGTGATGCAGCCAGATTAATTTTACAACCATATCCGCATGGCGCGCAAAGCCAGCTATTCTCAAATGAACGTCCTATGGAACATTCTCCAAATCGCTCTGTTTAAAGCCAAGCTCATGTTGAACCCCTGTTCCTATTAACTCTACCAAGCTAATATTGTCTCTTTTAGCGTTATATGACAAAGCCATCCTCGGGCTTAATATTTGAATCGCTAATCTTGCGACGTCCTCTTCAGTAGCCAATGTTCTACCCAACACTAAACAACGCGCTTTAACGGCTCTCTCAAAGGCTATCCCAGGGCGACTCCCAGGAACCCCCCATAAAAGGTAATTTTTAATTTCTGAATGTTTATTTTCTGGGCGGCACACTTCGACCAATCTTGCGATTGCTTCTCGTGCATCCGGAGAAATCTGAATCATTTTAGCAAGAGTTTTACACTCCGCCAATTCTTGCCTATTCAAAACTTTTTTTGCTTTTCTACCAAAATTTAACTGGTCGTCTTTTTCAATTGAGGCGTTTATATCTTCATCTGTCCATCCCAACGTTTTCATATATGCCACATATTCTTCATGGCTAAGAGATGATCTTATGTTTGAAATTTCCATTGAAGCTTCTTTAGAAACGTTACCCATAACAAGGTCAAAAAGAAAACGATCAAGTTGTGCTTCTGGCAGAGGGTTCGTCCCTTCATGTTCTATCGGATTACGCGACGCTACAACATGAAAATGCTCTCCTAAAGAATAGGTTTTTTTACCCACTGTAATTTGTTTTTCTTCCATGGCCTCTAAAAGCGCAGATTGTGTTTTAGGGGGACCTCTATTAATTTCATCAGCTAATATAATGTCTGAGAAGAGTGGACCTTCAATAAATTTAAAATCACCTAATTTTTGATCAAACACTACAGAGCCTGTCAAATCATCGGGCGTTTGATCAGGTGTAAATTGAATTCTCTTCATTTCCAAGCCAAGAATCTCACCTAAACTCTTTAACAACACTGTTTTTCCTGTACCTGGTAAACCAGTTAGAAGCAAATTTGCATCCGCAACAAACGCAGTCAATGTGTCATTTATAATTTTGGGCTGATCTATAAGGACAATATTTACTTCTTCAGCACATTTTTTTAGCCGTTCGCCCATTACAGTCATGCGCTCCAAAATATGTGTTTGCGCATTTTTATTAATTTTAGCACCAGGAATGATGATATCTGACATTGTAAAATCTCCGTGTTCAATATTATGACCATGCCTAGACATAAGAAAATATGCGCCTAGCAAGCCAATTTTTTATTTTTATTGTTACATCTGATTTATCCGAAACGCATAACCATGTAAAGTTTTTTCTGTTGCATAATGTGCGGGATGTTTTATTCAAAGAATATTTCCGATATGAAAAAATGATTTACATTCGGTGTGAAAAATTTGTATAGTCCAATAAAAAAGATAAACAGGGATTAGAACATGGCACTATCAACATCTTCTACGAAGCAGAAATTAACCTATCTTGTCGCATCTTTCAGCCTAATGGCAGGGACGATTGCGCCCACATTCGCGCAAGATGATGCTCCCGATATGGAAGACATAATGGATGTGGTGAGTAACACATCCAAAAATGCTTTCAATTGTGATACCAAACCAGTCAGCGGAACATTTAGCGACGTTGTTGCGGCCGTCTACCCCGGCGTAGTGAAAATCACAATATACGGAAAAGCAGAATTGCCTTTTGGTATGGAGTTACGAAATAAGTCAGATCATTTTGTTAAAACAGACCCATTAGGGTTTGGGAGTGGCTTCGTTATTGATGATAAAGAAGGCTATATCTTTACAAATGCGCATGTTGTTGAAGGCGCTTTAAAAGATCCCAGTGAATATCGCTTCACAGCGAGTTTTTATAATCCCCGCACATCCAATTATGAAGGAGAAGAAATCCCGGTAACACTTGTGGGGATAGATGGTACAAATGATTTAGCTGTCGACGGTGCGGTAGTAAAGATGTCCCCTGAAGCTATAGAAAAACATAATGTTAATCTCCACTGCCTGCCATTTAAAAATCCTGATGATGAGGATCAACCGAGGGAAGGTGATCCAACCCTTGCAATAGGCGCTCCGTTTGGTCTTTCATTTACCGTTACGAAGGGTATAATTTCAAATATGAATCGTGGTGAAAGTGACAAAAGTATAGGGGGGGGGGATAGCCCATTTAAAAACCCACTCTATCGCACTATTCAAACAGATGTAGCTGTTAATCCAGGAAACTCTGGCGGGCCTTTATTCAATGAATATGGAGAAGTCATCGGCGTAAATACGTCTATATACCATGCAGGTACTGGCGCAAGTATTGGGCTTTCGTTTGCGATCCCCGCATCAGCGGCAATTGAAATTTCTAACCAACTAATCACATATGGTAAAATAGACAGAGGGTGGGCTGGTTTTAATACGCAAGATTTGAACAGACAAACCGCAGAAAAGGCCAGTGTCCCCGTTGACGGCGGTGTAATTGTCCACAGCGTAACGCCCGCTTCTCCTGCTGGATTTGCCAAAATCCTTCCTGACGATGTTATTACTAGCATCACTAGCGATAGAATGGGAACTAATAATATATCATCCAGTAAAAGCTTATTGCGCTACATTGCCTGGCATAGACCAGATGACGAAGTTAGTTTTAATATCATTAGGGATGGGGCAGAAATGACCATAACTTTCGAATTAGGAAATCGCGAGCGAGTTCCTCTCAAAATAGTGGCAGCGCCAGCAGTACCAGATTCAGCCCCATCTCCTCATTCCGGACCAGGCGTCCCTTAGTTTCTGCAAAAAAAACTAAGCCCCACCTTCACTATCCAATGGGCTTTCGGAATTGATCTGAATATAATTCTGCAAGCCCATTTGCTCGATCATCTGTAATTGTGTCTCAAGATAATCTACATGGCCTTCTTCATCCGTCAAAATACGCGCAAACAAATCACGGCTGACGAAATCTTGGACGCTATCGGCATATTTTACCGCTTCTTTATAAGCTTTCACGCCTTCAATTTCGATTTTCAAATCGCATTCCAGCGTCTCTTTGACGTTTTCACCAATATATAATTTGCCGATGCTTTGCAAATTCGGCAACCCTTCGAGGAACAAAATGCGTTTGATCAAATCATCCGCATGCTTCATCTCTTCGATAGATTCGTTATATTCATGCTTCGCCAGCTTGGTCACACCCCAATCTTCCAGCATCCGCGAATGCAGAAAATATTGATTGATCGCGCCCAATTCTTTTTTAAGGGCTTCGTTCAATAACTCTATAACTTTTTTATCGCCTTTCATGGGGCTCTCCTTTTTAGCTGTTCGCTTTAGTTAAATCTCTGTGATCTTCGCGTGAACGGTTTATTCCGCCAATGCCCGTTGAATGATCGAATCAATATTCTTAATATAGGCATCGTAGCTAAAGATAGCATCCAGCGCCGTAGCGTCAAGCTTATCTGTCACAGCCTTATCTTTTTCAAGCTGGCCACGAAGCGATAGTGTGCCTATACCCGTAGAGCGATCCGCCCAAACTTCCATCGCGCTGCGCTGCACAATGCGATAGGCATCCTCACGACTAATGCCGCTCTGCGTGAGCGCGAGCATCGTGCGCTGCGAAAACACCAACCCACCCGTCATCTCCAAATTATGAATCATACGCTCTGGATAAACGAGCAGTTTATCAATAATGCTTGCTAAACGATTAAGGGCGTAATCGGCGCTAATCAATGCATCAGGCAATATTGTGCGTTCCACAGCAGAATGCGAAATATCCCGCTCATGCCACAACGCCACATTTTCAAGCGCGGGAATAACGGCGGCGCGGATAATGCGTGCTTGCCCTGTCATGTTTTCAGTGCCAATAGGATTGCGTTTATGCGGCATCGCACTGGAGCCTTTTTGATTTTTATCAAAATATTCCTCCGCCTCGCGCACTTCGGTGCGTTGTAAATGGCGAACTTCAACCGCCAGATTTTCAATGGAGCTGGCAATAACCCCAAGCGTCGCAAAATACATCGCATGGCGATCACGCGGGATAACTTGCGTAGCTACAGTTTCAGGACGAAGTCCAAGCTTTTCTGCCACATAAGCTTCAATCGCTGGATCGGCTGTCGCATATGTCCCCACCGCGCCAGAAATCGTAATTGTGGACACCTCATCTTTTGCCGCAATCATGCGCTTTTTCGCCCGCGCAAACGCCGCATAATGCCCCGCGAGCTTCATCCCGAACGTGGTCGGCTCCCCGTGAATGCCATGGGAACGCCCAATGCACAGCGTATCTTTATGTTCCAAACTGCGCTTCTTAAGTGCCGCAAGCACTTTATCCAACCCCGCAATAATCAAATCAGCCGCTTGCGTCAGCATCACCGCAAAGGACGTATCAATAACATCGGAGCTGGTCATGCCTTGGTGAACATAACGGCTGTTCTCGCCCACATGCTCCGCAACGCTCGTCAAAAATGCGATCACATCATGCTTAACTTCGGCTTCAATCTCGTTAATACGCGCCACATCAAAACCACCTTTTTCGCGTAAAGCCTTCGCCGCGCTCATCGGCACCACGCCCATCTCTGCCATCTTCTCTAGCGCCAGCGTCTCTACTTCCAACCAAATGCGGAATTTATTGTCTTGCTCAAATATATCAGCCATCTCAGGGCGGGAATAACGGGGAATCATGCTTTTGTCTTTCGTCCGAATGGAGGTTCAAAAATGTTTTACCACCAAGGCATGAAGACACCAAGGGGGAATTTCAAGGAAAATCAGCCCTAATTAGCAGCAATCATGTTTCGTTGTAAATCTTCGGGCATAGTAAATGTGTACTTCACATCTAAATTCTGCCCATATTGCATTTGCGGAGAATAAGAAATTTGCGTGTGTACTTTGGGTGGAATTTTGGTGAGCTCAAACGCATCATAGCCCTGCTTTAAATTATACCAATACGCATACCACGGATCATATTGATGTTTAATCATAGCGGGAACCGTCATGCGGAATGGAAAAATATGCACGGGCACGTTATTACCGCTTTCGATGCTGGCCTCAACCATTAAGTATATATCCTCTACCACCGGATCGGTCATCGCATAACATCCCACCGAACTACACCCACCGTGAACCATCAGAGCACTACCCGTTCGCCCTAGCGCCGCATCATATTCATTAGGAAAACCCAGATTAAACGAAAGCTGGTGATTGCTCCACGGATTAAGTTGATCGGCGGTGACCATGTAAAACCCTTCGGGCGCTTGTTTATCACCTTCCGCTATTTTGGGGCCGAGTGCGCCAGAATAATTACAAATCGGATAGGTCTTATATAAACGATATTGTTCTGCGTTTTTATCCTTAACCCAAGCCTCCAGCACATTTTCATACTTGAAAATCCGAATAAACACAGGCGCGCCAAATTGGAGATTATGCGAGGTCATAGATTGTTGCGCCGAAGACAGTTTTGTCTGCTTAATCGCCATCAACCGTTCAGAAGAGGGGAGTGAGGATGTCCTTTGCGGTGCGCAAGCTCCAACGATAAACAACGATAATAAAAGAATAAAACGTACCATCATTTATATTTATGGCTTTAGAGTGATAATGTATAGATGAAATATCAGGCAGTACCGATGTTGTTCACGGCTTCTTCGATCGCATCATCAAATTTGATGTGTGAGAGATGATTTTTAGAAATAATGCCATCTGCTCCATATTTGCGTGCAGCTTTAATCACCTCCATGTCGGAGCTATCTGTAATGACAATCAATGGGGCATTATTGGAATGGGTCTGATATTGCTGAATATCCTTAGCACCTATTGCATCAGGCAAATTTAAATCTAGCAAAATGACATCGTAATGATTGCATTTAAGAAACTGTAAAGCTTGCGCCTTGGTTGTGGCTTGATCGATTAAGGTCATGGGATAATAAGTTTCAAGGATATTGCGAATAAGGATGGCATCTATTTCATTATCTTCAACCAATAAAACTTTTGGTTGGGACAGGCTGTCACGGTTTAAAAGTTTTAAAATGTGTTCAGGCTTTATCGCCGCCATACTCAGTAACCTCTTCTCTACGCAATAATTGATACAGCCCCAAGATACAAGATTCTGTGCCGTTCTGTCAAATTAAATTCAGACTCTTCATGCTGCTATACCCGTTCCTCGATATAATTATATGGTCGTGAATGGCAATTTGAAACGGTTCGGCAGCGCGAATAATATGACGCGTAAGGTCAATATCCGCTTGCGATGGTTTGGGATCACCGCTGGGGTGATTATGAAGTAAAATCAAAGCTGTAGCGCCCAACTCCAGCGCACGCTTCATAATCTCACGTGGATAAGCAGGAGTGTGATCCACCGTCCCAGAGCCTTGAATTTCATCACCAATCAATTCATTTTTTTTGTTCAAAAATAATACTCGAAAATGCTCACGCGTTTCATGCGCTATGCCCGCCATGCAATAATCCATAAGCCGCGTCCATGAATTAAGAATCGGTTTGTTCATCAATTCATTTTTCATCGCACGTTGTGATAAGGCCGTGATTGATTTCAGGGCGAGGGCAGTCTTATCCTTAATACCATCCACCTTCACCAATTCCTCAATCGGCGCGTTCATCATCTCCGCCAAACCACCAAAGCGCGCGATAAGATCCTTTGCCAGCGGCTTAACATCCTTTTGCGGAATTGCCAGAAACAACACAAGCTCAAGCAACTCATAATCCGCGAGCGCATTCGGAGTCTGTGCAAACCGCGCCCGCAAACGATCACGATGACCCGCATAATGCGGCTTCTTAGAAGTCGATGCGGTAGTCAGGGGGGCAGAAGATGAGAGGAATAAATCAGCCATATTTTTTTTTAACGCAAAGTGATACAAAGAGAAACAAAGTTTTTATTGACATATATGTGAGCGTGTCGTATTATATTCCGAAACTCAAAGAGCAAAACAATGATTTTAGATTTTTTAAAAACTGATGATTTAAGCCCAGGACATTATGCGGTTGCATTTAATACAGCGTTATTAGATGATCCTGGAGAAAGACTATATGATAAATTTCGTAGAGTTGTAGAGCGCGAAGAAAAGCGCCTCGGCGCGGACTTAGACAGTATATGGGCAAAACTTGAGCGAAGACCTGAAATTAAACAGCTACTTAAACGCCGTGATGAGATAGACGAAAAATATCCTAGTATTATTGACAAGCCAGAAGAAATTTTCATTGAAGAAGCAGACATAAACGGAAAATTAACGGACGCAAGTGATGAAATTGAATCTAGTGAGGTTATTAGAAAGGCTCAGGAACAGGCACGTGCAATAGCTGAAGCAGAAGCTCCAATGCCAGAACGAAATACCGATTTTGCGGCTAAAGTATTTACAACATATGTCTTGAAAAGACTTTGTAATGATTTAGCTACAGAATATAGAGCTGCGAGTACAGCTAATGTAATGGAAAAATTAGAAGCCAAATATGGAACTCATTTAACAAGTCAATTTAGAAATACTTCAGATCAAGAGGCATCTAATTCGAATACAAAGGATTTTACAGCATTTGTAGAAACTCAGCGCAGACATATTCAAAATGCAGGCGCGCTGCATAATCAATCCAGTAAAGGTAACGATGCTCTGGATCAGGCAGGTGTTGTTTTAAAATGGATGTACGACACTAACCAATTAGAAGAACCCTATAATAGTGATAGTATGGATTTGTCAAAATGGCTTAAAAATCTTGATATCGAAGCTGTATTCGAGAGTTTTGAACAACAAAGCCCAAACCCCGCACAAAAACCAGACGATCCAAATGAGCTACACGCATAATGCGGCTTCTTAGAAGCCGATGCGGTAGTCAGGGGGGCAGAAGATGAGGGGAATAAATCAGCCATATGAAATTTCAAACTTGAATCGGAGTAAGGTCTGTCAAATTCTTTTTTGTAGTATTGTTGTTTATAATAATCATTTATTCCATTCACATCGTTCATTCAATAGATTTCCTTGTGAATCAAGATACATTCTACAAGTGTAGCTAGGGAGGATGCCTCGGGTTTTAAGGTGTACAGCCCAATTTTCTGGATTTTTGTAAGCGCTGATTGACCAGCCTAAGTCCGTGCCTACCGCTTCTTGAGTTCCTTTATATTCTGGGCGTTGCAATATACCTTTTTCAATCGCTATAAAAATAGCCTCACGTTTGGTTTTTATTTGTAAATCTGTAGTTGCTATACTTTGAATCACTTGAATGTCGTATTGACAATTATGGTAATTAAACCGAATCGCTATATAAATAGTTACAGATGCAATCGCTAAAAATATCAAGGCAAGCATTGCTAAAAAGATTTTTTTAGATATACGGTGGCTTCGTATACCCCTTATGCGAATTCGTGAAAATCTCAAAACCATCATCCGTCACCGCGAGCGTATGCTCAAACTGCGCACTGAGTGATTTATCGCGCGTAACCGCCGTCCATCCATCATCCAAAATTTTCGTGCGATGGTCTTTGCCTGCATTAATCATCGGCTCAATTGTAAAAAACATCCCGGCCTCAAGCAAAGTGCCCTTGCCGGGCGTACCAATATGCATCACACTAGGCGGCGCGTGAAACACGCGCCCAAGCCCATGCCCGCAAAAGTCCGTCACCACGCTAAAACGCTGACTTTCGGCGTAATTTTGAATAGCATGTCCCACATCACCAAGCGTTGCCCCCGGCTTCACCTGCTCAATCCCAAGCATCAGGCAATCATAAGTCACATCCACTAAACGCCGCGCCTTGACCGAAATTTTATCACCCACCAGATACATGCGGCTGGTATCGCCATGCCATCCATCAACAATCACGGTGACATCGATATTCACAATATCGCCCTCGATTAATTTCTTTGGCCCTGGTATGCCGTGACACACCACATTATTGATCGACGTACATGTCGCCTTAGGAAACGGGGGCCGCCCATGCCCACCGCCATACCCAAGCGGGGCAGGGATCGCGTTACGCGCGCTCGCATAATCATGGCATAATTTATCTAGATGCTCAGTAGTCACACCCGGAACGACATGCTCGGTAATCATATCCAAAATTTCCGCCGCCAACGCCCCCGCTTTGCGCATACCTGCAAACGCCGCCTCGCCATGGAGTTCGATTCCTTCGGCATTAATTTTTGGTGCTAAACTCATTTTTCGCTCTATCTCATTTCTTTATATAAAAAGGTACAATATAATAATCACGTCCCGCGTCCAATATAAAGGTTTAATGCTATGAGTCAAAAATCCGCACTTCTGATTATCGGCAACGAAATTCTCTCTGGACGCACGCAAGATCAAAACGCCCAGTTTATCGGCGAGAAAATGGCCGCGCACGGAATACCATTATCGGAAGTCAGAATTGTCCCCGATATCGAAAGTAAAATTATCGAAGCGCTGAATACCCTACGCAGTACGTATGATTTTGTGTTCACCACTGGCGGTATAGGGCCGACACATGACGATATTACGTCAGCGACTGTGGCCAAAGCCTTTAATTTGCCTTTTGAACGCCATCCTCAAGCCGACCAAACTCTGAGTGATTACTATGACGAAGGCGAATATACCGATGCCCGCGCCACAATGGCCTACATGCCACAAGGTGCAAAGTTAATTCCCAACCCCGTATCAGGTGCGCCAGGATTTAACGTTGAAAATGTTTACGTCATGGCGGGCGTACCACGTATAATGCAAGCCATGCTCGGCAACGTACTCGCGCAAATCACGGCTGGTGAAAAGATCATGTCCAATGCAGTGGCGTGTGACCTTCAAGAAAGCGTTGTGGCAAAAGGCTTAGGCGAGATCCAAAACCAATATGATGATATTGATATCGGCAGCTACCCCAATTTTCGCGGCGGTGTATTAAGCGTCTCAATCGTATTGCGCGGCACTAGCGCCGATAGCATAAAAAAAGCCACAAACGATGTGCTCACCCTCATCCAATCCCTCAACGGAAACATCATCAGCGAAAGCTACGAAGTTTCCGTGAAATAGTGAACCTGTTGGCCAAAGCGCAAATCAAACTTAATTAATGTTCGTGCTGAGGAGCATTAATATTTGATGATCGTACGGTATGCAGTTGTTCATCATCAAACACAATGCAACTGTCCATTGCAATGCCTGTCGGGTGAACCCAAGCGCCACCCCGCTGTCCAAGGTTGGCTCTGCTTTGGACATATCCTCCAGTGTCATTTTTATTGACACCAGCTTCGGGAATATCCCTAAGAGCACGAATTTGCGTAACTTCAGTGCCATGGAAGATTTTTTTCACATCCGTAAGTTCGTATTTAGGCAGGCTACGTTCTATCTCTAACCCTTTTCTCGCTTCTTCTAATTCTGCAGCTTGAGCATTAAGATTTTGAAGCAGATCTTGTATTGTTTCAGCTGAAGATTCTTTGAACGTTTGCACAAGCTCAAAAAATTCTCTTTTTAAATCGGTCATATTTATATCCTGTTTTTGATTTTTAATATTAAAAGATATGTATAAACAATAATATTTATAAAATCACTAGGAAATTTACAACAATGCAAAACGACTCTATCCAAAGCGATCAACAAATGGTTCAGTGAATATATCTACATTCTCCGCCACCGCCGAAGCATCTTCAAACGTCGCAACATGAAATACCGCATCACCGCGATTAAAGAGCGGTAGGGTCGCTGCACCGATAATTATGCCGCCGCCTTTGGCAATAATCTCATGTTTATTTAAACCAAAAGGATCAGAAATAACCCCCAGAACTTGATCTTTTATCACCCGCTGGCCGATTTTCTTTTTAATTGATAAAATCCCGCTATGGGGCGCGCGCAACCAATAACTCGATTCCGCAATAAAAATGTCTTTTAACACAGGTGCAGATTTTAAAGCGGGCAACATATTGATCGCACGCATCACATTCATCGTACCTTGCACACCAGCGCGAATAACTTTTTCGTTAAAACGCAATGGCTCTCCCCCTTCAAACAGTAAGGTCGGAATATGCTGGCGCAATGCAGCCTCGCGCAAAGAACCTTCCCTGACGGGCGAATGCAAAATTACGGGCGTTTGGAACGCCTTGGCCATATCCAAGATTTCTGGAACATCAAGGCAAGCGCGAATTTGCGGCAAATTGGTGCGGTTAATGGCCGCCGTATGAAAATCAATACCATGTGTGCAATGCTCCAAAATTTCCGTCATAAAAATATGCGCCAATTGCGCAGTCAATGACCCCGTAGGCGAACCAGGAAAACTGCGATTTAAATCTCTGCGGTCGGGCAAATAACGCGAATTGGTGTTAAATCCAAATACATTCACAATCGGCACAGCAATCAAGGTACCACGAATATTATTCAATGATCTTTTGGTGAGCAGTCGACGAACAATTTCTACACCATTAATCTCATCACCATGCACCGCGCCACTGACAAACAAGATTGGCCCATCTTCTTTGCCTCGAATAACTTCTATCGGGACGTTCATTTCTGTAAAATCATAAAGCTTAGCCGCATCCAAAAAGATACGTTTGCGCTCGCCTTTATGAATGACTTCCCCGCCGATGGTTAAATGATCAGCCATGATTTAAGCTTCTCTCATCCTACCCTTTATTGACAAGGCTTTTATTCGGTGTAGATACTTGTTTTTCTAAATGTTGGATAATCAATTTAGCAATATCTTTACCCGATGTGCGCTCAATGCCTTCAAGGCCGGGGGAGGAATTAACTTCCAAAATCAATGGCCCACGATCAGAACGAATTAGATCAACCCCTGCAATATCCAATCCCATCGCTTTCGCCGCATTGACTGCGCTTTTACGCTCTTCAGGCGTAATCTTTATTTTCTCCGCGATACCTCCGCTATGGAGATTGGAACGGAAATCGCCGTCTTGTGCTTTGCGCATCATTGTTGCAACAACTTTATCACCGATAACCAGACATCGAATATCCGCGCCACCCGCTTCTTTGATATATTCTTGAATAAGAAAATGGGCATCAAGACCGCGAAAAGCTTCAATCACGCTTTCCGCCGCTTTTTTCGTCTCCGCCAAAATCACGCCTTTGCCTTGTGCACCCTGTAGCAACTTAATCACAACGGGCGCACCACCAACAATTTTGATCAAATCCTGAGTGTTACGCGTAGAATGGGCAAACCCTGTAATCGGCATCCCCAGTTTTTTACGCGACAGAATCTGATGCGCCCGTAATTTATCACGCGCTCGCGTAATAGCGAGCGAGCCATTCAAAGCATAAACACCCGACATTTCAAACTGGCGCACAACGGCTGTACCATAAAACGTAATGGATGCACCAATGCGCGGTATAACGGCATCCACATGCACTTCATCATCATTATAATGGACTTCATTATCCACCGAATTTATGTTCATAAAACAATTCAGCGGGTTAAGTATCCGAACCTCATGCCCCATTTCACGCGCAGTCTCCGCAAGGCGAGATGTCGAATATAATCTTGGGCCGCGTGATAAAATGCCAATTCTCATGATGGTAACTTCTCGTTTTTTCGGAGGGTGAGGGATCGTGTATATATACACTAAGCTTTCAAGTTTATGGAGGGTTTATTTTATAAAAATTAATAGCTCCATTCCCAAAACACCCCAACATCAGATTCTCCCGTCTGCGACGCTTTGCTTTCAACAGTAATATTGGGTGTAACCTCAATTTCCACAGAGGCCGCAGTTGAGCCCGTAGCTGTGCCTTGCTCTACATCCAGATAAACTTTGTCCGATATATATTTTCCAGCCCCCACAGTGGTGTCATCCGTTCCCGCGCCATCAACGCGAATATCATCAAGCCCTGTAAATTCTTGCAATGAATGAAGCGGATCAAATCCATCCCCCCCTTGACCGGAGAATTTGCGCAGCGTCCGCGCAAGCTGAATGGCTTGAAATGCTGAAATTTTACTGACATCCTTGCCAAATAAAATTAGCGACAAAACCTCATCTTCGGGAAGACTAGGCGTAGAAGCCAGCTTAATATCAGGATTTTCCACCGATCCCGTAATTTGAATTTTCGCGGCAATATCTTCAATTTCACTCACCGCTTCAATATCCAGATAAGGCGAGGGCGGAACAGCGCCCTGAAAACGCAGCACCGCACGATCAAGATCAAATCGACGTCCAAATTCTTCGTACCGCCCACGAATGGTTGATAATTGCCCTTGCACTAATGGCTTATGCGCCGTGCCTTCAATCTCTAAATTCCCAGCCAATTCTGCATCCAGCCCCCAACCACTCACAAAAATACGATCATCAGCTTTAAAATTCAAATCCATGTAAACTTTGCTCAAAAATACATCCGTCGGGTCTTGCTCGCCTTCAACTTTAATAATATTAAGTTTGGGAATTTTTTTATCAAATGTACTGGGGATACGAATGGAAATTTCAGATGGGGAAATCGTACCGTTAAGATCATATCGCTCGCCCGATCCTTGAAGCCGAAGATCAGCATTCAACCATCCATCATAATTTTCATGAGTAAGTAAATGCATATCATTCATATTCAAAGTAACATCAAGATAAGGATTGGAAAAATCTTCGATTCCGATTTTTGCTTTAGCCGTAATGGTGCCTTTATCATTCTTATCACGCGCCGATAACGTAATAATTTCCAGATCACGATTTGAAAATTGTGCGTCGATGTTAATATCGTGAAGCTCGATATCATTATAACGATCAATAAACAAACCATCATTCATCGCGGCGCTACCGCCTATCTCCAAAGAATTTAAAGGCCCGAAAATGCGTGTATCAGCATCCACTATCCCCGAAAGCGTATAACCATCATCCATAAAAAGGCTGGAGATAATATCCAAATCAATTTGTCCTTTCAATTTAGCATCAAGCGGCGTTGTCGCGGGCATATCAAAAGCAAAAGGTTGAAGCGCAAGGTTGAGCGGTAAATTCGCATACCCCTCAAGATTTTTCAAACCCCGCCCGCGCCCATTTAGCGTATTGTTCAACTGTCCATTTTCAAAAACAGTTTCCCCCGAAAATAATGAGCCAAACTGCTTTTGCGTAGTGGGATGAAAATCATAAGTAAAATTAAAGCGCGGCCCCGCCAATGTGCCATTGATTTCCCCTTTGACACTATCAATACGCAGCGGCACATTCGATAAATCCGCAAACGGCAAAGCTTTAGGATCAAGGTCACGCCCATCAATTTTAAAATCTAGCACGTTATCAACAAGGCTACCCGAAACATTTAAAACACCAGACCCCGCCTTAAGCGTCGCCCTGGAAAGTGCCACATCAATAGGATTAAAATTGCGCACATCGGCATCGCCCTTAAGCGTAAATGCATTTATATTTTTACCGCTCATGTCCAGTTTAACCGCAGTATGATCGACCGCTGGAACAATATCTATAACTGCTTTAGGAATATCTATCCCTGCGGCATAAGCATTGGAAACAGTGACATCGCCGCGCGTGCTATATATATCACGAACATCATGCATCTCCGCGCTAAGCACTATCTTATCCGCCGTATAATCCTGATATCCAAAATTATCGATAACGCTATCTATGCTCGCTCTTTGTAGATCATCTTTGGCACTTAATGAGATCGTGGCATTCGCCGCGCCACGTAAATCAATCTCTGGCATAAGATGCTTAATAAATTGTAAATCCGCCAATGCCGCCTTTATCTCACCCGTCGCAAGACTGGTATCCAAATCATAACCAACATCCCCCGCAAGCTTTAATTCGCCGCCATAACCGTTAATCTCATCAAATTTTACTAACGCCCCATCACGCAAGATTTTTGTATTTAAGCCTATATCCGCGCCGTCATAAGCGGTTTTTAATTCCGCATCCCCTTCAAACTTCGTCAAAAGCCCGTTGATCTTCGCCTCAAAAGATACAGGCGCGCTTAAGGCATAGTTTGCATCTTCAGGCGCGCGCCATTCCCCTTGGGCTACGGCATCCATAACCGCGCTCATCAACGCATATCGACCATCCAAGCGCAGATCATAATTCGGCCTTTCAACTGTGATTTCATCAAAAATCACCTCTTGCTCCACAGCATTAAAACGCAGTTTATTAGTGACTTTTTCGGGGAAATACCCACCTTGCGCATGGTGAATATCTTTCAAAGTAACCCAGCCATCCATTTCACTTTCAATGCCGCGTAAGTCAATATTCTGTCGCACTTGTAAATGCGTTTGAAAGCCGCCCTCTATCACATTTTCACTTATACGAAACTCATGAATATCAATCTTCGCCTGCGCCGTTTTGAAATAAAGATCAGGCAACGTCACTTCCGTTGCGGATTCTTGCGCATCCTCCTGAACACGCTCTGGCGAATGTAATAACGCAAGCAACTGCGCATTTAACGATAAATCCAAATGACGCACACCAAGGCCAGCGGGGTTAACACTCAAAGATACATGCCGCCCTTCAGCAATCATCACATCACCTTGATAAAGATGCATTTCAGCAGCTTTTAATCCGAAAATCCCCCCGACACTAAAATTCTTGAGCGCCACACTATATCCGGACTCCTGCAAGCTATTATTTACAGTCTTTGTAATCCACGCATCACCTTTGTCCGAATTGATCCAAAACACAAACCCTTGCAACGCAACCAACCCCACAGCCGATAAGATCAGCACAATCGATAAAGCGGTGAGAACCGTTTTAATTAAAAATTTTGATGTGTTTTTAATTGTAATCGCCATCTAAAACGCCTGTCCGATACTGATATAAATTTGAAACGCCTGATCGCTATTTTCTTTCTTCGTCACAGGCACCGCCACATCAAAACGCAACGGGCCGAAGTCTGTGTAATAGCGCGCGCCCACACCCGCGCCGATATAAAACCCCTCACCAAAATCTGGCATTTGACTATCATATGCGCCGCCACCATCAACAAAAGCCACGCCGCCGATTTTTTCCGTAAATTTTAAACGCAACTCCGCGCTGGTTTCCAGCAATGATTTCCCACCCAGCGGGTCACCGTCACTATCTGTATCGCCAGCTTCCTGATAAGCAAAACCGCGAATTGAACCACCGCCGCCCGCATAAAAACGCTCCGATGCAGGAATGTCGGCGCGATCCGCCCCCCATATATTGCCCAGAGACGCTCGCAAAGCAATTACAGGATCATACATCGAATCACTCAAATCAAAATAAGTCGACCCAGATATGCGCGTTTTCAAAAACGGATCAGACTGCCCCAGCGCATCAATAAAAGGCTCAGCGCTAAAGCCCAAGCTAAAACCAGAATGCGGATTTAGGGCGCTATCACGATTGTCAAAACTCAAAGACGCAGGCAAAGACACAAGCCCGAATGTTTCCTGTGTGCCATCCTCATCGGTAATTTGTATGCCCTCCAATGCCACACCCGCGTTACCCGTCCAATGATCGGATAATTTGCGTTTAATGGATGTTTGTACATTCAATCCAATTTCTTCAAACGCATCACTATCTTTTCGTTTAATTTCCGCCGAAGCTTTCAAGCTTTGCTTCTTTGATAAAAAGAACGGCTTTTCAAAATTCAGCCCCAAAGATTGTAAAACCATAGAAATCCTGCTTTTGACCGATAGCTTTTCCCCTGATCCAAAATAATTGGCATGCTGCCATTCCGCGTTCACACCGGGGCCTTCGGAAGTATTGTAATTACCACCCAGCCTGATTTTTCGCATAGCGCGCTCTTTTAATTTAAACGTAACAGGAACAACGCCGCCTTCGGGTAATGACGAGGGCAGGGTGGTATCCACACTACTCAATAAACCAGTTTCCAATAATTTTGTTTTACTGTCTTCCAGCTTTTTAGGACTCCAGCACGCCCCTTGTTCGTATTTAATAAATCGCTTGAGATATTTACGCTTTATATCATCCGCGCCAACAAACACAGTTTCACCAAATAACGCCCCGTCTTCACCGCTCACGTTGAAATGCACATTGGCGCTTTGTTTTTCATGATCTAAAAACACCTCGTTTTTGACATCTAAATTATAATAACAGCGCGTCTCCGCGATATGTTTAAACAAAGCACTCTGGTAACGTAAAACGGCTTCCGCATCTAAAACATCACCAGCTGTTATCGTTTCCTCAATTTCTCCGTCATAACCCTCAATGCTGATCGCCTGAATAGTATAAATTTCGCCCTTATCAATTTCAAAATCACGCTCGTTTTCTGGATCAATATTAACTTGTGCGTTGTAATACCCCTTTGCTTTTAACGCTTTGCTAATATCGGCCTTTACCTTTGACGAACGAAACAATTCTTCATCCTCGTCTTTATATTTATCCAGCGCCACGGTGGTAACATAAGCCTGCAATTCTACCTGATCCTCAATCCCACGCAAAGTAATCTGCGCACGACTATGCTGCGCGACAAAAATAAACACAAAAATACAGCAAAAAACAGCAATGTGAAAAGTTAAGCTTTTCATAGGAACGGCAATGCCTCTAGTCTATTTCATCGAAGATGAAAAAGAGATAGCATTTCAATCCAAACAAATCCATGTTTTAAGAAAGAAAACATAAAAATAGATATGAGTTAAAAACCGCAATGGTGGGCCTGGCCGGACTTGAACCGGCACGTCCATACGGACAACAGATTTTAAGTGTTTTAGTTCTAAGTATAAGCTGTTGATATACAATAATATTTTATAATTCTTTGCACATATGTGTAAGTTTATGTGTAAAATTTAGGCTTAAAACCCTCTGAAAATTATTTCGAAGATATGCACAATTTTTTATAGAATTAGTATGAACTAAGGTATGAAAAACCGTATTTCATACCCACTGATTATTATTATATAATAATC
>JBBKXA010000079.1:0-13844 GCA_037969235.1 Bdellovibrionales bacterium | reverse complement strand
GGCGGCGACAGGTGGAACAGGCGGGTTTGCGCTTGACGCTTTATCTTTGCTGAACATATCCATCGGATTGGTAGTTGCAGGTGGAGATACTGGCGGAGCCGCGGGGGGCGGCGCAGCAGGAGATGTTGGTTTTGCAAGACCAGCTAAAGGTGATACGGGCGGCGTTGCTGGCGCTTGTGGTTTTGTCGCCAAAGGTGAGGTGATTGGCGAAGTGGGAGGCGCTACTGGTGTTTGTGTTGCAGCTGGCGCAATGCCGCTTGCGGCTGCTGGCGGGAGCGCTTGAATTGGATTTTCAATGGCGTGAATTTGTACAATCGCCATAATGGACCGGTCAACATTATTGGCTGCCTGCTCTGGCAATTTGCTGAAGCCTTCTTTTAAGGCGTTGATTTCGGGCGGAGTTTCGATGGCGACATCTGCGCGGTCGGCTGTCCATGATTTATTGACCATCAAGTCACGTAATTTCGTGATGTTGCTGGAATATTTGACAAGTTCGTCATCAAAAGCGGGGAGCGCCAAAAAGCGCGTAACGCGCATGGCTTTGGCGAAACCAGGGTTGGAATAAAACACGGCGCAGTCGACTACAATATCACCAAAGGTGATGACGGCTTGGCCTTCTTGGAAGCCGCGAAGTTCGTCGTAACTGGCGCGGGGACGCATTTGCACGCCGGCTTGTTTGGTATCAAAATATGATCCCATGCCGTCACCGCCTGACATTTGGAAACCCGATACTTCGGTCACGATAGCAGTACCAACGGTTTTTTCGAAGAATTCTTTTGTTTCTGTGGGGTCTTCGAGCTTGCCGAAAATTTTGATGTTACAGTTGGCGGTGATGGATTGCGCTTCTTCGCGCACACGCTTTTTCATGGCGGGTAAATCTTGTCCAGCAAACACGAGGGAGAAGCCGAGAGAACGGGCTTGAGCGGCCATAACCGCCATCCCTTCGGCAACATAGTAACCGACCTCGTCAAAGATGGTCATGAACGGGGTGTTGGAGTGTGTGGGTTTGTTTTCGATTACGGTGGCGCTTGAGCCTTCAACTGTTGATCCCAATGTTGAACCCATCATCCCTTTAATGGATGAGGCCACGATTTTACCCAAGTTGGCGATCTCGTCGCCTGATTTTTCCAATGCGGGGACGAGAACGATCAGGATGCGTCGATTAAGTACGATATCGACCATGTCGACGTCGGCGGCTTGTGTGTCAAAAATGTAGCCGTAATCATCACCCAAAGATTGTAAGGAGCGGGTAAATTGCATAGCCAAATAACCGTGTTGCTGGCTGGCGGTATTGGTGTCATATTGCGGCTGGTTGGGGCCAGGGGGTTTGACTTTACCATCATCACCATATGCATCGGCTTGGAAGCCGGGCAGGGTATCGAGATATCCAATCACACCAGAGCGCAATTCTGCGGGCACAATATCGTCGCGCGCGAGTTTGATGACGTTATTCAGACCGAGGTAATCGCGGATTGTGCGCACCGAAAGCGCCATTTCTTGATTGTCGCGTTTCCATGTGAGGACGGGAAGCATCGCGCCCACAAGCGATACAGCACGTTCCGCCCACATGGCGTTATCTCCGCCGCTGTCAGGCATTAAGGACACGAGCATGTTGGTGAGATATGATGCGGAGCCTGATGAAAACGGGTTCATCGTGTTTGAAGGCGCGGCTGTATCCGAGTTCCCTGTCATATAGTTCAACACAAGCAAATCATCATCGCGGCCAAAACGGCGTAGGAGCGACGATAGCGATGACCACAAATCCGTGTCGGCTTTACCATCAACATACACAAAACCCGAACCCCATGTCATGGCGTTGGTGACCATGGATTTTAATCCCTCGGTTTTACCTGCACCCGTTGTTCCGAGGTAAAGAAGGTGGGTACGAATATCGGAGTTTGTGAACCAGACTTCTTCATTGGTTTTTTGTACGTTACCTAGGTAGAAGATACCGTTAGCTTTGCCGGGCTTACCGTCGCGACCATTGTTGGGGTCCATGAATTTTGCATCCACAGGCAAGCGGAAAGCCAATGATTTATTGCGTTTGGTGAGCCACCAGAAATATAAAAGTAAGCATACTGTAATGATATCAGCGAATGCCAGAGCCCAGTCATTCCAGAGTATTGCCCCGGCAGCAATAACAAATACGGCAGTAGAATAAGTTGTGCCCGTCAGGGAATCGGCAATACGAGTCCATAGCGGGCGCACATCACGGAGGATGGCGGTGTGCTGGTGTTCATACTTTCTTTGGTCTAATGCCATAAAATTGTTTGCCTTTATATCCTGACGTCGTTACTACGCGCCTAATGTATTCACATACATGTTGTTGCTTGCGCCTAGTCAGGCTATAAATGCAAACAATTTCACGTGTGTTTTTCTCTCCATTTGAATTCGTCTTGGTTTTTTCTTTCTTTTGTTGGTCAGGTTGTTAGTGCGCGCTTATGATATATAAATATTAGCGGCTTAAATAATCCTCAGCAGATACGGGAACGTTGGATGGAAGTGGTTCGTTTGCTTGTGTGCTCGATGTTTGTGTGGTGGTGGTTCCGTCATAATCTATCGTGTACATTGAAAATACGCCCCAGAGAAGGAAGAGGGCAAGCAGTATAAAAAGTACGCCGAATATTTTCAAAATTATTGCCATGAGCCCTGATTTTTCTTTGGCGGGTTTGGCGGGCGTGTAGATTGTTTGGCCTTCTTCAGCGTTGCGAATTTGACCGTGAGCATTTTCGAGCGCGTGAGATGCGGCCATTAAACCTTCAACTGCTTTGACGCGTTCATCAAATTTAGCGATATGGACGCTTTCACCGCTTGGGGTCTTGAGTGATAGGTTGAAGATATTTGTTTCTTCTTCATGCAAAACTTCCAGCGCGGAAGCTTTTGTTTTGTTTAAATCCATTTGCCAAACAATTGGTGCGATTGCATCGGGAAGCGATAATACAAGCTTTCCGTCAACGACACGGCCGCTTGCGCTGGTGGTTTGTGATTTATTTTTAGAACAACATTTTAACATTTTAGGATTCTCCTTATGGATAAAAATTTTATACGGCTTTTTTCACGCCGCGTTTTTTAGATTGGCTGTAATCAAGTTGTGGAATGGGGCGAACGCGTTTTGATCCAACATAATCGCGCATGGTTTCAACGGCCATATCGACTTTGGGTACAGGGATAGGACGTTGTGTCATTTTTTCGTTTTTAAAATGCGCCATCGCGCCAATGGCTTCGGTATGGAAAGATTGGCGGCCCAAGTTGTTGAGCGGATACCACAACGTACGATCATAGGCACGCAACCATACAAAAGTTGCGGGCGCTAGAACCCCGCCTTCTTCGCGGGCCGTGGCTAATCCACGGAGCAGGGCAGTTGTTACAAAAGCATGTTGGTTGCATCTGGATAAGGTTAAGCCAGCGAGTTTTTCATCTTTTAGCACTTTGCGCGCATCTTTGAGCAAATGTTTATCTTTGTTTAATTTGAGCCCTGCTTTTATGCTCCAGCATAGCGCAAGGCGGCCAAGCATATCATCAGATAAATCACGTTTACGCGATGCTTTGAGGCAGAAGGCGGCGAGCAATATTTGTTGATACGGCTTTAAGGCCATAGGGCCTTTCCAGCGTGCGTAGAGCTGTAGTTTGAAGGCTTTGGCGACAGCGGCTTCGTCGAGCTTTCCGTCAGGAATAGGGATTTCGTAATAAGCGAGCCATTCTTCTGGTCCTAGCGCTTCGGCGAAGGGAGGGAGTTCTGCGGGGACAGGCGTGCCTGGTGCGCGCGGTGGTTGATGGCTGGGGTTGAAATCTACGAATGGTGCGATAATCGGGAAGTTTTTCGCCTGACGCGCTATTAGTCCTTCGAGGTCTAAACGTGTGCGGTAATGGGTGCGCGGGCCTTTGAAAATACACCACAACGCGCCCAAGCATGCTAACACAAAGAACACAATGCGCATGGGCTGCATGGTTAGCGCATTAAATAATGCAAGATGGTCGTAGGCGAGTGCGTTTTTATCCCATTGCGGGGTGGAATGGAAATATTGCTTCCAACTCACGAGCTGCCCTTGGAAAGGGACTTTATAGCCTTCCTTGCCATTTAAGCCGATCATGTTGCCTAATTCGATAAACCAGGAAAGAGCCCACATTTCACCATAGCGAATCCAGCGCACAATGTTGCGGACTTCCTCGGCCTGATAATACCAGAACAGCCAGACCAACACTGCCACCACAGCCAGCATAATCGACCAGCCGATGCCGCTTTCGTATAATCCGCCGTCTGTTTGTTGTCCACTTGACACGTGATTGCTCTCCAGTTTCCTTCAAATATTTGAAGGGAGTGATAGTCCTTATATAATATACCAACTTTGTGTCGCCAAGGCCACTTTAGAAATGGATTGTTAAGATTTAAACGAAAAAGATGTAAAAGCTGTTTGCAATTGTATTATTTTTTGGTAATAGTTGCAGACGCTTTTTAAAAATTAGATTTTAAGCGTTGGAAAATAGTGTACGCCGCAATAGCTCAGTTGGTAGAGCAGTTGATTTGTAATCATCAGGTCCCGAGTTCGAATCTTGGTTGCGGCACCACATTTTTTGAAATGCGACGTTGGGGTATAGCCAAGCGGTAAGGCAACCGGTTTTGATCCGGTCATCCCAGGTTCGATCCCTGGTACCCCAGCCATTTTATGTTTTTCGAACTTTCTCTCTTTCATTCATTGTCACCGCAAAAGCCTAAAATGCGCGGTGTTTGGCGCGTTATTACTGTCACCCTTGGCTCTTATAATATGCCCTTATATATGCTAGAATTTTCTCTCTTTGGCGATTTTTCTCTGTTAAGTGGTGACCTCGGACATAGAAGGAGACCACTTAAAAACCGCTGTTTTCTAGGATTCCTAAAATCACTGGTTTGAAGTCGGTGTGCATACCAGCAAAGATGAGAGACAAACTTTTATCGTTGTGATGCCCTTACCTCATATTTAAGCAGCCGCTTTTTGTAGTTCCTCCTTAGGCCCAAAAAATTCAAAATGCACCTGCGATGCGGGGATTCCCCATTTTAGCAAGTCTTGATAGATATTCACCATAAAGGGCTTAGGACCGCAGAAATAATAATCTGCGTGGCGTTCCGGCACCAGCGATTCAATCAATTCTGCGTTCACAAATCCGGTTGAACAGTTTCCTTCCCGTTTTGCGCCTTGTTGTTCAGGGTCGCTATAGTGATAACGAACAGTGAGGTTAGGGTGTGTTTTGTCCAGTTCATCAATCGTTGTTTTGAAAGGCTGTACCTCTTCATTAAGGCAACCATGTATGAAAATGATGTCTCGATCCTGCCTCGCATCAAGAACCGATTTTAAAATGCTTAAGATGGGCGTGATTCCGATACCCGCCGCCAGCAACACTAGCGGGCGTTCGTGACGGTCTTTAATGTTCAGGAAAAATTCTCCGCATGGTGGTGCAAGTTCTATTGTATCTCCGACCTCTTTTTCACTATGTAAGAGATTAGAAACATAACCGTTGGGCGTATCGGCTTTTGCGCCTACTTCTTTTTTTACGCTGATGCGGAAATAATCCTGCCCCGGCATATCAGACAGGCTGTAGTTACGCATCGTGGTTGAGCCATCCTTTGTCGGCATTCGTACCGTGATATACTGGCCCGGCATATAGTCCGGCAACGCGCCGCCATCTTCGGGTTTTAGATAGAAAGATGTTATAATGGTGCTTTCTTGTTCCTTACGATCAATTTTGAACGTTCTGAACCCTTCCCATCCGCCAGCTTTCTCTGCATTTTCTTTATAAATCTGCTTTTCACGGCCAATCATAATATCGGCCAGAAAGCCGTAAGCCTCCCCCCAGGCGTTGATCACATCATCCGTTGCGCCTTCACCTAAAACCTCACGAATGGAGGCCAATAAATTCTCGCCCACAATCGGGTAATGTTCTGGCTTAATCATCAGCGAGGTATGCTTTTGCGCGATCAACTCAACTGCGTCACCTAATACTTCTAAATTGTCAATATTGGCGGCATACGCACATATAGCAGCCGCAAGAGCACGTTGCTGCGATCCGCCCGCTTGGTTTGCCGGATTAAAGAACGGCGCAACTTCGGGGTTGTGCTTGAACATGCGCTCATAAAAATGCTTGGTCAGCGTTTCCCCATGTTCATCCAAAATGGGAGCGGTTGATTTAACAATATCGATGGTTTGTTGGGAGAGCATAAGAAGCACCTTTCATAATATGTATTTAAAGTATATATTATAATTGCTATTGCACAAACACAACCCTATAATTTAATTAAGAAATGCAATTAACATCATTCACAGATTATGGCCTGCGCACTCTCATGTATTTGGCGGCTCATCAAGAGAAATTGTCGAGCGTCAGAGAAGTCGCTGAACACTATGATATATCGCGCAATCATTTGGTTAAGGTGGTGCATCGCTTATCCAAGCTCGGATACATACAAACGATCAAAGGCAAAGGGGGCGGTATTAAAATTTCAAAAGATGCGATAAATCTTCGCTTGGGCGATTTGATTTTTGAACTTGAACCGCATATGAATATGGTCGAGTGTTTTGATGCCAAAACCAACACATGTCGCATTACAAACTCGTGCCAGCTTAAGCATTTCTTATTCGAAGCAACACATTCTTATATTGATACGCTTAATCAATACACACTGGCGGATACGGTTACAAAATCAACACTAAGGATAGAATAATGAAAACGCTGCCATCTCATGTAAAATCGTATAAAATGACGCCTGTATTTGATGCGGACTCTATACCAAAAGGACTTTTGAAAGATCACAACACCAAAAACGGCGTATGGGGCGTGATACATGTAACCGAAGGTGAGCTTGAATATACGATTGAAGATGGGGAAGTAAATATTTTAACGCCAGAAAACAAAGGCACCGTTGAACCCGAAATTTTGCATTATATTCGCGCTCTTGGCGATGTGAGCTTTTATATCGAGTTTTATAAATAAATTACTTCGAGGAACATAGCCTGTTCATTAACGCTCTGTTTTTGCCTTCCTCGCGCTGTGCAGAGCTTGTATAAATCCATCTGGCTTACTGATTACAGGGAAATATATATCCTCGGCACTGTCACACTCTAATTTTAGCCGCCCATAGTTAAAAAACTTACCAAAAGCGCCGTATTTTATATGCTCGCCTTTAATATCTTCCAGCTCAATTTGTTCGATCTGAACGAGGAACAAACCAGTTTTAAACAATATTCTCTGATCTGTCAGACCAACTTCTGTCGAGGCAAATGTGATGAATGAAAACCAAAACGCCACTAATCCTGCTAAAACAGAGAGAATAACAGTTATCGTAAAATGCACTCTAAAATATATCGACCAAATATTAAGATCGCCTAAACCTGTAATTTGCACGTCCGGATAAAGCGCAAAACCAAGGCAAATCCCACTGCCTGATATAAGCAACAGCCAAAACAACCCAATCACAATGTAAAGGCGGCTTGGGCGATAAATACCCAGAAGCTTTTCATGCGTGAACGCGATATGCGGAATATAACTCATGACGATTTATTCCTTCACTAACAAAACATCGCATGGCGGGTTCGCAAGAATATCCTCAGCCAAACCACCCAATTTAGATGGGGCAAGCGTAGATTTTCCATGTGCGCCGATTGCAATTAAATCCGCTTTCATCGCTTTGGCTTCACTTGTTAAAGTTTTGAAAGCATTACCTTCAAACGTTTTTGAATTATATTTTGCCACCGCTTCTTCATATTCAGCCTTGTAATGTGATACTTCGGTTTTGAAAAAACGCTCCATCATTCTTTCCTGTGACTTTTTGCTTATATCAATCATATTTAATGCATGTTCTGGCATCGATGGGTAAATGAAGGGTATTTCATAGGCGTGCAACATCTGCAAATTTGCCTTGGGTGATAGTGATATAGCAGTTCGCAAAGCCGCGCGTGAAGCAGGCGCAAAATCAACAGCAGCAAGAAGATGCTGATA
Organism: Bdellovibrionales bacterium; assembly: GCA_037969235.1. Classification (GTDB taxonomy): domain Bacteria; phylum Pseudomonadota; class Alphaproteobacteria; order Micavibrionales; family Micavibrionaceae; genus TMED27. The sequence continues at coordinate 5,876 of JBBKXA010000079.1, read as the reverse complement.
GGGCTCAAGCGCTTTATTTCTAACCATCAATATAGGTTTGCGCGCTTGGCGCGCGACGCGCTCAATCGTTGTGCCAACAAAAAAATCACGAAATTTTTCTTTGCCGTGCATGCCCATTACAATCAAATCAGCCTTAATATCATATGCATATTGCAGTATTAGCTCATGCGCGTGATCATTATAGGCTATTTTGATTTCCACTTTCAAACCTTCGGCATCCATATATTCACTCAAATAACCTTCTATAATTGAATGGGTCTGCTCGACCAAAGATTGTCTAAAATCTTTGGCTTTATACGCATGCAAAGCATGAAAAACATGCAGTGTGGCTTTTTGAGCTTTGGCCAACTTTATCGCTCTGCCCATAGCACGATCAGAATTTACTTTTAGATCAGTTGCAAATAATATTGTTTTCATTTTTAATGTCCTATGTTTAATGTTTTACATGTTGCGAACACTTGATAGCCATCGCAAAATTCTTGGTTTTCAATACGCTTATCATTGTTGAAGTCAAACGCTTCAAAGCGCTCGCGCCCATATAAAATATATTCGTAAACCACAAGATCGCCGCTTCCATCTATATCAATGTCATTGTAACGATATGGCGCTTTCGAAAATTCCAATTTTTGGTAGTATTTTGCTTTTTTGCCTTTATCACCGCCAATAAATTCCGCCGAAAAGCAGTTATTGAGGCACTCTTCTTTGCTCAAATGATTATCTTGATCAAGGTCTAGAAAATTGAAAATATTGTAGTGATAAATATCAAACTCCCCCGCGTCGATTTTTCCATCTGGGATTACATCGGCTTGAAGAAAGGCATCACTCACATCAAGACCGCTTGGTTCTATATGCTCTGGTACAGAGTTTTTATCTAACACAGCATTATAATCTTGCGCGTTTGAATGCTTCACAACATTAATGCCGCCTAAAAGTGCAATGATCGCCAATGCGATTATAAGATTTTTGTCTCTTTTTATCATCTTGCTACCTTATTTAAATTGAAAACATCCAGAGCTTAACATGTTGAATAAAAATACGATTTGATCGAAGTCAAAGTATTGTTTGTTAAATTATGGTTTTGTGTAACAAACCCACACAAAAAGGCGCACAATTTTGGGCGAGCATATCCTACAGTTTGTTTTTGCCTCAATCTTGTTGGAGCTAACGCCAGGTCCAAATATGGCGTATTTAGCAATCATCAGTATTCGTGAGGGACGCAAGGCGGGTTTCGTGACCGTGGTTGGTATCGCAGTCGGACTTCTTACCGTTAGCATTTTGGTGGCACTGGGGCTGGGTGAAATTATTTCAAACTCACCGTCGGCGCACCAAATACTTAGGATTGTTGGTTTTTTATATTTGCTCTGGCTGGCGTGGGATGGCTGGAAAAACAGCGATCAAATGACATCTGCGCAGGCGCACGAGCCTTTAGATAAACAAAAACACTTCAATCGGGGGCTTATAACCAATTTACTAAACCCCAAAGCCGCTCTATTTTATGTCGCAGTATTACCAGCATTTACCAATGATACCACTCCAATTACAGCGCAACTCATCACTTTAAGCATAATATATGTCAGCATCGCCACCTGCATTCATATCTTAATAGTTTCTCTATCCAGTCAATTAAAACCGCTCTTATCCTCGCCCAAACGCAGCCTTATTGTCAGCCGCGCGCTTTCACTGTTATTGGTCATCGTCGCGATTTGGTTTTTCATCACAACGCGTCTCGGCTAATTTTTTAAGGAGTTTCTACATGATTGACAAAAAAGAAGTAACAAACGATGGGACTGTAATAAACCCTCATCCCCCTAAATCTTCATTTTTTGTAAAAGTGAAGCACTTTATCCTGAATATTTGGATTTACATCCTCACGTTGTTTAGCCGTGCAATTTTTCGAATAATTATATTTATTGCCGCAATAGCGGCCTTAGCCACAGGAGTTTTGGGTTAAAAATTCAACGCGATAAAAATCCCAATTTCTTTTCACCCTCAAAATATGGCTTCCACAATAAAATAAAAATCGGAACGGCAACATTTAAACAAAACGCCGTCGCCATAAGGGTGAAAAACACTTCCTTATTGATGATGCTATATTGAACATAGGCGATATCAAGCACAACGAAAAATAGCTCCGCCCGCCCTAGCATACTAAAACCAATCATAACGCTTTCTTTAAAATCAAAACCACCTGTATAGCGCGCAGCTATTGATGCAGAAAGTGTTTGCACTACGATTAAACCAACTGTGAAGATAATAATATGTGGTAATGCGGCAATAAACACATCCCACTCAAAAATAATCTGTGTCCCTAGCACGACAAAAAAGACAGGCCCTATCCATGTGAAAGCGATATTATCGACGATGGCTCTGGTGTTTTCAAAATGTGTTTTATTTTCATGCCCTTTAAATTGGAAATATTCTTCTTTTAAAATCAAGCCCGCCATATATGCGCCGATTGCTGGATGAAATCCAAAATAATGAGCTAATATTCCGCCTAATACAGCCATGATCAAAACGCCGAGCGTAATATATTCACCGCCACCAAACGCCAATAGATTTCTTACATTGATGTGTTTAAATAGTGGTATTTTATCCAAAATGCGCGGTGTTGTATGTGGAAAAACCCATAGACCTATTATCGAAATAATTGTGAAAAACGTCACGGCTTTCACAACAACAATACTGACCCCTGCTATTGATAAGGTCGCGGCACCTGTCACAATCGGAATTAAAATTGCCACAAATATCAGCGACGCGATAGCATCTAAGACTGTGGCTGACATGATGCCCGTTGCCGCTTTGCTTTTATTTAATCCTACGGATTTTAAAACAACCATCGTGAGTGAAACTGCCGTCGCTGTCATCGCCAGTCCGCACACAAGAGCAACATTTGTATCATTCCAGAAATAATCCGCGATGAGGTATGCATAGGTAAAAGGTGCAAGCGCACCGAATAAAGCTATTCCCCAACTGCGCTTAATACTTTTAAGAAAATGACTGGTATTTTCTTCGAAACCCAGAGCGAACATAACCAAAATAATACCAAACTCAGCAAAATCACGGATAAACTCTAACGGTTCATGTGGCAAAACACCGACATTCACCAACAACGCACCCATCGCCAGATAAAACAAAACAGGCGTCAACCGCGTTTTGTTCGCCAAAAATATAGCGACATAAACGCACCCCCATATTAGAGCAAGATGTAGTAATCCGTCCAAATCATTTCCTTAGTCTGATACGATGTTTTTAATGATGGCGTTACGCACATCTTCAGGCTGCTGTTGTAATGCTTGCGCGAGTATGTCATGCCGCGATTTAACTTCATAAAGCTGATCCATCAGTGATAAAATCAAATCCACGGCATCAAATTCAAACTTCATTTCAATGTGAAGCTCACAAACCAACCGAACCCGCGCGACATCCATATCATCAAAAACATAATCTGTTTCATCACGCATGGGGCGTACCCAGCCGCGTGCAATGAAATCATCCAACGCATATTCATCAATAAGGCGATTCAAATCACTTAAAACATCATTGGCGCGTTTCATGAAACACCTTCCGTTTCTTGGCGCGGATTATAAGCGTGACTTTGCGCCCAATCCGTCATCGCTTTTTCTAAATCTTCATCTATCACATCTGGCATCACAATTTTGACTGCCACATAATGATGACCGTCTTTAATGCCCTTGCCCTTTAACCTAAAGCTTTTGCCAGAGTTTGTGCCTTTAGGAATTTTTACCTTCACCGCGCCATGAACGGTTTCCACGTCTATTGTGATGCCTAATATTGCTTCATGAATGCCGATCAGAACTTCGGTGTAAATATCATTGTCTTTACGCGTGAAAATTTTATGCGGTTTAACGTGAACTTCAATATAAGCATCGCCTTGGCGCCCATCAGGCAGCGTTTTCCCCTTATTTTTCAAGCGCAATTTTTGCTGGTCTTTCACACCGACAGGAATGGTGATCTTAAGATTTTTGCCATCAGGCATGGTAAGCTGCTTTTTCGCACCAAGCGCAGCATCCATAAAATCAATATCAAGACGATAATGCACATCTGCATTTTGTTGTTGGTGAAACATATCTTCAAATCCGCCTTTAGAAGTAGCGCCACGAGAGGAGCGACCGCCAAACATTGAGCCTAAAATATCCTCAAAATCTTCAGGGTTAATGTTTGCGCCAGAAGACGCATATCGCGCGCCTTCAGGACCACCAGCAAAATCTCTGTAATATTGTCTGTCGCTTTCGCCTGCGCTCGGTCTCCTGCCTTGTTGCTGTCCTTGCGCGTCAATTTCACCGCGATCAAAAGCGGCGCGCTTTTCCTTATCTTTCAACAAATCATAAGCAGCAGAAATTTCTTTAAACTTCTCATCGGCGTTTTTATTATCGGGATTAAGATCAGGGTGATGTTTTTTCGCCAACGCACGATACGCCGCCTTAATTTGTGCATCAGCCGCGCTCTTGCTCACGCCGAGAATATCGTATGGGTTTTTACTCATTTGGATCCTTTATAGCCAAAGCCTACCACGCCGCCAATCGTTAAACCAATCAATCTTACATGCACCCAAGTTCTCAATTATGAACCAACAAACGCCGTCCAAATAGCAAAAACCAACATCGCACCACAGATTATAAACCCAAAAAGCGGCAGCATAGGCGGCACAGTAAATAAATCATGAGAGCTCGCCTCGCCCGACCATTTCATTTTTAAAAGCGCAGCGTTCACCGATCCAAAAACAAACAAGGTTACGGCGCTCGCGATCTTGGCCAATGTTGTCAAATCGGAAAGCAGAGCAAGAACCATAACGCCTACAATAACCAACCCAGTTGCCCTAAGTGGAGTTTGCGTTTTTGGATTGACATGAGCAAACCATGATGGAGCTTCCCCGCCTTTTGCCATACCATACAGCACGCGCGATCCCATAATCATCTGCACCAAAACACCATTTACAGTCGCCAGCATACTAATCATAGCCATCACCCATGGCGGGACACGCGATCCATTTTGATCCAAAATCATAGCAAGCGGTGTGTTACTTTGCGCGAGTTGATCTGGAGGAACGCTCATAACCGCAACAATTCCTACAAGAACGTAAATGATCAGCGTTGTAACAATGCATATGATAATCGCCAACGGCATATTGCGGCGGACATCTTTAACTTCTTCGGCAACATTGACCATGTCTTCAAAGCCAATAAAAGCATAAAACGCAAGGAACGCACCGCTAAATATGCTGCTCCATAGCGCGAATTCATGAAATCCGACTGGCGGCACCAGCTCCAGCCACCGCGCATCCAGTGTTTCAAAATGATCCCATCCTGTGAAGATGATTAAAGCCAAACCACCCATTTCAATCACCGTAATCAGCGTTACAACCACAACGGCCTCTTTGATACCCCAAGCGGCAATTAGGCCAAGCATGAGCACGATAAGCGTTGTGAGAAGGAGAGTGTCTAAATTTAAGAAATCTTGAATAAAGCCCGCAGTCGCATGTGCCAACGCTGCTGAAGATAAAATGCCAGTGAACACAATAAACCAGCCAATAATAGAGGAAAACCTCTTGCGATTGAATGCCGCGCTAACATAGCGTACTTCTCCCGCGCTTTGAGGAAAGCGTGCAGCAAGCTCAGCATAGGAAAACGCGGTAATGAGCGCTAGTAGGGCTGAAAATGCAAAAGCAATCGGCGCATACATCCCCGAAACGCCAGCTATTTTACCAGTTAGCGCATAAATGCCCCCGCCGATCATAGTGCCGAGACCAAATAAAATCAAAAAAGGGAGGGAAATACTGCGCTTAAGCTCGCTCTCTGGCAGGTGTCCTTCACTCAAGCAGAATTCCCCTTAGCCAAAGCGTTAAAGAGAATTATTGC
>JBBKXA010000078.1:0-10901 GCA_037969235.1 Bdellovibrionales bacterium | reverse complement strand
TACCTAAGCAATATGGCGTAAAATGAAACAAGATTTTTTAAGGCACAGTAAAAAAAGAGTTGCTCAATTTGTAAATTTTTTTAGTTCAATTCATAAAGGAATGACCAGTGATTTTTTATGGACAGCAAGGCAAGGTGAAATGGATTCTGATAACTACGATTATGTTGATGTAAAAACATTTATCCATGCTTATAAGGCTACAAACAATCTTGACAAGGCTATGAAGGAAGCTCGTTTTGTGGCAAAAATGCGCCATGACTTGTATGGTGATGTAGACGGAATAATCCATAAGGATAAAGTGGAGGTTTTGTATATAACTGATGTCTCAGCCCCAGAAGAAAAACCACAAATCTAATCATTTCTCAACCTCACGCGGTTTTTGTTTATCTAAAACATATTGCAAAGCGCTGGATTTTTTGTACGCATTATCAATCCTGACCGCCATGTCCAAAGCATGCGCATAATCTCCTGCATTCGCGAAAATCGAAGACGTCACCGCGTAGGCTTTGTTGCGATATGCGGCGCTGTCAATTAAACCAATCGATTTGATCGCTGCTGTGAAATTCCCTTTTCCCGCCTGAACTTCCGCCGTTTCCCCATATGCCTTATGTCTCAGAGCATCATTCTCCATTTCACTCGCGGTTTTCCATGCCCCGTCATTGTCTCCCGCAAAGGCCTGCGCCATTGCGATATACGTCAGCGCAATCGCATAAGACGGTGGGTGTTTAATTTCCTCGGCCTTCGCCCGCAACTGCGCAAACGCTTCCGCACTTTCTGCATCGCCTTTGTTCAAATCGGCCACCGCCATGCCAATCCCACGAATGGTCAATGCCTTGGTATCGGGATTTTCAATACTATCCAAAGTCCGTAGCGCCCCCGCCATATCTCCATCAAACGCTTTGGTTTTTGCCAGTTCGCGATAGGTTTGATCGCGCCACGCCACATTTTCAATGCCCGCCGCGCTACTTTCAATCATCGCACGAATGCACCCGCGATTATCCACCGCGCAACTTTGCGCCATTGTATTTTGGCTAAATACCAAGCCGAAGAATAAAATCATAAAACGGATCATAGAAGTGGCCTTTAAAATTGTGCTATCTTAGCGTATAAATGTACGCAATTGATCCGCCATTGAAAAGCGCCTGTAACATATGATTTTAACTTGTCCAGATTGTTCTTCACGTTACATGTTGCCTGCGCGCGCGCTTGCGCCCGATGGACGAACTGTTCGTTGTACGGAATGCAACGGTGAATGGTTTGAACGGCCAGATCAGGAAGAATTGAACGCCGATCTTGAAAACCCATTAGAAGACATCCCCGAATCAGTCAAGCCAATCCCCGAGGGTTCTGGCGTCCCCGCAATTTCCACGGGCGCGAACACAAACGCAGCCCAAGGCAATCGCAAAGCAAACATAATCGGCTATATCGCGGCGTTTGTGGTTTTTATACTCATTCTGTTCGCGCTAATTTTAAGCAAAGACACAATTTTAAGAAACGCTCCATATTTCGCGCCATTCTATGAAGCTATGGGCATAAAAGTCCAACCCCCTGGATATGGGCTGGTATTTGATCGCGTCACCGCCCGCATCGATGGCGGCGAAAAAATTGTCATCGAAGGTAGCATCGTAAATCTCGAAAGCACAGAGCAGATATTACCCACCTTAGAAATTGCAATATTCGACGAAGCAGGCGGAATAATCGAAAATGCCTACATCAACCCACCGCAATCCACGATGCCCGCCGAAAGTACTATCCCGTTTCACACCATTTATGAATCCAATATCAGTGCGGTCGATCATGTGCGCGTTCGCTTTGTATTGATTGGCGGCCAATCAAAAAGCGTTGAAGCAAACGACCATGAAGCCGAAGAGCCTGCTGCACACAACGAAGATCACGTCCAACAACCCACACATGAATCTCCCAAACACGAAACGCACCATTAACAACTTTAGACGTCATTGCGAGCTAAGCGAAGCAAAGCAATCTCCTAAAACCGTTTCAATAAACGCTGATAATATTCCAGCTCCTCCGAAGACCGCCCGCGCTCGCTCGCGCGGGATCGAAGCTCGTTCAATACGTCCTCCACCCACTTGCGCCGCGCCTCGGAAGGGATTTCAACATCGGAATTCATGCCGTTCTTCCCCTCACCATCTGGTCGCATAGGCCGCCCCAACGGGTCAAACTGCTGAGGCATCATCCCGCTGCTAAACATGATCGCTCCTGAATCGCTCAATCGCTTTTGCATTTGCTGCTGCATATTTTGTTGTGCATCTTCCAAATGCGCGATGGCTTGTTCTTGGGCATTAAACGCTACAACTGGGTCATTGCCCTCCAAAGCCTTCAACGCGTCTTTCATAGAAATATCCGCAAGCCCCATATTTTCAGGAATTTTCTTCAGCGCCGCATCAGCCTTGAGCATAAGATCACCCAATTGATCGCGCAACGCTTGCTGTGCAAGATTTTCCTCGCTCATATTAATAAAGGGCGCTGGCAAATCATCGGATGTATCTATGCCCAACTCATGCAGCATTTTCAACACTTCGGCCTGCTCCGCCGTGACATCTCGCAAATCTTTCTGCGCCGCAATCAAATCTTTTAACGCCTCCAAACCTTCCATCATCATCTTCATATCTTCAGGCATTTCGCCTGACATACCTTGCGATAATCCCGCTTGTGTTTGCTCCATCATCCGCTGCATCTGCGCGAGCATAGCCTGCGCCGATGCCCGATCACCGCTCATCATGTCCGCTTGCATTTTATCAAGCATTTCCGCTAATTCATCCGCGCTCATAACATTTTCCGCCATAGCCTTAAGCGCCTCTGGTGACAATTCGGGCATTTTTATTTCCCCGCTTTCAATGCGCTTTTGCATCTCACGCGCCATCGCCTGCATGTATTCCGCCATTGCCTCGCGCATTTCTTGCATCAACGCGGCTATTTCCTGATCGCTGGTATTGGGATCGGACAGGGCATTCTGTAACGCATTTTGTAAATTACGCAAATCTCGCGCGGCAAAACTCAAATCCCCATCTTCCAACCGCAACGCAATATCCCAGAGCAACGCCGCTGCGCTTTCCGCAACCTTTATCGACGGCTCATTGTGATAAAACCGCGAGGCCGCTACACGAAGCGCCAGAAAAACTCTCTGATCATTTTTATATAAATGCGGACGATATAAAATACTCTGTAACCCATCTGCATATTCACGGTAATTATCAAACGGCGCAACCAATAATTCTTTGCGAAGGGCAATCAACGCTTGCGCCGCAGGGTGTGTAAAATTACGCTCGGGCAATATGGCGGTCAATGGCGTACTTTGCGCGATTTGCCCCAAATGATCATAAGCGGTAAAAACAAATACCACCTGCGACCCCGCCCAAGGATGCGCCGCCAGATCATAAATAAACGGCGCTTCAAAATCCTGCCCCGCAGGCGAAAGCACAACACGTTGTTCAATCAACGGCCACCCTACCAACGGAGGCGGCACAACGCTGGGCGCAATGGTCATCCGCATATCCATCTTTTCCACACCATAATCATCGCGCATCTTCACCAGAAATTTTAACTGCGCATCCGCAAGCACCACAATTTCGCTACCAACCTCAATCTTCGGCGCATCATCAGTAACAATGGAATATGGCCAGCGTATCGAGCCAAACAAACCATGATTCAAAACAATCTCTTGCCCGTCAGGGATAGACAGATCCAACACATATTCTCCGCTTTGTGCCTTCTTCAAATCATGACGTACGTCGTCAATCTCCAAATACGGTTTGTGAAGCGTGTGAACAAATGAAGGCGGCACGATAATCTTCGCAATTGACCCTTGTGCAATGCTTAACGGCTTATCATTATTGCTCGGCACCAACCGCTCCAAATTGGTATAAGGCGGCGCATCTATCCAAAAATTTATATCACTCTGGCGCGCCGTACGTGTAAATTGTGGCATATCCATTGGTAATAACCCCTGACGTACACGCATCCGCCAATCGCCCCCCGCAACCAAAACGCCGCTCACAAATGCAATCAATATGAACAAACGTATCCCATGCGGATCAACTTGCGCAATAAACGGCTTGGGCGGCGAGGCTTTGAGATTTTTAAATCCCTGCCGCCGCCGCTCAACCTCCCGCACCCAAAGCGCATTGACATGACCATCAACGGGCACGTCATCAAATGTGCTTAACGGGCGATGCGGGGCATGACTGTCTGTTTCAATGCGCCGCAAAACAACATACCGATTAGGCCACCTAAACCCACGCAGCCCCATTACCAATAACGCAAACCCCACCGCAATCGAAACCACACTAAAGGCTACAGCAAACCAAGTCCCAGCCATTTGCGGAATTTCAAACAACCAAAGCGCCATCACAAAAACAGCCCAAAACACCGTCCGCCACAACGCAAGACTAAGACGTTCAACCAGCAACGCGGCAAAACTCAAAACTTTAAGAATGAAAATCCGAAAATCCATAGGAAATAATCTAGCCCACACAAAGCGCAAAGGCGAGAGGGCTAATGAAAGTTATAAACCCTTAAAGCCAATCAGGAATGCTCTCACGCCCCAGTAAGTCTTCATAATTCTCGCGCGGACGAATAACAGCAACATTCGCCCCATCCACCAAAATTTCTGGCGGGCGAGGGCGCGTGTTATAATTCGAAGACATGCAAAACCCATAAGCCCCCGCAGATTTTATCACAGCCAAATCCCCCGCTTGCATCGTTGGCAAAGTACGATCATTCGCAAACGTATCACCCGTTTCACAAATCGGCCCAACAATATCATAAAGCGTTCGCGCCGCATCACGGTTGTCAACGGGCTCAATCCCATGATAGGCATCATACAGAGTAGGGCGGATCAAATCATTCATCGCCCCATCAAGCACAAGAAAATTGCGCGTCTCGGTCGTTTTAATATAAAGCGTACGCGTCAGTAAAACCCCTGCATTCCCAACCAGATAACGCCCTGGCTCCATAATAATCTCAGTCTTCAGCGGCACAATAATATCATTTACCCAACGCGCGTACGCATCAAGATCAAGCAACTTCTCATCATCATAAATAATCGGAAAACCGCCACCTATATCAAGGCGTGAAATGCTGTGCCCCTCGGAGCGCAAATCAGAAACCAGATCAGGCAATTTCTCGAACGCTTCTTTAAAGGATTGCACCGTCAAAACCTGCGATCCAATATGCATTGACAGCCCAAGCGCGTTAACATGACTCATACCGCTCGCCAGCTTAAATCCTTCAAAAACCCGATCGGGTCCTAAACCAAATTTATCTCGCGTACGCCCTGTGGATATTTTATGATGTCCGCCACCACTCACATCGGGATTTAAGCGAAACACAATCTCCGCCATAATATCCATATCCGCCGCAATATCTTGGATAGCGTATAATTCAGGCAGCGATTCAACATTGAACTGATGAATTCCCGCATTTAAACATGCCCGAATCTCTGAAACCTGCTTCCCCACACCTGTAGACACGACGCGGCCTGCATCAAATCCCGCACGTAACCCGCGATGAAGTTCACCTTCCGATACAATCTCCAGCCCCGCACCCTCGGCTTCTAACACCTTCAAAACCGCAATATTGCTGTTAGCCTTGCACGCATAACACAACATTGGCTGCCGATCAGCGGGCAGCGCGTTAAGCATTGCATCACGCAGCGCCCGATATTGCGCCCGAATAATGGCTGCGGAATATACGTAGGACGGCGTGCCAAATTGCTCTGCCACCGCGCTTAATGCCACATCCTCAACCCATAAAGAGCCATCTTTTACATGAAATCCACTCATACGCGCAAAATGGCATATTCATCACGCTTTGTCATCATGTGAATAATCAAAATGATGTGTTTTATTTGAAATAAAAAAGGGCTTCTCTAATCACCAGCCGGATAAGTACGCGGAAAATTATCATTCTCCACGCCGCTTGGCGCCGCCAAACTCTTTGGCTTAATCCCGCATGCGCTCAATCCCATTCCAAAACCGAGCAAACATAAAATCAAAATCGCGCTTCTCATAGTCTTATGCTTTCTTTTCATGGCTTTAAAAAGCCTGTATGATGTTTCTTGATACTATCAATTTCTTAACGCAAAATCTTGCACAATAAAAGTATGCAAACGCAAAACGACTCATCTTCTACGCTGGAAAAAATCACACAAGATCAGCTCGATGCCTTGGTAACGCTCCATAAGCGCTTCCTAGACGGGCGTTTGGGTGGTCGCCGCGCGAGTCTTAAAAACACTGATATATCAACCCTCTCACTAAGCCGCCAAGATATGCGCCAAGCTGATTTTGTCGGCTGCTCGATGGTGGCCATGGATTTATCTCATGTCAATTTCCAAGAAGCCTCCCTCTATGCCTGTGACCTCAGCAACTCTAACCTTGATAATACCAGCTTCATTCGTGCCGATCTGCGCGGCGCGCGCATCGAAAATGCGTCACTCGCAGGTGCTAATTTGGAAAAAGCCGATTTGCGCACAGGCGGCCTTTCCGATGGCAATGATTTCTCCGAACCCAAACCCGTAAACTTTCGCGGCGCGAATCTCAGCGGTGCAAAACTCGCAGGATCGGTCGCATCAAAAGCTGATTTTTCAGATGCTATTCTCAGCGGCGCAAATATGAGCAACGCCGACTTGCGCGGCGCGCAAATGGAGGGCGCAGATTTAACGGGCGCCGATGTTTCCGATGCCCAATTCAGCGGCGCAAATATGAAATCCGCAATCCTAACGGGTGTGTCCATGTCAGCGATTCGTGATGAAGGTCTGGATTTATCCGAAGCCATCACCGACGATAACGCAGGCCGCAGCGTCGCCGACCTCGACGAACCCCTCGCAAAGCTTATTGAACAACACCGCAATTGGGTACAAACCGCAGGCAAAAAAGGTCAACAATTAGACCTCAGCGCCATGGATATGCGAAGCCTAAGCTCGTTAAAAATGGAACAGTTGACTGCAATTAAGGCTGTGGGGACAAAGTTTCTAGGCATGAATTTATACAAAATACATTTGCAAAGTGCAGTTTTGGATGAATCTGATTTCCGCAATTGTGACATGGTCGAAGCCGATTTACGTGGCTCCAGCTTTATGCGCGCCAATTTTTCTCATTCGAAAATGAGAGGCATTAATGCTAACGCTTTGATGTTTGGCGCAGAAGGGGCAGGAAAGCGCTTTAGCCCCTGTAATTTCGAAGGCGCAAAATTCCGCTACGCCGACCTGTCAAAATCAACATTAAAAAGCGCAATTTTTAAAGATGCTGATTTATCTTACGCCGATCTTTCACGCTGTGACCTGCGCGAAGCCGATTTTACTGGTGCAAACATCACCGGCACAAACTTTGAAGACGCGCAAACCGAAGGTGCAACCATTCCCAAAGCAGATAAGCCGGTGTTTAAAATGAAGCTGGGCTAAACGTTAAACCGACAATGCCTTACTTCTAACCATCCTGAACTTGATTTAAGGACCTACTTACCTAACTTACTATTCAATTCGGGAACCGCTTCAAATAAATCCGCCACCAAGCCATAATCGGCAACTTGAAAAATCGGGGCGTCTTCGTCTTTGTTGATCGCCACGATGACTTTGGAGTCTTTCATCCCCGCCAAATGCTGGATCGCGCCGGAAATGCCAATCGCCATATAAAGATCGGGCGCAACAACTTTACCCGTCTGTCCCACTTGATAATCATTGGGCACGTAACCTGCATCCACCGCCGCACGCGAAGCACCAACTGCCGCGCCAAGCTTGTCTGCTAACTCTTCGATAATCGCAAAATTCTCCGCCGAACCAACGCCGCGCCCGCCAGAAATCACAATATCCGCCGCCGTTAATTCAGGACGATCACTCTCCGTCGCTTCCGTCCCAACATAAGTGGAAAGACCGCTGTCACCTTTACTGGAAACTTCCTCAACACTCGCGCTACCGCCCGTTGCGCTGACGGGATCAAATGTCGTTCCACGTACGGTAATAAACTTAATCTTATCACTCGATTTCACCGTAGCAATTGCGTTACCTGCATAAACTGGGCGGGCAAAAGTATCAGCATCCACCACCGCCGATATTTCGGAAATCTGCTGCATATCCAGCAAAGCCGCCGCACGCGGTAAAATATTCTTCCCATACGTAGTCGCAGGGGCAAGAATATGCGAATAATTTCCCGCAAGCTCAACAATTACAGGCGCAACGTTTTCTGCCAAACCATGCGCCAATTCCACAGAATCCGCCTTTAAAACCTTACTCACGCCTTCGCATTTTGCCGCCGCATCCGCAACGCTTCCGCAATTTGCGCCAGCAACCAGCACGTGAATATCACCGCCAAGCTGCTTCGCCGCACCCAGTGTATTCAATGTGGCTTTCGCCAATTCTTTATTATCGTGTTCTGCAAGTACAAGTATAGCCATTACGAAATCACCTTTGCTTCATTACGGAGTTTATCAATCAATTCATCAACGCTCGCGACCTTGCCACCACCTTGACGTTTCGGTGGCTCCTCAACCTTCACAATGCTAAGGCGCGGTGTGAAATCAACGCCTAATTCGGCAGGCTCAATAATATCAAGCTGCTTTTTCTTCGCCTTCATAATATCGGGAAGCTTGGCATAGCGCGGCTCATTCAACCGTAAATCCGTGGTGATGATCGCTGGCGCTTTTAATGAGAGTGTTTCTAATCCGCCATCAACTTCACGCGTAACTTTGATGTTGTTCCCTTCAATATCAAGCTTCGAAGCGAATGTGCCTTGTGACCACCCCAAAAGCGCGGACAACATTTGTCCTGTTTGGTTAGAATCATCGTCAATCGCTTGCTTGCCCAGTATAACGAGATCTGGCGATTCTTTTTCGACCAGCGCTTTTAACGCTTTTGCCACCGCTAAAGGCTCAACGCCTCCTAAATCTGTTGGCGCATCAGTCTTTACCAAAATCGCGCGATCCGCACCAATCGCAAGCGCGGTGCGAAGTTGCTCTTGCGCTTTTTCTGGGCCAATTGTCACGGCAATAACCTCCGTGGCTTTTCCCGCTTCCTTAAGACGAACCGCCGCTTCAATCGCAATTTCATCAAATGGATTGACCGACATTTTAACATTCGCCAGCTCAACACCGCTCTGATCGCTTTTGACACGCACTTTGACGTTGTAATCGACAACACGTTTAATAGGGACAAGTATTTTCATGATTTCTCCGAGAGTAGGGAATGGATTCGCATTAACTTTGTGAAGAGTAGTATGCCAGCGCGAGGAGGGCGAGGGCAACCCCTTGAAACAAAACACGCAACTGCATGAGCTTGTTGCTGTGCTTTTTATTAAATTCCCCGCCTTTAACCATAGAAAAAATTCCTAGTCCCATAACAAGAAGCACGGAAAACATAGCGAAAATAAGGGAAATGGCGGTAAAGCTGTTCATGCTGTATAATATAAAGACTTTGTAGAAGCTTTCAACGTGAAAGAACAATATGCTAGAGATAATCACCGAAATTCTACAATGGATATGCTTGTTCGTGCTGTTGTGGAACGGGTATTATTTATTGTTTAATAGGGGTATACCAAACATTAAAACGTCTAAAGCCATTCGTGAGAAAACGGTAGCGTTGTTTAATAAGCGCTCCAAAAATAACGAAGATTTTACGATTTATGATTTAGGATCAGGCTACGGTAAAATGTCGCGCGATTTGGCGCACGCACTCCCGGATGCCCAAATCATTGGGGTGGAAGTAAATTATTTGACCTATATTATTGCTTGCGCGATGCAAAAAATTTGCGGTTTAAAAAACCTGAAATATATACGCCGTGACTTTAAAGATGTCGATTTATCAAATGCCGACGGCATTTACATGTTTTTGCTCGGCACATTAATGAAGGGAATCCGTGAAAAACTGGAGCAGGATTTGAAAACGGGAACGTTCGTATGCTCCAACAAATTCAAAGTCGGAGGAAATTGGGCTGAGCTTAAAACAATAGATGTAAGCACTTTAGCACCCAATCAAGGGGTTCTGTTTGTGTATGAACGTTAAGCATTGTTGTATATTCCTTGAATTATTCATACGTTTATAGTGGATAATTTTATTTTATAATTTCAAAAAAAAATGTTTTCAAATAATAATATTATTTGTTATAGTTTATATATTAGGAACAACTTAAATAGGGGCTAAGCTTATGGCTGGTAAAAGAGCTAATTTTTTTGGTGCGCGTGGTTGTAAATTTACGGGTGAATTTACGGGTGAATTTACAACGTATTTTGACCACGATAAAGAATTGCTTCTTGCTGTAATATGGAGAAATAATACAACTATACCATTAATTGCTCATTCAGAAGATCTGAAATCAATAATTAACATCAGCAATCGCATGCACGCACTTGATTTAGAGCTTTTAAAGAGAGCTTTTAACGCTATTAAGCACTGTCCGCCACCTGCTGATAGTCTTCCTTCAACCGAAGAAAATTATTTTGCAGATGAGCGCCAGCCAGAAACGCCAGAAGTGTTTGCTTAAATGCTACAATATAAGAAGTCATGAGAAGTCATTATATGTGTCAAAACTTGAGGGCTTTAATGCATTTTTCAGGGTTTAAAACTCATAATATAATTCACATCTAAGGTCATAACTGTTTAGTTGACAAGCGAATATGTATTTGCTATATTATTAGCTCTGGGCTTGAATGAACATAGGTAATATAAAAGGAGTTTTTTTATGGGCAAAGATCAATTTACTGGGCAAATTTCAGTTGAGTGGGATAAGGTTTCCAATGAGCCATTAGCAACGCTTGAAAGGGTTGGCGCTAGTGATCTACCGGTGATAATCGGTATTGATGATGCTCGCGAATTGCGTGATAGTAAAGTGGCGACTCTGGCTGATAAGGATACTGGACGTAAGGCATATGAACATCTTGAGAGTGAAATCATT
>JBBKXA010000077.1:0-13045 GCA_037969235.1 Bdellovibrionales bacterium | reverse complement strand
GCCTATAAAAAAGCCAATGCCTTGCAGTATGTTTTGGACAAGCAGAAGCCGCGTGAAGTTGAGAAATAGGTATTACCAGTAAAGGTACTTAGATATTGGATCAAGTTCAGGATGCTTTTGAGGGTTGCGTTTGGCGCGTTATTTTGAGCTGTGCGCAAAAGCTATTTTCTCCGTGCCCTTCGTGACTTGGTGGTTTAAAATCTTTTCATGATTAAATTTGAACATGTTGGATTGCGCTATGGGATTGGGCCGGAGGTTTTGGCGGATGTCAGCTTTACGCTTGAGCCTGGCTCATTTCATTTTTTGAGTGGGCCGAGCGGCGCGGGTAAGACTTCACTTTTGAGCCTGCTTTATCTGGGGCGCAAGCCTACGCGCGGGCTGGTTGGCATGTTTGGGCAGAATATTAATGCGCTCAATCGTGAGCAATTATGCGCGTTGCGGCAAAAAATTGGCGTGGTGTTTCAGGAGTTTCGGCTGCTGGAGCATCTGTCAACATTTGACAATGTCGCGCTACCCATGCGCATTGCGGGGCATGCGGAAGCCGAGGTTAAGAGCAATGTTGACGAATTGTTGGAATGGGTGGGGCTTGGTGATTATAAAGAAGCGCTGCCGATGACGCTTTCAGGTGGGCAGCAGCAACGTGTCGCGATCGCGCGAGCGGTGATTGCGCGACCTAAATTGTTGCTCGCGGATGAGCCAACGGGGAATTTGGATGATAATATCGGTTTTCGCCTTATGCATTTGTTCGAACAACTCAACCGTATGGGTACGACGATTGTCATTGCCACCCACAGTCAGAGCATCATGGATAAGTTCGGACATCCGCGTTTGATGCTCGATGGTGGGCATTTGCATGTGCAAGACAGCGACAATTGGGTACAGAAAAATATTGAGGGGGTTTATTGATGATTCCGAAACTCGCCCCCATCAAAAGCAAAATATTAAAGTCGGCGACATTTAAGAGTCGCTACGATTTGCCGCTTCATCAAAGCGCGGGGACAAGTTTTTTGATGTTGCTGGTGGGCTTGATGACGTTTTTGGCATTGATGGCCATTACTGCGACATTTATTTTGGGCGGCGTAGCGCAGCATTGGTCGGCGGGTTTGGAGAATAAGATGACTGTTGAAATTCCCGCGCTCAAGTCGGATGAAACGCTACGAAATAAAAGTGAAATCAACGATTTAGAAGAAGAGATTAAAGCATCACTTCAGGATAATCCAAATATTGAATTGCTGGAAATTTTGCAAGAAGATGAGATTACCAAGCTGATATCGCCGTGGTTGGGTGATGATGTGGCGCTTGATGAAATTCCCCTACCCGGTTTGATATCCGTGCATCTGCATATTCGTGATGATGTGAAATTGCGTCAGATTCAAAATACATTAAAAAATATTGCACCTGATATTCGTCTTGATACACATGAGAATTGGTTAGGGGATATATTAAGGCTGGCGGGGACGTTGCAGATTTCATCGTTGTTGGTGACTTTGATTATTTTGGCGACTACAGTGACTGCGATTGCGGGGGCGGTGCGTTCGCGCATGGCGGAGCATCGCGCGGACATTGAGCTTTTACATTTGATGGGCGCGAGCGATTTGTATATCACCAAGCAGTTACAGCGACATGCGATTATTTTAACATTGAAAGGATGTTTGGCTGGTGTTGCATTTGGCATGTTTATATTGTTAGGTCTGGCATTATTAAATAACCAAAGTGAGAATAGCATGTTGCCCGAATTATCTTTGAGTATGATCGAGATTTTTGCGCTGTTGATGTTGCCTGCGGCGTTGGGCGCGATTGCGTCTCAAACTGCGCGGATGACTGTATTGCGCGTGTTGCGAGGGATGCCGTAATTATCATGCTGTTTGTGTTCAAAAAAATATTGATGTTGTTCTTGTTGCTCGGATTTTTGTGGGCTTTTGGTTTTGGGGTTTTTGCAGTTGCTACAATGATGCTTTCGCCGCAAAAGACTGCTATTAAAACCGATGCTATTGTGGTGCTGACGGGGGGGAACAACCGAATTTATGAAGGTTTATCGCTGTATGCCGAGCGGCTGGCGCCTGAATTATTTATCAGTGGCGTTTTTAAAGATGTGACACAAGAAGAAATTCGCGCAATGTGGGATGGTGATGCCACCCTGCCCGAGTGTTGTTTAACGCTTGGGTATGCTGCGACTACGACGGAACAAAACGGTGAGGAAACCAAAGGATGGGCGCGTGATAACGATATTAAATCTATCCGCCTTGTGACGGGAAATTATCATATGTTGCGATCTTTGTTGGAAATGAAAAGCGCGCTACCCGATACGCTCGTGATTATTCACCCCGTGGAACAGCCTGATCTCCCCAGAAATCAACGGCGGTTTTGGGAATTGCTGTTTAGCGAATATCACAAAACGCTTTACCGTGGAATGCAGCTTCTAATGATGGATATGGGAAAGTCTGATGAAACGTAATATAATCCGTACGATCCTTTTTGATATCGCATTTTATCTGCTAATTACGGTGGAGTGTGTTTTGTTATTACCTACGTTGCTTTTGCCGCGGCGGTTTTACATGAACACAGTGCGGTTTTTTGTGCGCAGTGTTTATTTTTTAGAGCGTACGCTGCTGGGGTTGAAATTTGAGGTGCGCGGCGCGGAGCATGTGCCTACGGATGGCGCATTTATTCTCGCGGCTAAACATCAATCGGCGTATGAGACGATGAAATTGCATATTTTGTTCCGTGATCCTGCTGTTATTTTGAAAAAGGAATTGCTATCTATACCGCTGTGGGGACAGTATTTGAAGCGATCTGATCCTATTGCGATTGATCGGTCTTCGCGGGAGGCGGCGACGCAATCCATAAAGGATGGTGCATTGCGGATGAAGGCACAAGGTCGTCCGATTTTGATTTTCCCCCAAGGCACGCGGGTTGCGGTGGATGTGGACGCAAAATCCAAGCCGTATAAAATTGGTGTGGCGCGGATGCAGGAAGATACGGACTTGCCGATTGTGCCGATGGCGATGAATTCAGGGATGTTTTGGCCGCGTAATGGCTGGCTGAAATCTAGCGGGACTGTAGTGTTTGAATTTCTACCGCCTATTGCGGCGGGGATGGAGCGCGGGGCGTTGATGGAAAAGCTTGAGCGCGATGTTGAAGGCGCGAGTGAGGTGTTGATGCGCGAGGCTTTGGAGCGCAATAAGCGCAAAGGAATCAAGGGTTTTGTGGCGTTTGTGGCTGTGGTCTTGCTGGGGTTGGCGGCGTATACCGCGCTGTGGTATATTGTGGCGCAGCGCATTGGCAGTGAATATAAAATCGCGTTGGGGGAGCTGGTTGATCCGGAGCGCGAGGTGGCGACGCCTGAGGTTACGGGCTTTCCAGGGAAGATAAAAATTGATGTGCCGTTTGAACGGTTGCAGACAGATCAGGGCTTTGTCGAGATTTCTAATGTTCATGCCACGGGCTGGCCGTTGCCGTTTTTGCCAATTGATGTGCAAACGGGGGAGATTGTTATTCGTGATAGCCAATGGGGGCAGAGCCTGCAATTTGAATCCTTAAACGCATCGTTGAGTGTTTGGGGGCAGAAAATGTTGCGCATTCACGACAGCGCGCTGGTAAATGGTGCGTTTATCGCGGGCTTGAACGGTGATATTGATTTGCGTCAGGAGCCTATTCCTGCGCTGGATATGAATATCACGTTGATAAATCATTCTGACTTTATACAAACATTGGTGACGGCGGGTATTGTCGATGGGCGCATGGCGATGTTTATCAATGCTGGATTGGGGAGTTTTATGGATGCCGATGGCATGGTGAGCTTGCCGCTGGTGCAAAAGGATAATACACTGTTTGCTGGCCCGCTCGCGATATATAATTTGCCTGCGAAGCAGAGTAGTTTGAGACGTGTGCGGCCTGATGTTGGTGGGGGTTAGTTTTTACAGAAAAACTCTGTGCTTTTCTCAGTTTACCCTGTGCGCTTTGTGGTGAGGTTTTTTCAATCTTTTACCACAGAGGTCAAAAAGGTCAGGGAAGAGTTCACAGGGAGGTACTACCTTTGCGCTTTTGCGGGGTTGCATTTTATAGGCGGCTTAACCTATTTCTTCTTCATCGCTTCGGGGTTGGGGTAGCCTTCGGGGCCCATTTCTATAATTTCTTTGCGGATGGCGCGGGTGCGAGTGAACGCGTCTTCGATGTATTTACCATCGCTGCGGCGGATGGCTTTTTGCATGGCGGTTAGGTCTTCGGTGAAGCGTTGCAAGACTTCGAGCACGGCGTCTTTGTTGCTGAGGAATACGTCGCGCCACACGACAGGGTCGCTGGCGGCGATGCGGGTGAAGCCGCGAAAGCCAGAAGCGGAGAATTTAATGACTTCGGATTTTATATCATCTTCCAGCTCATCCGCGGTTCCTACAATCGTGTAGGCGATTAAATGTGGAAGATGAGAGGTAATGGCGAGCACCAGATCATGGTGCTTGGCTTCCATGATTTCAATCTTTGCGCCTACGCCCTCCCAAAGCGCTGTGATTTTTTCAACGGCGCGGATCGGGGTGTTGGCGCATGGGGTGAGGATACACCAGCGTCCGTCAAATAATTCCGCTAGCCCTGCGTCTGGCCCTGAAAATTCTGTTCCTGCGATGGGGTGCGCGGGGACAAGCGAGACGCTATCGGGGAGATATTGGCCAAGGCTATCCGCGACCAGTCCTTTGACCGAGCCGACATCCGACAGCACCGCGTTGGGTGCCATGTTGGGGCCGATTTGCTCCGCGACGATGGCCATTGCGCCCATAGGCACGGCGAGGATAACGATATCGCTGCCGACTACGGATTTGGGGATATCGTGGGTGACCACATCGGCGATCTCTAATTCTCTGACGCGTTGGCATACGCTGGGGCTAGCATCCGCGGCGACGAGCTTTTCGGCGAGGTTGTGTGCCTTAATTGCTCGCGCGAGGGAAGAGCCGATTAAGCCCATGCCGATAATGGTAATTTTTTTGAACATTGTTTTTACTCTCTTTACGCGTTAAAACTACAGATACAACACTTAGAAATCAAAAGAAATTATGCCCTTAGTTGCCTATAAAAATTTACCGGCTTTTGACCGTCTTCGCGCCGAAGGGCGTACAGTGTTGCCGGTGGATCGGGCGCAGAGTCAGGAAATTCGCGAGTTGCATGTAGGTTTGTTGAATTTGATGCCAGATGGCGCGTTGGAGGCCACGGAGCGGCAGTTCTTTCGCCTTGTCGGGGAGAGCAACCAGATCGCGCAATTTTATATGCATCCTTTCACGCTGCCAGAAATTGAGCGCGGAGCGGAGGCGCAGGCCTATATTGATGCCCATTACGAAACATTTGCGGATATGCAGCGTGATGGATTGGATGCGTTGATTATTACGGGGGCAAATGTGAGCGACCCCGACCTTACGCGGGCGGCATTTTGGGAGCCGTTGCAGGCGGTTATTGGATGGGCGTGGGAGAATGTAACCTCTACGCTTTGTTCATGTTTAGCGACGCATGCGGTGATGGCGTTTCAATATGGGCAAACGCGCGAGGCATTGGAGAATAAATTGTGGGGGGTTTATCCGCATCGTGTTTTGAATCGTAATCATCCGATAACGCGCGGGGTGAATACGGTGTTTGACGTGCCGCATTCGAGGTATAACGCGGTGAGCGCGGCGCAGTTTGAAGCGGCGGGGTTGCCGATTTTATGTGCGGGGGAAGATGAGGATGGGAACGCGAGTGTACATATGGCCACCAGCCCAGATGGATTCCGCCAGATTTTATTTCAGGGACATCCCGAATATGACACGATTAGTTTGTACAAGGAGTACGCACGTGAGGTTGAGCGGTTTACCAAGCGTGAGCGCAGCGATTATCCGCCCCTGCCCGCGCGTTATTTTGATGCGGATATGGTTGAGATTTTAATGGCATTGGAGGGCGCGATCAAAGGTGGGCAAAAGGATTGGCCGCTGGTTGATTGTGATATTAGCGAGATGATCGAAAATAGCTGGGGTGATACCGCCCGCAGCCTTATCGGTAACTGGATCGGGTTAGTATATCAAATCACCAACATGGAGCGCGGCTTACCATTTATGGATGGCGTAAATAAAGATGCGCCGCTGGATGGGGTTTAGCTTGAACAAACAATCATATTCGCGCCACGGGTTTGGGCATTAGGCGCCCCTGCCCGCTTACGGCGACGGCGGAGCCTCGGCCTTTGTCTACGGGGGCGTAGAGTTGTTTGCTGGCTTCGATGATGTGTACGCCTGCGCCGAAGGGCATGATTTTTCGTCCCCATTGTTCAAACAGGCCGGCGCCGCGCAGGATAAGGGTGTTGCTGATGGGCGGCATGAATAAGGCCTCTTCGCTGCGTTCGATCACGAATTTATTTTGGCGGAGGTTGTGTGAAAGCTGGCTGAGGGAATATGGCGCGCCCTGTCCGAAGGGGGAGTGATCGCCGCGTGCCCAAAGGCCGGTGCGATTTGGCACAACGACCATTAGGCGTCCGTTGGATTTGAGGGTGCGCCAGATCTCCGCTAATGCGGCGTGCGGGTATTCGCAAAATTCCAGATCATGCATCATGAGCACACGATCAAGCGAATTTGTTTCGATGGGGAGCGCGGCGCTGTGCGCCATGGCTACGGTGTTTAGGCCATCATGCGGCCAGTGGTGCGCGCCTTTGGAGGCGGTCATGATTGCGAAAATGTTTGAGGCTTCGTCATCGAATACGCGTAAATACGGCACGGCGTAGCCTACACCCATCAACGATAACCCCTTTATATTTGGCCAAATTTCGCGGATGCGGTTTTGCAATATCCGCCGCGTCATGCGCCCTAAACGCGTATTGTAAAAGCTTTTGAAATCATAAACGGTTTCGAACATCTTATGATGTTAGCGGCACAATGTATCCACCACAATAGTTTCGCTGAGGGGATTAGATATATCGCGCTGCAATAACGTATTATATAGGTCGGCGTTCCAACCTGCGCGAACACAATCTTCGTTCTCCAGACCTTTTAAAGGCTTGGGCTTTTCTAATTCCATGCGCGGGGCGCCATTGGTGTTTTGCTTTTCCCAAAGATTAACATGGAATGAGGCATCGACAATGTCGTTATTATTGATTTCTACTTTATTGTTGCGCATTTCTAATTGGCTGCTTTCATCATATTTGATGCATCCCCCGTAAGATAGTTGACCTGTGCCTGCGACATTATTAGGGTCAGCGCGAAGGATGAAAGAGGCGGTAATGGATTGCGATTTAAGTTTTATATCCAAATCTTTTGGGAAACTTACTTTTAATCCCGTACAGGTGATTTGATTATTATTCTGATCGTTTAAAAGGACGTTGTAATATTTGTAATTAACAGTAACCAAACCATTTTCATCCACATCTCTTGTTGATGCATTTGGGGTATGACGGATATATCGTGCAGAGTCCTTATCAAACGTTTCTGACAAAATTGGCGTTCTTGCAACCTTATATAGCGTTTGATTGGCATGCGGTGTATCTGCGAAAACTGAAGTGGAGAGCGCTACTAGGCCTGCGCAGGCCGCGATAGCTTTGTGTGTTTGTTTCATTGAAGGCTCCCTTTTGTTACTTGTTATATTCACAGATTAAAGCAAATCTCGAAGCGTAGCAATGAGGGGGATGTCGGCTTCGGGCATGGGGTATTTGTGGAGATCGAGGCAGCGCACCCATTTTAAGGCCTGATGCTCAAGCGGTTTGATCTCGCCGCGCCAGATGCGGATGGATAATAAGGGCATGAGGAGGTGGAAGTCATTATAGCTGTGGGAGGCAAACGCGATGGGATGCATGCAACAAGGGCGCGTTTCGATACTTAACTCTTCACGGAGTTCGCGCATGAGGGCGTATTCGGGCGTTTCGCCGCTCTCCATTTTTCCGCCGGGAAACTCCCACAGACCCGACATGGGCTTACCTTCGGGGCGTTGCGCGATGAGGATTTCGTTGTTGGCATTTATAAGCGCTGCGGCGACCACATGGATAATGGGGAGCTTAGGCGCGGCGGGCGGCGGGGAATTAAGCGCGGCTTCGCATTTAGAAATGATGTTGACCATGGTTTATATTTAGCATAGATGGGCGGGGATGAACACGGATTTTCACCCTCATCCTAGTCCCCTCCCGTTTAGGGGGAATAAAGAGCTTATTCGAAATCGGACGGCGCTATGTCACGGAATATTTTGGTTTGGTCAAGGGGATCATTCGATATCGGCGCGGCTCCTGAATCTATTAATGCTTGACCAGCATTTTTCAATTTCTTCATAATCGCCAAAGCCATGGCATCATATTCATAGAAATTTGTGGCTACTTCTTCTAACTCCTCCAAAACTTCTTTTGGGAGCGCACCTGTAGCATCAGCATATAGAGCGCACAGATTTTGAACGTTCTGATTTGTTAAAAACATAAGCAGAGAGGTCATTTCGCCCAAAAGAGAGAGTGCCCTGACATCTTCCTCAAAATCACCGTATTTAATAGCTGTTTTAATGATATTTCTATTACCTTCATCGTAGAGGCCAAAATCAATATTTGTTTCTCTTCTGGTGTCCAAACCTTCTATGATTTTATTTGTATCTGTAATGCATTCATAAATCGTATCAATGCGTTTCGCGCTTAATTCAGCGGGGCCTTCTTGCGCCATTGCATTACCAGAACCAATAATACTCGCGCCTAATAACGTGGCGGCTTGGATGAAGTTTTTATTTAACATGTTATTCTCCCATTGTTTTTGATTACAAAAAATCCCCGCATCGCTACGGGGATTTTTTAATTGCTTTAAGATGGTTTGGAATTAACCGTCATTTTTTTCTGTGGCTGGAGCTTCAATCTTTTCTTCACCAGCGGCGGGTTCAATAGGTTCGCCGTTGATGTCATAGATGGTTGCATCCACGCCTGTGCGCCATTTGGCGAGTAAGTCGTTTAGCACTTCGCCGCGAAGTTGTGACGCCAAGAATGGTTTGGCTTGTTCGAAGTCTGCGGCTGGGCGCATACGTGTGTCTTGCACTTCGATGACATGATAACCAAACTCAGATTTCAATGGCTTTTTGCTGACATCGCCAACTTTCATAGCAAATACAGCGTCGATATATTCAGGGATGACCTGATCCTGCTTTGCAATATATCCGAGGTCACCGCCTTTATCTTTGGTGGCGTCAATGGAATTTGCTTTTGCAAGCTCTGCAAAATCTCCACCGTCTTGAATTTGTGTGATCAATTCTTTTGCAAGGCTTTCCTCTTTTACAAGAATATGACGAGTTTTTACTTCCTCGATTTCAGGGAAGTTTTTAACGTATTGGTCGTAGGCCGCTTTCAAGCGATCTTCGGTCATTGCGTCATTCACGGCTTTTTCCATGAATACACGACGCTCGATTTGCTCTTTGGCAACTTTTAGTTGTTCTGCTACGGCTGGGTCATTGTCCAAATTCGCACTGTCAACTTTTTTGTCGATGATTTGCGCGTTGATAACTTGATCGAGCGCAAGTGGAAACAATTGATCAATTGGCATTTGCGGGACGTTTTGGCCCATGCCTTGGATAAAATTGAACACATCTACGCGTTTGATCTCACGGCCATTGACCTTGGCGACTACTGGGTTACCAGGTTTGATTTCCTTTGGTGGTGTCGTCGGTGTCGCTTCTGCTGTTTCGGTTTCAGTAGCGCCTTCGGTGGGCGGGGTTGCTGTATTTTCCGCAACGGCCACAGTATCAGTGCCATCCGAATCTTTGTTCATATTTTTGGCGAGAAAGATGAGCGCGCCGATCGCTACGACTACCAGCACGACCAATGCGATCATACCGCCATTGCTGCCTTTGGTTTGTTTATTTGCATCCGTCATTTTATTTATCCTTAAAATTGTGGTTAGTTTAAGAACCCTAATCAAACTCATTTATCTTTGCAAGTGGTTAGCGTCGCTTTATCCCCATTGACGTGGAGCGTTTCGCGTTTTATATCAAAGTGACAGAATATAAGGAGAATCAACCGTGTTAGGTCTTGTTACAAAAATTTTTGGCTCATCCAATGAGCGTTCGCTCAAAACATATCATAAACAAATTGAGCCTATAAACGCGCTTGAAGCGCATTACGAGGCGATGAGCGATGAGGAATTGCAATCACAAAGCGGGGTTTTTCGCGCACGTTTGGATAATGGCGAAACGCTCGAGCAAATTGCGCATGAAGCTTTTGCGGTAGTTCGGGAGGCGTCCAAACGTACATTGGGCTTACGACCTTTTGATGTGCAATTGATTGGTGGCATGGTTTTGAATGACGGCAAAATTGCGGAGATGAAAACTGGTGAGGGGAAAACGTTGATGTCTACCCTGCCCGTTTACCTCAATGCGCTGTCAGGCAAGGGTGTTCACGTGGTTACGGTCAATGACTATCTAGCGGCGCGGGATGCCGAATGGATGAGCGAGGTTTACAATTTCTTAGGTCTTTCCGTTGGATGTATCACGGGTAACATTTCTGAAACTGAGCGTCGAGCGGCTTATGCGGCGGATGTGACGTATGGAACGAACAACGAATTTGGATTTGATTATTTACGCGATAATATGAAGTTTAGCCTTGGGCAAATGGTGCAACGGCCTTTTAACTTCGCGATTGTTGATGAGGTCGATTCGATTCTTATTGATGAAGCGCGGACGCCGCTTATTATTTCAGGGCCATCCGAGTCGGAAACTGAGCTTTATAATAGTGTTGATAAACTTATCCCCCATCTTGAGGCGCATGATTTCGAGATGGACGAGAAGCATAAAACCATCACGTTGACCGAAGAAGGTACAGAGCGGATTGAGAATTTGCTGCGCGAATATGGGTTGCTTTTAGAGGGCAATATGTATGACGTGCAAAATATTGCGTTGGTGCATCATGTGAACCAAGCATTACGAGCGCACAAATTATTTCATGTGGATAAAGATTATATCGTTAAGGACGAGAAAGTCGTTTTAATTGACGAATTTACAGGTCGTATGATGGATGGCCGCCGATTATCTGAAGGGCTGCACCAAGCGATTGAGGCCAAAGAAAATGTTGAGATTCAAAGCGAAAATCAAACATTGGCGTCTATTACTTTCCAAAATTATTTCCGCATGTATCCTAAACTTGCAGGGATGACTGGTACGGCGATGACCGAGGCTGGTGAGTTTATGGAGATTTACAAGTTGGGCGTTGTGGCTATTCCGACCAATATCGATATTGCACGTAAAGACCATGAAGACAAAATTTATAAATCTTTGAAAGAAAAAGAAGACGCTATTGTGCGTTTGATTATTGATTGTCACGAACGTAAGCAGCCTGTTTTGGTGGGTACAGTGTCGATTGAGAAATCCGAAATTCTCTCTGGTCGGCTTAAGGCTGAAAAAATTAAGCACCATGTTTTGAATGCGCGCCATCATGAGCAAGAGGCTTATATTGTTGGACAAGCGGGACGCCCGGGAGCAATCACAATTGCGACCAATATGGCAGGACGTGGGACGGATATTAAGCTGGGCGGTAACGCCGAAATGCGGGTAGAAGAGGAAATCGGCGTTAACGCTGATCCTGTGCAAAACAAAAGCGCGATTGAAAAAATCTTTGCTGAGGTTAAATCTGATCGCCAGACGGTTTTGGATGCTGGTGGTTTGTACATCATCGGGACAGAGCGCCATGAATCTCGGCGGATTGATAACCAGCTCCGTGGGAGATCCGGTCGTCAGGGTGACCCTGGGGTTTCGATGTTTTTCCTTTCCGTTGAAGACGATTTGATGCGTATTTTCGCGGGTGATAAGCTTGAGGCTTTGCTGGGAAATCGCAATATCGGTTTACAAGAGGGCGAAGCGTTGGAGCATCCTCTTATTTCAAAAATGCTGGAGAGGGCGCAGGCAAAAGTTGAAAGCATGCATTTTGAAATTCGTAAGAATTTGCTGAAATTCGATGATGTGATGAATGACCAGCGTAAAGTAATTTATGAACAGCGCCGCGAAATTATGGATGCGGATGCAATACAAGAATTGGTTGAAGATATGCGTGACGAGGTGATCGAAGACACTGTACGTGCCACCATTCCGCCGAGCACTTATGCCGAGCAATGGGATACGGATTCGCTTCGCACCGAATGCCAACGTTTGTTTGGGCTTGATTTACCGATTGGTGATTGGGCGAAGGAAGAAGGCATTGCGGATGCGGAAATTCTCGAGCGCATCACAGATGAAATTGATAAAAAAATGGCCGGTAAGGCGGCATCTTGTGGCTCAGCGGTATGGCGTCAGATGGAGAAATCTATTGTTTTGCAATTGCTCGATCAACATTGGAAAGAACATTTGCTTCAGCTTGATCACCTTCGTCAGGGAATTAATTTGCGGGCATTTGGGCAGAAAGATCCGCTCAATGAATATAAAACCGAAGCGTTTACAGCGTTTGAGCGCATGATTGATTTGATGCGTGAAAGCATTACCCAGACGCTTTCGTTGGTTGAAGTGCATGAGGATGATCAATATGTTGATGTTGGTGTGGTTGGACGTGCGCAAGATCAAGTGACCTATGAAGGGCATGATGATCCCGCGTTACTTGGCGAAGGTAGCGTTATGGATGATGGCAATCAAAGTAATGTGCGCGACATGCCTTCCCGTCAACAAACGCAGAAGAATGTGTTTGATCCAAAGGACGAAAGCACGTGGAGCAAAACCCCACGTAACGCCGCCTGCCCTTGTGGTTCAGAAAAGAAGTACAAGCATTGTCATGGGAAAATGGCGCAGAATGGTTGAGGTGGTTTATATTTCAGACGCTAGATCGCAATAAGAAAAATTATGCATTGCCAAAAAATGGGCGAAAGGCTTCAACTAATTCGGCTTCGGTTGCCTTCTTTTGTCCGTTGGCTTCCCTGAAAGCACCTACGAGCATTCTAGCCTCATGCGTGTCGAACCCTAAAGCGTATAAGCCTGCCTCTGCGCTCGGTATGTCACCATGTGCGCCAGCAAAATATTGCGCCATTGCTTGGGGAGTGGTCAATTTTGTATCGCGTGTATATGCCATACCAACCTTATAGCAAATAAAATTTCTAATTACAATATAATTCGTGAC
>JBBKXA010000076.1:0-5960 GCA_037969235.1 Bdellovibrionales bacterium | reverse complement strand
TTAAACCGCGCGCCCAATTCTATGGCGATCGCCGCCAAAGACTCAATAAAAGCGGATGGTAAACTCAAAATCGCCGCCGCCGCGCATGATATTCGCACACGCCATAGCGGCATTTGTTTTACACCCGGTGATTTAGAACAAGGCGCCAGCACATTAATCATGGAAGCCGTCAAAGTCGCGGTGGGTTTGGTTGATCGCCCCGATGATAACAACACCGTGACGCAATATTTCTTCTATGATCACGATTACATGAAACAACTCAAACATGAACGCGATATGCCCGAATTGATTGATTTCATGGATATTATCATCCTGCTGGGTATGCGCAACAAAGCCAATCTCGATAACAACAATATCGCCGAGCATGGCGGGGATATCCTCGCTTTATTCGAAGCATTAGAGATGTATGAGGCGATCATTGATCCCAACTTACGCAACACCGAAATTATCAATGATCCGCACACGGGCAAAGAAAAACGCGTGAAAAAATACAACTTTGAAAAAAGCCCTGAATATTTCCTTGCGGGATTTTTGAACGACCGCGCAGGTCTGCCGCAATTTTATCGTGCTAAAGACCCAAGCCAATACGATAAAACAGTCGCCCATAATATCGCCGAGCATTCCGATTATGATGCGTTTGCCAACAGCTCCGAATATAAATCTTTCATCGATGGCACGCTCGATTTCGCCGAATACCGCGCCGACCCTGTCAAAAAAGCGGAGCTTTGCAAAATGATCTGGTTCTGGGCGAAAGCCGAACATATCCCCGAAGCGAAAAACGGCATAAGAGCCAGCGTGACGGGTAATCTCAACTGGTTTGGCGCAAGTCATATCGATGAATACGCGATTAAAGATTTGCATCCTGATGTGCGCGAAGCTCGTCAGCAATGGGATAATATCCGCGCTACACATGGGTTGGATCTTGTGGATGCGACGGCGCTCTATGAACGTGGGCCAACCCTAAACAATTAAATTAAAGGAGCGATGCGGCATGGCGATCAGCGCCTCAGCCAGTTTTGAAAGTGAAAGCCGTAAAAATAGTATTTTTACGTTGCACAAATGGCTCCGCAATTTGGGTCTGTTGCGGGGCGTCGCCGCCAATAATGACGACATAGAAGCGCAGCTTGATGTACTTAATAAAATTGATTTCTCGCAAAATGCAAAAATGACGCAAAGCGCATTTGATGTGGACAGCCAGACATTTTGTTTGGTTGAAAGCGAAACGCAATATTTGCGCAATGAAGACGATCCCGCCAAAGATCGCCTTGATGATGTGCTGAGCTATTGGCACAACCAGCCGCTCATGCGCCAAAATACATTAGCAAGCTGTCAGAAAACCATTCTGCATATCCGCGCCAGACGTGACCCACGCGCCGAAGATGAAAACGGTATGCCCGTGATGATGCCCGACCAAATTGTCTTGAATGGTGCGAAATTGTATCAAGGCACGACAACAGGTGGTCAACAGGATTCATCCTTGCCTGAAGATCGCCGCACGATTGACCGTGTCATCGAACTCAGCAAACGCGCCAAAGAAGATTTAAACAACAAAGAACCCGTCGAAAACATGGGAAAGACGCTATCGGGTGGTAAGCAACAGAACGAAAGTGTATTCAAAGCCCTTACAGGTAGTGAGTTGACTTTAGTCGGATTAAACAACGTGGAAGGCGGCTTTAGCATCAAATCTCTTCATCGTCCCTTCTTGGAAATAGCAGGCAACGAAGGTGACGACGTAGTTTTTCACATGCGCGATGTAGCGCAACTCAAAGCCTTAATGGGGCATAATGTGAACACGGTGGAGACCGAGCAGAGCCTCACCGATAAATGGCATGAGAGCGCGGTAAACATGGAATCGGGCATGCGCTTTGTTACAGGTGGCGCATATACATTTGATGAACAAACCAAGTGCCATAATTTCAAAATCAATATTCGCCCTGAAGATGTACCAGAGGATATGATCGCGCCAGCCGATCTGAACGTGGTTGACATCACCTTTATCGAGGATACGCCCGGTGTTTTTAGACTGGAAAGCGCGAGCTTCGCCGAAGGGTTAAAGGGCAACCATTCCGATAAACGCAATATCTGCGGATTTTACATGAAATCCATGCAATATCTCGCGCAACGAAAATTCCCCCCATACAGCAGCATCGCGGCTCATCACGAATTACTCGATGATATGAACGAGCTTGGCCCTGCGCCATCATTTGAAAGCGGCGGTCAGGTCAAGTATATCCCTTTCAATGGTCAGGATTTTGAAGGGCGCAGCCCTGAATTATTTAATGGCGGCATTGGTGGCGGGAACATGTTTTTAAACCGCGCCATGAAAACAATCAAAACGGTTGGTGGTAAAATCAAACAACAATTAAGTGAATGCGCTGTGCTTGTTGATTTCCCGCTCATCGCTGCACCCGCCGATTCCGAATGGGATGGGATGAATATTGATGTGCATCGTTATAAACAAGCGTTGATGGAAGGCATTATCCCTTTCAGCCATAAACATTTCGACCACCTTTCCGCCGAATACCAAGCCTTACAGATCGATGGTAAAGGCGATGGATTTTTTAAAGGCATGCGCTTTTTGCTCAAAGAACGCGACTATGATTATATGGTCGATAAATTCCAGAAATTGGGTGTACCCAAAGACCAGTGGCCTGACTCTATTGTTTATGATCGTGAAGGTGTGGTTGAAAGCAATGACGATCTGTTTAAAATTGATGAAAATCATTATGCCTATCGCGTGCGTGATGCCGAAGGCGATGTACGCTTTTGGGTGGAAGTCTGTCGCAATGGCTCCGATCATTCCGCTCTTACCGATATATTCCGCATTACGCCGTGTCAAAATGATGATGTCTATCACCCCGCGCATTTGATTTATAATGACGGGCGCGGCATTAAAAAACACGGTCGCCAATTTATCATGAAAACGCAAATGTGTCTGGCCGATATTTCGGGGGCGGGTGTAAGCCTTGATAAGTTAGAGAAATCCGTGGAAGGCATGGGTGGATCAGCGGTTGTATATTACGACACAACGGGCATTACCTCCGCCGGATATGCCCCGCGCCCCGACCAATTCGCCAACACATTTGGCGAACTTGTAAAACTGTTCCCCGAAAAAGCCATCGTACGTGTTGGATATTGTACCAATGACCAAGAACGCCAAGCTGTGTATGAAGTATGTGCAAAAAAAGATACGCTACGTAATGTCACCGCCGTGGGTGCAGCCGCTGTATTTGGAGCGACAGCATCGAACAAACATGGCGCCAACCCCGACCTTGATTTACGTGAGGTTACCATCAACGCCGATCAATTGTCACAATCAGCCTATGATATTGCGCGTCAAGCCATTGATGAATATGTAGCTGCGCAAGTCGCCGAAATTAAATCCAAAGCTAAAAAAATTCAAACCCGCGAAGGCGGAGCTTTGCGCGATATTGAAAAACAAGTGCGTAGCGAAAATTATAATTATCAGGTGTTTAAATATATCCAGAACCAAGTTGAAAAATCAAAAAACGATAAGCCTGAAATCATTTTTGATACGTTTTTTAGCGCCAATGAAAATATTTACGATGACATTGCTACAGGCATTTTAGGATTAACCATTGAAAAGACACATGATGACCAGACATCGAGCATGCCCAAGGTCGTCGCCAATGCCATCAAAGAATTGAAAAAAGAACGCGAATTAGAACTGACAGCTAAAAATATTGAACCCGCCAGCGATGTCGAATTTTGGATGCTACGGCGTTTGGATATTGATGGCCGCGTCGCATTTCGCAACCGTTGTAGTAACAACGAATATGCAATGCATATCGCCATTGACAATGAGCAAGATATTGCCAGCCTCCATGCCGGCAAAGACTCTGCTATGGCGCAAAGCTGGAAAAATAATCCGGGGTCTGTATTAATCGACTCAACTGGGCCAACGGGCGAAATGATGGCTACAATGGCCAGCTTTGCCCGGGGTGAATCGCAGTTTGATCGTGTTCAAATCGATCCAGAAGGCAAGCCGACAGGCTACAAATTAACGCCAGATGATATAGTGTTTTTTGTTACGCAGCTTGGGTCACAGGGCGAAGAAGCACAGTTGGCGCAAGATCGATTAATGCGCGGATGTGCCGATCGTGGCGCCACCGTGGTTTGCGCCATTAAAAATGGCTTTAAAATTTATAACCCCAAAGAAAAGCGCGCGGAACTGCTTCAGGGCTTCAAAACGCTCGGTTGGAATTGCCGCAGCAACAATGCCGACGGTTCAATGATTGTTGAAGACCAGCCATTTCACCTCCACGGTCACGGTTTTTACAACGATATGCGCGATATGGTTACAGGATATTTTGACGAAGACAGCGAATGGTTTAAAATGCCCGCCATCACCAGCGAATGCATCCACAATCCCTCGTTTGAGCATTGGCAACGTGGCAAGGATATTATCCATGCTGCAGGCGAGCGCACGACTATCACCGAGCCAGGCAATCACAAAGCTCACGAATTAAAACCTGACAAAGAATCGGGCTTAATGGGTATGATGTTAACCAATATCCTGACCCCATCATGGTGGCTTATCAAAGTACGGCGAGCCTTTAAATTACAACATGGCGGCAAGGTGGATTTATTACGTGTCTTTGTCCTACGCAGTGAAGGCAGCGTATCCGATGGGATGAATACCCGTGAAACACTGGACAATTACCACGGGCGGCACGTTGCAAATGTGGCGTGGAATGGATGGAACAACGCCAAAAACGGCGAATCTGCACGCCAGCGTGATGTTGGTCCATCGCTGGTGGACATGCAAACCCCAGACACCCGCCCCTTCAGCATGAGCGTAAGCGGCGCGGCCAGAGCGGGTATTCAGGCAGAGCGTTATAATGAACGCCAACATGAACAACGCGTAGGGTTGGATTAAAGATGACAAATACAAAATTTGACCCGCAAAAACGCATAATCGCCCCGCTCGAAGCAGCGGTTTGGAATATCAAGCGCGGCGAATTAATAAACGTCGTATGGGATTTGGAAACCATGGGACTGGGGCGAGAAAATGTGCCTTATTCCATGCCCAATGCGCATAACATCATTGATATTGGCGCGGTGCGTGCCGATATTGCGGGTAACATCATTGGTTTGTTCAGCGTTGATATGCGCCGCCCTGAATACGCTGTGCCATCAATCGAAGCCGCATTAGTGACACGTGCCCCAGATGGGATCGCCAGCTATGACGATCCCAAACGCACCAACCCTTATGACGGTATAGCGTCGTTTGTGTCTTTCCTCGACCAAAGCGCGTATGCCTATAAAGATTTTGGTGATGAACAGCGCCCCATCAAATTTGATTATTACAAGCGAGGAAGAGACGTTGAAAAACGCAGGGCAGATGTCACATCTATACCTTTCCTTGATGCCAATGGGCATATCATCGAAGATCATGTCAGGCTACATCAGAACCGCAACATGCTGGCTTATAAAACATCAAAAAATCCAGCAGACCCATTTTACGATCCTTTGCACACTGAGTTTTATTACGATCATGATACCCATAGTTATTTTAAATGCGTACCCCTAGACGTTCAGCCCATAGGGTTTAACAATCATGTCTTTGATAATCCCGCATTCAGAGGCGCACTCTCCAATGTTGGATACCCCTCACGCGATGCGGCGATGATGACATCAAGTTCCACCCGTATCGACAAACGCCGCGGACGCATGAATTCGCTTGATGTACGGCACTTATTAAAAGCGCACGATTTATATGGGCCCAAAGGTGATTCTAGGTTGCGATTGCCCGAAATTATTGACCCTATCACAGGTAGACTTAAACGCACCGAAGCGCTCACCGCCTTTGCCGCGCAGCAAAATTTCTTTGCCAATAATGCCTTGATGCACGGCCCTGGCTATGCGAGCCCCCTTGATCAATCCCGTCACGATCCAGCGCTCGATCATGGCGGTTTACAGGATTCTTTGGTGACACG
>JBBKXA010000075.1:0-19464 GCA_037969235.1 Bdellovibrionales bacterium | reverse complement strand
ATCCCCAACCCCACACAAGACGGAAGCAAGAAAACACTAGCCAAAAGCAAAAAAGGAACACGAGTCATGATAAATCTCCGAAGTAGCGAAAGGGAAAAGGCAGAAATACTGAAACACAGATATAGTTTTTTATTATTGCCCCGCAAGCCATGCATTGTCCAGATGCACCACACCAAAAGCCCCCAATAGATTGTGCATGATATTATCACCGCGCTCACATAAGGCTGGAGGCACAATCAACACATCAAATCGCATATCATAATCGGCAACATCCTCATGATGCGCGATAAAATGCCGCGCCGCCTCCTCAATGCGCCGCCGCGCCCGAAAAGTTACCGCATGAAGCGCCTGCTCTTGGCATTGATACGCTTTCACTTCCGCAAAAACCAAGCTCCGTTTCTTTTGCAAAATCAAATCAATTTCACCATGCGGCGTCTTATAACGCCGCTCTAAAACGCTATACCCTTTAAGGCGCATAAACTGCGCCGCAATATCCTCCGCACGCATCCCCAATGCGTGCGCTTGCTGGCGCGATAAGCTAACCATTCCGCCCCGCCTTATCGCCACGCGCAACTTTCAACGCCAAATCATAAAGCGTCTTCTTCGCCGCCCCCGTCTGCGCCGCAACATAAGCCGCAGCATCCTTCGTGCTCATATCCTCAAGCGCGCAAACCAACAACCCTTTTAAATCCGTATCGCTATAAGTAATGTCCTCCGGCGGCGCAATCACTAAAACAATCTCCCCCTTTGGCGCACTTTTTTTCTGATAATACACGAGCAATTCTGCCGCACTTCCCGTTTGCACATCTTCATACAATTTCGTCAATTCCCGCGTAACCGCAACCCTACGCCCGCCCATCACTTTCGCAATATCCTCCAGCGCTGCAAT
Source organism: Bdellovibrionales bacterium (assembly GCA_037969235.1). Lineage (GTDB taxonomy): Bacteria > Pseudomonadota > Alphaproteobacteria > Micavibrionales > Micavibrionaceae > TMED27. Next base: position 18,575 of record JBBKXA010000075.1, on the reverse strand, counting down.
CAAACGCGGCCCCGTCTCAAACGCCACCAACGCCGACGGCACACGCACCCAGCTCGTTAGAAAACTCTGCCGCGACGCGCTTTTCGCAGGCAAAAACCCGATGAATGAAAAACTATTGGTCGGCATCCCCGAAAGCTGCAACCCCGCCAAAGTCGCGCTCGCTCCGGGCAAAGACGTCACCATCAATCCCGCCTCGCGCAACATATGCACAAGCTTATAGCCAGGGTCAGAAATCAGCGGCATCCCCGCATCACTCACCAACGCCAGTGCTTCTCCACCTCGAATACGCGCAGCCATAGCCTCGCGCACACTCTCATCACTATGATCGTTATAAATCGCCAGTGGCTTTTTGATCGCATATACATTCAATAACTTGCCCGTCACCCGCGTATCTTCACAATAAATCGCATCCACAATCGCCAGAGTATCCAACGCCCGCAACGATATATCGCGCAAATTTCCTATCGGCGTCGCAATTAAATACAATCCCGCTTGCAATGGCTTAATTGCTGTATCAGGACGCGACCAATTACGCATTTGCTCTTTTAAAATTTGTTGTGATGGTGTATCAGACATACTTCACACATTAATAGAAAAACAACAATAAACACAACGAACAATATAGCGGGACATCGATATGCAAAAACAAAACCCCCTACTGATTCTGCTTATCCTCACAGCATCTCTGGCCCTGAGCGCTTGCGCCAACCAAGGACAATATCAACGCCGCACCACAAACCAAAACGCAACAACAGCCCAGCAAACCGTTGGACAAACACAAACCCTTTCCCCTACAAACATTCCCGATCAAAACCTGCCGCCCATTAAAATCGCGATTCTCTTGCCATTAAGCGGCCCAAACGCCGCACTAGGCGACGCCATGCTTAAATCCGCGCAAATGGCTTTGTTTGATGTCGGCCACACCAATATGGAACTCATCCCCCGCGACACCAAAGGCACACCCGAAGGTGCAAGCGCTGCCGCGTCCTCCGCCGTCAATGCTGGTGCGCAAATGATTCTCGGCCCCCTTTTCGCTGGCTCTGTCCGCGCCGCTAAACCCATTGCTGAAAACGCGCGCATCAACATGATTGCATTTTCCACAGATTGGAAATTAGCAGGCGGCAACACCTACATCATGGGCTTTCTGCCATTTGATCAAATCGAACGCATCACCGCATTTTCTGCTCAACGCGGTATAAAAAGCGTCGCCATGCTCGCCCCCGCCTCCGATTACGGCATCGCCGTCAGCGGATCATTCAACGCCAACGCCCCGCGCAACGGCTTAAGAATAGTTGCAAACCAAAGCTTTGATCCCAATACTTCAAACCTGAGCACAACTGTTAAAAACTTCACCGCCGCCGCCAACGGCGCGCAAGCCGTTCTGATACCCGTCGGCGGACAACAAGCTCGCGACATCTCAAATCTATTAACCCTTAACGGCATGCCGCCTACATCCATCCGTCGCCTCGGCACTGGATTAATGGATGATGACGCGCTCGCCACCGAACGCAATCTTGATGGCACATGGTTCGCCGCCCCCGCTCCGCAATCACGCCGCGCCTTCGAACAACGATACGCCAGCACTTACGGCGAAAAAGCGCCGCGCTTGGCCTCCCTCGCATTCGACGCAACCGCCTTGGCAGCTGTCTTGGCACGCCAAGGCTACCAGAATGGTGGACGAGCCGCATTTGATCGCAACGCCATCATGAATCCCAACGGCTTTAGCGGCCTAGACGGCATCTTTCGCTTCCGCAGCAACAACACCGCCGAACGTGGACTATCCGTTTTGGAATATAAAAACAACCAAATCACAGTCATAGACCCCGCCCCCACAGCCTTCAACACCGCTACGAATTAACTCAGTCAATAAAAACCGTCCTCCACAAACACGGTTTTTTTCATGTTTAAGATGATCTCGCTAGGCGCGAGAAGCGCAGCGTATACTCATACGTAAGCGCCGAGCAACAACGTGAGATCACCTTGAACATGAAAAAAAAGAAGCTTGGAGGCGAACCTCCAAGCTTCAGGCGTGTGTGGGGTTCCTATTCGCTCTACCCGTTAATGCGGAACTACACATTAACTTCGTTTATTACACTTACACACCTTAAGGGGAGGAGATCCGAGCAGGATCATGGTGCGCTCAAACATGTAATAATCGTGTTACTCAAATATTAAAACTTAAAAAAACAAGAATAAATAAAGCAATAAAATACATTTTTTATTCAATTCAGATGTTTTATCAATTTAATAACGCCGTGTCAAATAAAAAATAATATGTTTATTCATTTTTAATAAAGCGCACAAAAAAACGGCTCTGCAACGCAAAGCCGTTTCTATATAATTAATGCGCCTATATCCTACATTAATTCCGCAAGCATGCACCGCGCTGATCCGCCACCATACTTCTCCAGCGTCTGCAAAGGCGAATGAACAATACCACTAAAATGTTTCTCACATATCGCTATTTGCGCATCAGTAAGCGCATTATAACCGGTCGAAGACATCACTAGATATTTTTTATTATCTCGCCCAATCACCTCCAAAGCGTTCCCGCAAAATGCGCGCAATTGCTCATTGCTAAACAATATCAGCTCATGCGTAGATTTTAATGAATTCACAATACTCTCGCGATCTTCATCAATCACACAGTCACTGGCAAAACCAGCCAACGTCTCCCCTATCCACATCGTACAATCAGTGTGATAAACAGGAATGCCTTTGTGACTCTGCGTTTGAAAAAAATGTATCTCATATCCCATATATTCCGCCCATTTACGTGCCAAGCCCTCATCTGTCCGCGCTGATAATGCCGCATAACATTTCTTATTCACACGATCCGAAACAATACTGGCTGTGCTTTCCAACGGCAAATCAAACGCTTCATAATCCGTCCAATCAATCACCTCATCATACATACGTGACAGTAAATCCACCACTTGTGGCAAACGCTCTTTACGGCGATTTTCATTCAACATCGGGCACAACATCAAACGTCGATCTGGTAACGTAAAAAACCAGTTCGGAAAAACCATATCCGGACATTCAGGCAACCCCTGCACACACGTAATCGCAACGCCCACCTCAATCAATTTATCCCGCAAGCCCTGAAATTCGACCAATGCTTTAGCCGAAATTTCCTCATGCGAAACCCCGTCATCCACTTGATACGCATTGGTTTCCATTGTTTCTGGATTAGCAAAAAAAGCCGCTGGCTCGATCATCAAAAGATGATCTGTCGATTGGCGAATTTTAGAATCAGACATCGAAAAACCTCACTTACTGTATTTATAAATTATATTGCACACCAACCTAAACTCAATTTAAAAAGCCGCATTATATGCTGCTTCCGCCGCTTCAATTTGGGCAATATCCGCATCACGTTTCAACAACAAAGAAACCGCCCGCCCCGTAGAAGGAAAGAAATGCACACGGCGCACGTAAGCACCGCCAGTATCAGCATTAGAAACCTGAACACCTTTGCGCAATAAATACTCTTGAACAAACACAGCGTTTTTCAAACCGTTGTCGTCGTGGGCATCCTCATGACAATACCCGCCAAACAGCCGCACCTTAATCCGATTCTTCCCCGCCCCGCGCTCTTTCATTTCTTTCAAACATTGATCGAGTGGTCCAAATGACTTCGCTACCAACGCTGGCTCAACCCGATCAGTATAAGGAAAATGCTTCAAAACGTCGTCAGGCAAAACAACATAAGCCATTGCGCCCATCTTCATTTGTTGATCATAAATGCTGAGCAATATCCCCGACCCGACAGTCGCAACAAGCATATCCCCAGAATCATCACTAAATCCGACACCACCAATGCCTACAGCAATAGGCCGCGCATCAAACTGCGCATTAAAATGCGCGTCACTATTTTTTTTATTACGACGATCTTCTTGCGAAGTTGGAGGGATTGAATTCATAGACACACACTTATATTTTCAAACTGTTCTACAGTGTATTATTCTTCACGTATAAAAGGCAAGGGTACATAATCAGGATCAAGCCTTTTACGCGCTTTGACACTCAAAAGCGGCCATAACAATTGGTGGGTAAAACGCTCAGGCATATAATCCTTCATCCCAATATCCGCTGGTGGACGATAATCCGCATCATAAAACGTCCCAAAGATATGATCCCATATCATAATATTCTCGCCATAATTGCGATTGCCCTCCCGCAAATCTTTTGAATGGTGCCAACGATGCAAACCCGGCGTATTAAAAAAATAATTCAACCACCCAAATCGCATCTCAACATTACAATGCGTCAGCATACCAATAAAAGCCGTAATCACGGTTAACCATTTCACCACCTCCATCGGCGCCCCTAGCACAAGCAAAATCCCCAAACCGAATACAATACTCGCCAAACTATCTATAAAATGAAAACGTCCCGTATTCAAAAACCATAACTTCGTCACACTATGATGCACCGCGTGAAATCGCCAAAATAACGCTGTTTCATGCCCCGCACGATGCACCCAATAAAGCCCAAACTCCGCCGCAATCAACCCTAAAACCACCTGCGCCCACATCGGCCAGTCACGCGGCCAAATGCTATATCCTTGATCAGCCACAGGCGTGATATAATCCGCCAACCCAATCACCCCACTAAAAATAAACAAGCCTTGCACGCTGCCTTTACTGGTTAACGTATGCAAAATCGACGCAATGTTCTGGCCATCTGGATTAAGCCACGCCCTCTCATGCGGCATCCATTTTTCCAACCCAAACAACGTCGCAATCAAAAACACATATGCAATATTGAAAAAAACCACAGGCCGATGAATCGCAAAACCATATCCCGCAATCACCATGCAAAGAATAAACAATAAAGGCCAAAGCACCCATGACAAATAATATTTAGCCCCCATCATAACCCCGATACCACGTAACAAACCTTTCGATTCCCTCTCGCAATGACGTGGTTGGCGCATACCCTGTATCTCTAATCAGCGGATCAATATCCGCATATGTCTCATAGACATCGCCCGCCTGCATCGGCATAAAATTTGTCAAAGCCGCTTTCCCTAAAGCTTTTTCAATATAAGAAATCAAATCCATCAACTTCTCTGGTTTATTATGCCCGATATTATAAAGACGATACCCCTCGCCCCCCTTGACATACAGGCGCATAACCCCTTCAACCACATCATCAATATAAGTAAAATCACGCCGCATATCGCCATGATTATAAACATCAATCACCTGCCCCTTTTGCACTTGATCGGTAAATTTATACACCGCCATATCTGGCCGTCCCCAAGGGCCATAAACCGTAAAAAACCGTAAACCCGTACACGGAAATCCATATAAATGCGCATAAGCATGCGCCATCAACTCATTCGCCTTTTTGGTCGCCGCATACAAACTAATGGGGTGATCAACATTATCATCCGTCGAAAACGGAATTTTTTCATTCATCCCATAAACCGACGACGACGAAGCAAAAATCAAATGCTCAACCTTCGCGCCGCGACAACCCTCCAACACATTCACAAACCCCGTGAGGTTCGAATCTGCATATTTATGCGGCTGCTCAATAGAATACCGCACCCCCGCCTGCGCCGCTAAATGCACAACAACATCAGGCGCAAACGCCGAAAACATCGCCGCCATCCCGTCACGATCCGCCAAATCCAGCTTTTGAAAAGTAAACCTCTCACACGCATCCAAATCCTTTAACCGCGCATCCTTCAACGCCACATCATAATAATCATTGAGATTATCAATCCCATGTACAAAATGCCCATCCATACAAGCGCGCTTTGCAAAAGCATGCCCTATGAATCCAGCCGCCCCTGTAACTAAAATTTTTTTCATAGGTTTTTTTTAATCCTGCGCTACAATAGATACAAGCGGTAATTGAAAATCAATTCGTAAAATAATATGAAAAACGAAAAAAAAACAGACATCTTCTCCGCACCGTGGCCATGGTACTTCATTGTGTACGGCGTGGCTATGATCACACCTTTTGCCTTCGAACTCATCTTCAGCACATTGTTATTTAGCGATAAACCCATCGCCGCGCAGTTTTTCCAGTCCAACCGCGCTAACAATATCTTACTTTATTTCCACATCTTATTTGCTACTCCAGCCGCCATAATCGGCCCTTTTCTATTCCATGAACAATTACGCAATAACTACCTCAAATGGCACCGCCAACTAGGCAAAGCCTATATCATCGGATGTTTGGGTAGCGCCGCCACAGGCTTCTGCCTCGCCATCAGCAAAGAATTCTGGATCACCCAACTCGGCTTTTCTACACTGGCAGTCTTGTGGTTTGTCTTTACATGGAAAGCTTACACATCCATCCGCGCCCGCAATTTCAAAGCCCACCGCCGCTGGATGCTCCGCAGCTTCGCGCTCACCTTTGCATTCGTAAACGTAAAATTCGTTGGTCTAATGCAATTACAATGCATTACTTATTTCAAAGCGTGTGAACAATGGATGGATTTCGAAACTGGCCTGGCCATGCGCAGCCTTCTTGCATGGATCCCCCTCCTCGTCATCGCCGAGTATTACATCCGTCACACCGACCACCGCGGAAAATGGCTGAAGAAAACTAAAGCCCAATAATTTAACGCTGAGCTGCTCGTTTTAAACGATCATTAATCGCCAACCCAATCCCCACATTCGGAACCGCCATCGCCGCGATTCCCCTCGCCCCCACTTCATCAAGCTGATGCATCATCGCAAACAAATTCGCCGCCGCCTCATTCAAATCACCGCTCTCGCTCAAATTACACACCAACTCCTCGGGCAAATCTACCGCCGCGCCGCCGCCCTTAACGCCCATAAATTTCAACGAACCAAACCCAAGCAAAGCCTCCCCCGCTTCCAAATCAATCGCATTCACTCGCAGCAGCGTTTTAGGCGCATAATGCTTTAACAACATCCCCGGAGATTTAGGTGATTTAAGCGCACTCTCTGCGCCATCCTCTTCATACACAGCAACCGCTAAGCCCAAAACATCACCAATCTGCGCCGCGCTCACCGCACCGCACCGCAACACCACAGGCACATCACCGCTCAAATCCAAAACCGTAGATTCCACCCCCACCGCGCAACGCCCCGCAGCTAATATCATATCTACCTTATCACCCAATGAAGCATGCACATGCGCAGGTGTAGTCGGGCTAATACTCCCCGATAAATTCGCACTCGGCGCCGCCAACGGAACTCCCGCCGCACTAATCAAATCCATCGCCACATTATGTGCTGGCATCCGCACCGCCAGCGTATCCAACCCCGCACTCGCATATTGCGATACGCCGCAATTCGATACTTGCGGCAAAATTACGGTCAAAGCTCCTGGCCAAAAATTTTTAAATATCAAACGCGCCGTATCGTTTACCTCTACGTATTGCGCCGCCATCGCCTCATTCGCCACATGAATAATCAACGGATTAATCGCAGGCCGATTCTTCGCCGCAAATATTTTGAGCACCGCATCATCACTCAACGCATTACCCGCCAAACCATAAACCGTCTCCGTTGGCATCCCAACTATCCCGCCTGATAATAGTATATCAGCAGCCTGCGCAATAACTTCAGGTGTCGGTGCTTTAATCATGGCTGATGCATAACCCCGCCAGTAATGGCCTCTGAAACTCCTGTCGTCGAAGGCTGACTAAGGGGCAATTTATACAAACTGCGCACGGCCAGATATCCAAAACATTGTGCCTCAATCGCATCACCATCCCATCCCGCACCATCAATATTCAATACATCCGCATTATCAAGCATGCCCGATAAGGTGTTCATAATAAAATGATTATGCCGTCCACCACCGCACACATACCATCTCTTCGGCATCACTGGAAAATGCTCCAAAGCTTTAAGGATAGAATCACAACTCATCATCGCCAGCGTCGCCATCGCATCAGGCAGCGCAGGCGGCAAAGAATCCATCACATTTTTGAACGCATCGCGGTCCAGTGATTTCGGCGGCTTTTGCGCAAAGTATGGATGCGCCAGAAAATCTTCTATCGCTTTCAAATCCGCTTGCCCCGTCGAAGCCACAACCCCATTCGCATCATAATCAGCCCCGCCATATATGCGCATAACATCGTCCATAATCGCATTCGCAGGGCCCGTATCAAACGCAATCAACTCGCTGTCCTCACCTAAATAAGTCACATTTGCCACACCGCCCAAATTCAAAACCACTAACGGTTTTTCATGCCCTGAAAAAATCGCCTGATGAAACAACGGCGCAAGCGGCGCGCCTTGTCCACCCGCACGCATATCCGCAGTACGAAAATCATTGACCACGCTCATACCCAATGCCTTGGCCATTCGCGCTCCATCGCCCAATTGCCAAGTAAAACCACGTTCGGGATCATGCGTAATCGTCTGCCCATGAAACCCGACCATATCTGCTCGAAAACCCGAAGCCTTCACCGCCTCAATATGCACATCAGTAACCAAATCCTCAGCCGCCCGCGTTTGCTCATCCCCCTCGCGCTTGCCAAAACACGACCGCACCGCATCACGAACACTACGATCATAAGGATGCGCGTAAAATCCCAACGCATTCACATAGCCCTGCCCATCAGTTTCAATCAACGCCACATCAATATGCCCATCCAACGAAGTCCCCGACATTAACCCAATTGCTTTATATATTTTATTGCTCATGCCCCATTTAACCACCAAGCGCCAACCCCGCCAAGAAAATAAAGCCTTGCAAGAAACAATTTAATTATCTATTTATGTATTCATAATTACAGATCAAGGAGATATTAAATGTTAAAAAAAGCCCCCCTATAAAATGAGCCCTTCTCAATTTTGCAAGACTTTTTGCGAAATGGCGCGTGACAGCGTTTTAAAACACCCTGTTGCGTGTAGCGTCATTGCAACAACCTCGTTAGCCGGAGCATATCTCTATGGTCAAATGATTTAGAACCAGCTGCAAAAAGCTTAATGCCAATATGGGGGGCCGTTGTAGGCGCGACTTCAGGTGTTGGAATTGTATACTCTGCAAACGCACTAAAAGACCTCTTTTCCAAACCCACTTCCATGCAAAACGAGACCAACGATAATGTTGATCCGCCCTCACCCGAATAAAACACAATTTATTTTCTTGGTCGCTTAGCATCTTCGTGGTTATAGTATTTTCATGACATACAAATCCGATTTTTTAAACACCCTCACCGAACGCGGCTTCATCCATCAATGCAGCGATTTCGAAGGGCTAGACGCAAAACTCACCGACGGCTCAACCCATAGCGCCTATATCGGCTTCGATGCCACAGCGGATTCCTTGCATGTCGGCTCCCTCGTGCAAATTATGATGCTGTATTGGTTTCAACAATCAGGTCACAAACCTATCACCCTCATGGGCGGCAGCACCACAAAAGTCGGCGATCCATCGGGCAAAGACGAAAGCCGCAAGATGCTGGACGATGACGGCATCAACGCCAACATCGAAGGCATCAAACAAATTTTCACCAAATATTTAAAATACGGCGAAGGCAAAACCGATGCGCTCATGGTGAACAACAATGACTGGCTCAAAGACATCAACTACATCGATTTCCTCCGCGATTACGGCCCCCATTTCAGCATCAACCGCATGATGACATTCGACAGCGTAAAACTCCGCTTAGAACGCGAACAAAATTTGAGCTTCCTGGAATTTAACTACATGATCCTGCAAGCGTATGACTTTTGCGAACTCCATAAACGCCACGGCACAATCCTGCAAATGGGCGGCTCAGACCAATGGGGCAATATTATTAACGGCGTTGAACTGGCGCGCCGCACCGAATCCGCGCAAGTCTTCGCCCTCACCTCCCCGCTCCTCACCACCGCCAGCGGCGCGAAGATGGGCAAAACCGCCGATGGCGCGGTATGGCTCAACGCGGAAAAACTCAGCCCCTATGATTACTACCAATATTGGCGCAACACCGAAGACGCCGACGTCGGCAAATTCCTCAAACTCTTCACAATCCTGCCCATGGACGAGATCAAAAAACTCGAAGCTCTCCAAGGCGCCGACATCAACGAAGCGAAAAAGATCCTCGCCTTCGAAACCACCAAGCTCTGCCACGGCGAACCCGCCGCCCTAGACGCCCAAAACACCGCCGCCAAAGTCTTCGAACAAGGCAGCATCGGCGATGACCTCCCCTCAATACAAATCGACACGTCACGTTTTGAAAACGGCATCAACATCCTCGATCTCTTCGTCGAAAGCGGCCTCACTGAATCCAAAGGCGAAGCCAAACGCCTCATCAAAGGCGGCGGCGCGCGCATAAACGATAAAAAAATCGACGATCAGGAACTCAACGTCAACAACGAAATCTTCACCTCCGAAGGCTACATCAAACTCTCCGCCGGTAAAAAGAAACACGCCCTCGTGCGTGTATCATAATATTAATCCTGCTCAAACAAAACACGGCGCAAAATCCCCGGCGTAATCACCGATAGCGGATTCACCGAAACCTTAGGGTTTTTACTCTCGCCCTTCATCGTATAAGTCGCGGCAAACAAAGCCCCCGTCCCACCCGTCAAAATATCCCCAATCAACGGAATATTGCCGATCAAATCATTCACCCCCGACAGTGGAATAACTGTACCGCGAATATCCATCAACCCAAGCGCCATGTTCATACTGCCATCAAATGTCAGCCCCAAAGCATTCCCCGAAGTCCGCCCTTCGCGCACCATAAACACATAACCATCTTCACCAAACAGCCAATCAAAATCAGCCTCCATTTTCGTAAAGACCAACCCATTCCCATTCAAATTCTGCAACAAACCAGGCAACGACAAAACACTTAACAACTTCGCCAATGACGGCGTGTTAACCACCCGAAAATCCGTCATCTCCGCCTTGCCCGTCAATGTGCGGTCATTCGCCGCACCGCCCGCAATCGGGCTACCATTAATAACCAGTTTTCCACCACGCACATCATCATATAGCCCAAACGCCTTAAGCGTCGCACCGGCATTATCCGCCTCCAAACGAAACACCTGCTTGCCCGCCCCATTAGGCTTCAAGCGAAAATATAAATCCCCACCATCGCGGCTTTTGCCCGTTACAGCATCCAGCTCTAACTGCTTAAATGCGCCCTTATCGCTAATATCCGCATAAATTTTTCCAAATTGCACACTTTCATCACCCGACGTCAGAAAAATATCCGCACTCGCCGAAATTTGCATCGACGGCGCGTCATAAGGCGTATTTTTATCGCGCTTTTCTTTATCAAGAAAAGGCCGTAAATCCAGCATCGCGCCTTTCATATTCAACTTCACCAACCCGGAATTATCTATCTCAAACGCCCCGCTTCCTCGCGTTTTTCCCACAGCAAAAGCCGCCACTTGCCCCGAAGAGAGCGCAGTTTCGCCATTCACTTGCTTAAAAAATATAGTCGCATCATCTACACTTAACTCTGGCGCACTCCCCTTCAACCCGCGAATTTCCACCAAATCCCCATCTTTCAATATCGCCTTAAGCGTCGAACGCCCCGCAATTCCAACGGCCTTCTCATATTTAAACGGCTTCACAAATAGCCGCGCCGCCGTAAGATCAGCAGCTACCTGAGCCTCTGCGCGTCCACCCCCAAAATCAGTATAAGTAACATCCACCGCCGCCGATCCCTCAAGAAAATCGCTCAAATCCATGCCAAACTTCTCGCGCATTTGAGGGCTTACCGTCACATTTGCAACAGCTTGCGACGAAAACGCCTTCCCCGCTGCGCTTAAATGCTCGGTATATTCAACCCTCGCTGTTTGCCCGTCTAATTGCCCTGTGCCTTTAACATTGAGCGTATTATCCTTAACCCGCACATCGAACGGCCCTCCTGTCAAATCCAACTTCCCAACCGCCTCTGGCAAAGTGAGCTGACTCAAAGACCCGCTAATATCAATCAACACATCCTCGATTTTTATATCCTCAGACAATGGAAACTTAAGCGCAACGACAACATCACTCGTCCCACTTACGCGCGACATATCCGTATCCATATCCACCGAGATCGGCTCATCTTTAATATAATTTAATACCGTCTTAAACGGGCCATTAAGCTTGATATTCATATCCGCTTCACCACCGCCCACTTTAACAATATCTTTAAATTGCAAATCCCCCGCGGTGATATCCATATCCACAAGCTTTGCTGATTCAACATCGATACTCAGCGTATCGTTTTTTAAATCAAAGGCACCATTTCCACTCGCCTGAGACACAGCCTTCAACGGTGATCGATAATCAATACTCATCCCGCTAAATTCAAATTCCGCAATCACCTGATCTAACGCCACATCCCATTGCCCCTCATCGTTTAGGGAAATATTAATACTCGCCGTAGCGTTAGCATTATAAAACAGCCCCTCGCTCAAATTATCGACAACCCACTTCTTGCTATTATCCTCCGCCAAAGCTAACGGCCAAAGCGGTGCAATTGCCACTTGATCTAGCGCGTCAATACCCACAAATACATCACCAATAATTGCATCTTTAGAAACGCGCAGTAACGTTTCTATATCAACTTTCGCATCATCCGCTTTGATATAACTATCAATAATCGTAAGCATCTGGTTTTGCGCATCATATTGCCCGCGAATATCCGCATCCAAAACAACATTAGGAGAAGTTAAAAGCGGCAGCTCAGGGACCTTATCCCCAATCAACGACATGCCAAAACGCTCCAGCACTACACTGAAACCCACATCACGATTACCTAAATCCATTTCACCATTAATACGCAAATTTGGCCGAATAAAAGTCTCATTCGTAGCGCCATCTGTAAAATTAACCGACATCTCAGCGCGCAACGCCTTTTTATCTCGCTCAATCATCGCGTTGGTTTGTGGCAATATCCACGCAATTTCTGAAATGCGGTCATCCATCAAAATTATGGCATCACGAATTTCAAAACTCTTCATATAGGCCAATATGGATGAGCGTGAAGAACTTATCTTGTCCTCACCCGAATTGCTCAAACTTTGTAAAATTTCTTCGATAATATCGCCGCGCACTTCGTCGGCCTTATTGGGCTTAGGCGGGCCAAAATTCTTCATATCTGCCACACCAATATCATATGTGCCGTCCGTGTGACGAATTAAACTCAACGATGGTTTAGATATTATCAACGCCGTAGGCCGCACGCGCCCTAATAACAATTGACCTTTATGCACACCAATTGCAGCTTCATCAATCGACGCGACAATACTACCCTCACGCGATAGAATTTTTGCGTCCTGCAATCCGAGCAACAATGGCTCATTTAATTTAGGCCATGCAAAAACAATCTTGCCCATTTGCACATGCATACCGCTTTGCTCATCATACAGTGCATTTTCAATCGCTCCGCGCGCAAATTCCATATCCATAGGGCCAGACAACAACCGCCACATCAAAAATCCACCACCAATAACCGCCAGCACCAATAAAACCGCGAGGCTTTCTACAGCGATCAAGCATGTACGGCGAATTATTTTTTTGATATTCATCTGTCTGTGCTCTATTTAAATGACATGATTAATCTACCACAAACCCGCTACAAATAAAGGATTGAAACCATGACAGATTTAAAAATCGGCGATCCCGCCCCCGATTTCGACCTCCCCCGCGACGGCGGTACCCAAATAAAACTCTCCGATTTCAAAGGCCAAAAGCTCATCCTCTATTTCTACCCCAAAGACGACACCCCAGGCTGCACAACACAAGCCTGCGGCTTTAACGAAAACCTCAAAGCCTTCAAATCTTTGGACGCCGCTGTCATTGGCATTTCAAAATGCAGTGTAAAAAAACATGATAAATTCGTAGCGAAATACGACTTGAACTTTCCCCTCGCCTCCGATGACAACGGCGATACTTGCGAGCTTTATGGTGTTTGGGGTGAAAAATCCATGTACGGTAAAAAATTTATGGGCATCACCCGCACCACATTCTTAATCGACGAAGACGGAAAAATCGCCCACATCTGGCCCAACGTCAAAGTCAAAAACCACATCGAAGATGTAAAATCCAAACTGATCGCTTAAACAACACCATAAAAAAAGCAGGCAAACCCCTGCTTTTTTTTAACAAACACTTAAATATTCACGGCGAAATACTAACTTGCCAGCGCTTCTTTCATATCATCCAAAAACACCTGACGTCCCGCACCAGCCTTATTCAAATGATCATGCATATGCTCAATGATCGTGTCATTATAGCCATGGAAAAAGTGATTAGCCCCTTCAATCACGCGGTAATCAATATCGATCCCTTTTTGCAAGTGCAAACGCTCAACCAAATCAGCAACCTGCTGCTCTTCAACCACATCATCGCGAGATCCATGCAATACCAAACCTGATGTCGGGCACGGCGCAAGAAACGCAAAATCTTCAGTGTTTGCTGGCGGCGCAACTGTGATGAACCCTTGAATTTCTGGGCGACGCATCAAAAGCTGCATTGCAATCCACGAACCAAAAGAAAAACCTGCAGTCCATACAAATGGCGCATTCGGATTAATATCTTGCATCCAATCAAGCGCAGCCGCCGCATCCGAAAGCTCACCCTCACCGCGATCAAACGCGCCTTGGCTACGCCCTACACCGCGAAAATTAAAGCGCAAACACGAAAATCCACGCGCCGCAAAGGCTTGAAACATATTATAAGTAATTTTGTTATTCATCGTCCCACCATGTTCTGGGTTCGGATGCAGTATCAACGCCAAAGGCGCATTTTTGACTTTTGAATGAGAGTAACGACCTTCGAGACGACCACATGGGCCGTTGAAAATGACTTCTGGCATTTATATGTCCTGACTTAAGTTAGGATGTTTTTACAATAATGATGCTTTCGCACCAAAGTTAAGTGGTTATAGGAAAAATAACCTCATATGTCCAGAAAAATCGTATAACCCATTGTTTTAAAATGTGGATAATTTTAATAATTTCCACGAATCACTGTACGAAAATTTCCGCGTTTTCACGAAAAAATTTGCAAATCCCTCAAATAACTTTTACACCAGTGCACATGAGCGAAAACATATTCCTCGACTATAACGCCACAACCCCGATGCCCGCCGAAATCATAGCCCTTATGAATACGGCACAAGGCAGACCGCTCAACGCCTCCTCAGTCCACAGCTTCGGCCGACAAGCCCGCAGTATCGTTGAACGCGCCCGCGACCAAATCGCCGCTCTCATCAACGCGCCCGCCGCCCAAATCATCTTTAATTCCGGCGCAACCGAAGGCAACAATACCGTCCTAAAATATTTCGCAAACGAACGCATCCTCGCCTCCGCTATCGAACACCCCGCCGTACTCCAAGCCGCCCCATGCACAATAATCCTCGTCCACAACAACGGCACCCTCGATTTATCCGCGCTTGAAACACTGCTTAAATCCGAAAAAACCGCGCTCGTCTCCGTGATGCTCGCCAATAATGAAACAGGCATAATCCAACCTATCCGCGAAGCCGCCACCCTCGCCCATTCACACGGCGCGCTCTTTCATTGCGACGCCGTCCAAGCTGCTGGCCGCATCGAAATTGACATGATCGACCTCGGCATAGATTTCCTCACCCTCTCCGCCCACAAAATCGGCGGCCCCCAAGGCGTCGGCGCGCTCGCACTGGGCATATGCGGCGTAACACCCACGCTGCTCCACGGCGGCGGTCAGGAAAAATCCGCCCGCGCAGGCACTGAAAACATTGCCGCAATCGCGGGCTTCGGCCTCGCCGCCGAACGCGCAAAATCTACCCTGCCCCACTTCGCCGCCACACACCAACAACTCCACGCTCCCCTAAAGGCCGCACTCACCACTGCAAAAAACACAACCGTCATCGGCGAAGACACCCACAAACTCGCCAACACCACCCTTTTCCTCAACCCCGACCTGTCCGCCCAAACTCTACTCATGGCGCTAGACCTCGAAGGCATAGCCGTCTCCAACGGCGCAGCATGCTCCAGCGGCAAAATTGAACCCAGTCACGTCCTCAAAGCCATGGGCTACAGCGACACCCAAGCCTCCAGCGCCATCCGCATCTCAACGGGCTGGGCAACCACCGAAAAAGACATTGCGTATTTCATCGAAAAATGGCAAAAAATCACCAACCGCATGAAAGCCTGAATGAAAGCCTAAATCCTATGCCTAAAATTACATTCCTCCACAAAGACGGCAGCGCCCAAGAAATTGACGCCCCGCAAAATTGGTCGATCATGCAAATCGCCGTTGAACACAATGTCACAGGAATCGAAGGCGCATGTGGCGGCTCTATGGCCTGCGCAACCTGTCATGTCTACATCCACCCCGATTGGGTCGATCGCGTCATGGCGCAAAATAACGAACAATCCGGCGAAGAAGAAGACATGCTCGACATGGCCTTTGATATTCGTGATACTTCGCGTCTCGGCTGTCAGGTCGAAATCACCGACGCGCTCGATGGCCTCATCGTTGCCCTGCCCGGCACAAAAGCGGAGTGGTAACATGATCCGTCATATCGTAATGTTCAACGCTAAAAATCCCGCCGACAAAGATGCAATCTATAACGGCCTAAAAACCCTCGAAGCCATCAAAGGCGATTGGACCTTACGCGTCAGCCGTAACCTCAAAGCCGATCAGATCGACAACGACATTGATTTCGTCGTCTACGGCGAATTCCCAAACGAAGCCGCACTCCAAAGCTACAAAGATGATCCCATCTACACCGAAGCCATCCGCCTCGTCCGCCCCCTACGCGACCTACGCATCGCCGCAGACATAGAGGCCGAATGAATGCATCTAGCGCAAAATTTAGCTGGGACGCTGTCCAATTAAACACCCCTGAGGGGCTAAATGCATACCAAAATGTAAGCTCTACACCAAACAGCAGAAAATACCACAACACAGCATTAGGCGCTTTTGCCGCTCTCTTTGGGACAGGTTTCGCATTCGGTGGCGCATGGCCAGCATCCTTATATCTCTGCGTCGTGTGCGCAATCGTCGCGACAGCCGTAAACGTCACAGCAAAAACAGCCCTCTCCAAAGTAGAAAATATAAAATTCGAAGGCAATGACTTTGTGATTAAACGCCTCTATAACGACCGCATTACCCGCCTTTCGGCGCTTGGCCTACAATTCAATCAAAATGCCTACGCCCATATCATTGCATCCTCACATAACAGATCAGCAAATGTTGGGCATTTTCTAAGCGAAGACGAGCGCAATGATTTTTTAAAAATCCTCAAAGAAGCCAAAGCATTTTGGCACCTTACCGAAGATCAAAAAGAAGAAATTTTTCAAACCCACCCCCCTAAAAAACCCTTGCCAGATTGTGTATAAATTCACAATTATATACTTTGCAAACCAAAATCATTGTTATATACTTATATTATAAGGAGTTAACAATGAGCGTTCTAAATAAGAGATATTTTACTAGCGAAAAATATGCCTTCAAATATTTGGAGAGCATTATTTGGCCCGATGGCCCTGTATGCCCAAAATGTGGCAGTTGCGCCAAACCGTATGACCTGGCTAAAACTCGCGTGGGTTTGAAAAAGTGCCGTGATTGCAAAAAACAGTTTACTGTTAAGGTAGGGACTGTATTTGAAAGCAGTCATATTGCATTGCACAAATGGATGCAAGCAGTTTACCTTATGTGTTCCAGTAAAAAGGGGATAAGTGCGCACCAGCTTCACAGAACATTAGAAGTGACATACAAAACCGCGTGGTTTATGTGCCACCGTATCCGTGTTGCAATGGAGGACGGCACATTTCCTCCAATAGGCGGCGAAGGTGAGATTGTGCAAGCAGATGAAACCTACATAGGCAAAAAGAAAAATCCACCTACAGAGCGCACAGACGGCAAGCCATTTATTAAATCTGGCAAGGCGGCGGCTAAATTAGCTGTTATAACGCTTGTTTCTGGCGGTAAGGCTCGCACATTTCATGTTGATAGGGCTGACGCCGCAATCGTGCGCGAAATACTTACTGATAACGTAAAAATGGACAGCGAATTACACACTGATGAAAGCCGATTATACACAAAAATTGGCAAGGAATTTGCAAGTCACTAAACAGTCAAGCATAGTGCTGGTGAATATTACCGTGATGGCGTTCATACAAATAAGTGTGAAAACTATTTCAGTGTATTCAAACGCGGTATGCGTGGCGTTTACCAGCATTGCAGTGAGAAGCACTTACAGCGCTATTTGAGTGAGTTTGATTTTCGGTATAACAATCGTGAAATTGACGACAGTGAACGAGTTGTTAACGCTTTGTCTGGTATTGTTGGTAAAAGAGTAATGTACCGGGACTCGTCAATGGTGTAGAATCTCGTTACAGGAAAGGAGGCTCCGTTATGAGCGAAGATAAAGAATTTATCTTTAAAATCAATGCTTACACTCCAGAAACGATCCCTATGGCTCGTTTGGCGGAGTACATGGCTGATCTTGCCGCACTTCTTGGTGAAACAAATAATGTTCACTTTAAAGAAATGATGACGGGGAGCACGATTTTAAAGGCGGGAATTGAGCATGAGGCCGAACCAAAGGTTCGGGAAAGGCTTCGTCTTGTCCACAATAACGAAGGTCCTGCCGATGCCCAAAACGCTTTTAAGTCTATAAATAAAAAATTAAAGGAAGATAATGG